>JAYZCF010000055.1:0-15667 GCA_036338455.1 Planctomycetota bacterium
ACTCGGCGCCGACTGATTCCGCCGACAATTGTAGACGTTGACCTTCATCGACTTCATGAAGATCACTGCTCAGTTCAATCGAATGCCCGTGATTATCAACTTGCAAGTCGAAAAGCTGTCTGGACTGACTTCGTACAGGCCCTCGACCAACCGCGACTAGCCGCAACTCGTGGTAACCATCAGCCATTTGAGCCGTATTGAGCGTCATGTTTCCAAAATCGGTTGTTTGGCCCATCAGACGCCCATCCAGATAAATCTGCACCGATTCAACGGGAGCCGATGATGGTTCCAGATCGACCCGGTAACTCAGCTCACCTGTCAGGGGCCCGGAAAAATCGGTAGAGACGGTCACTTGTGGAGGCTTCGCGAACGGTTGGCAAAGCGCATCACCCAGTACTAATAGCTGAAAAGGACCATGCACGGCTTGGTAAAATGCTTCGGCAAGGGAACAACCTTTGGTGTAGTGAACCTGGATTCTTGGATGGGGAAACTTGGCTTGAACCGCGTAGGGCTCAACCACCGTACCGCTCGAACCCGCGGCCCCATATTTTAGAAAATGGGATGCGTTGGTCTGCGTATTTTTTTGACCGAATTTGCCACCAAAACTGGTCAAGTTTTCAACAATCGCCCCGGGAAGGATCCGGCTCTGCGACGATTTCCAATTCAACTTCCCCACACCGAGCGTGGCACCGAGCACATCTTCTTTTTTCATCGGCATGACCGTTTGAATTACCTCGCCACGAAACCCCAAGCTGGCCAATTCTTCGATCGCCCCTGCAAAGGAGGCCATCCGTGTTGTTGTCCGCACATTGGACGTTCGGGAAAAGTAAAAAACACCTTCGGGGTGAGAATGGTCGGCTCGCACACTCCTCTGCAGGAATTCCAGGGACTGGCGCTCGGACATTCCCAACCCCCGCGTTACGGACAACATGGTCGACAGCACGTAACGATGCCCCTGCCCGGCGGAATTGGGAAATCCGTTTCGCCCCCAAAAGAGTTGAGAACGAAAGCTGCGAGTGGGAAGGTATTCAAATTCCTGGTCGGGCATCCGTTTGACCAGGGCAACAAACATAGGGTTAGCGGCCAGCGACTCAAAGGCAGGATCGGCTCGGGTATAATCTGCATAACACCAGCCTTGGCGAATACACTTTGCGATCCACTCGTTTGCCTGGACCGGATCGTCTTTCATACCGTAACAACGAGCCAACCAATACGATACAGCGACTTGACCCGGGTTCATTTCTTGCAGAGGCAGCAGCTTTTTGATCGCTTCGTCGTACTGCTGGGCGTTGTAATTTTGCAGTGCGCGATCAAATTCGATCTGTTCGTCTCCCACAAAAGGGGTTCGCAACAGGACATTCGTGGGTCCACTCATATATCCATTGGCGGTCAACGAAATGTAAGAGGGATCATTCTTCATGACCTGGGAAAAAAAGTAGGTCGCCGCCGTAAGAGAAGCCATCGGCTTGAAAAGTTTTTCGGACAACGGCGCCTGCCCATTGGCGATCAACCAAGCATTCAGCTTCTTTACATGAGGCCCAATCTTGACGACGGTAGGAAAACCTGACGAGTAGACGATGTAGTCAATCTGGGCATTTACGCCCGACTGATTGATCCTCTTGAGGATGGGAGTCATGATCTTCAACTGAAACGTTTCAAGCGCCATATCAACCCTTTTGGGGACTCCCCTCAGGTAGACCACGTTGCAAGAAGGGATACGCCTTAACTGCACGTAATGATTGGCTATCAGCATCGAGCTGGGATCATCGGCGTTCACCACCAGCATCAGGTTTTCGGGGCCGCCACCCGCCCGCGCTTCCCGATCCGGTAAGCAACCGAAACAGACAGCGGTGAGAAAAAACAGTAATGGAAGTTGACAGCGCATCAGGACCCCGGGGCTCGGTATTGTTTATCAGCGCATTATAGGCAGATCTGGTCACAACCCAACTGCAACTGGATTTCCGTTTCCCACCTGACTCGAGTCAAAATGGGCAATGGAAAATCGAATGAAAACGTGACACTTCCCGACCGCCCAGGTCTCGCCCCGTTGCCTTTGAGCGGTCTCCGAGCCGGAAGATGAATAAGAAATGGCAAAACCAGCCACCGGTTCTACCAAATATCTGAAAACACAGGAGCGTTTAACGAACCCGGCATTTAAATTGGATCACGCCGCCTGATGTTTCTTCAATCGGCTTAATGATTTCCCAAGCCAGGCGTAGGGAGCCAGCTTCATTGACGGTGGTTACCAATTTGGCATCCAGTGTGCAGGAAGCCGATTCCGGCAAGAACTCCAGCCGTGGTGAAAGGTTGTCGATGATCGTTACGTTACCCATTCTCTGACCACCCACGTTGTCGAAACGGATCGTAAAATCTACTTCCTCACCCGGTTTGGCACTGATGCGAGAGGCAAGCTTACACAAACGCAAGGCGGGCTGCTCGGTTTCGTTTTCACTCCCTACAACTTCTTGCATCGTGGCGACATCGTTAACAATGACCGCTTGGGCATTCTTGACCGTCATCTGAGCAGCCACATCGATGTCCCAAGCAAGAGCGGATTGCATGCCCAACGTAAGACGGGCAGACTCTGTGTTTTCGAATCGGCCAAATTTAACCAACTGCAAATTGCCAAACGCCTTCATGGTCGCGTAAGAACCGACCAGGTGAATCGTGTTATCGAGTACGACACTTCGATTATGATCTTTGAATGAATTGGCTCGGTAGGATCCTTTATTGCTTTGCAATCGCAGCTGCTGAAGGGCACTGGCCGACATATTCTCACCCCGCGTTTGCTCGGTGTGGTCTTTCCGGCGGAAAGATGCTAGAGAAATCGAAGTATTGGCATGACCGATGTTGTGGACCTTGCGCACTGCTGCAAATCGGGGTGAATAAATACAAACCCGGTTACTCGGGACCAAGATCGTTTCACCCTGTAATGTATCAAAATGCCCGATCGTATCTTCGATTCCGAGGCCCGTCACCTTCCAGTTCTCATCAACCTCGGCTTGCGGCAACCGATCACAACCATCACAGATAAACTCATCAGGCCGGTGCCGACGAGCTGTGGGAAGGCCGCTGGCGGAGCAGGGCAGGGCAGGGGAGCAGTCCCCGCCATCTTGAAGCGGGTAACCCGCTTGGCCAGTCGCCGAGCCGGTTCGCCATTCATACAAAGCTTTGGCTGAGGTCGGCTTGCGGTAGGAAACCAGACTGGCGGCGGCACCTGCGGCGCCGGCATCGGTCGTCTGAACCTTTTTCGTATTCGCCTCCTGGGCGGGCGTAGGCAATTGGTCTGAGTAACGCTCAACAGGCGGGCTGAAAAAATTGAAATTCCCGTTATCGCTGGACGGAATCGGGGCTCGAGTTCCCAGCCGCACAATCGCCATGGGTCGTCCTAAACGAGCCGCTACGGCAAAGGGGTCCTCGCGAAAACCAACATCAAATGACGACTGATGACTCTCCTGCTGACGATAGGGCAGGGCAGTTAGTGGGTCTTCTAGATAAACGACCTTAGTCACCATCTTGCCTCGAGCGACTTGCAAAAGGTCGTTGTAATGAATCGCAATCTCGACCGGGTGTTCGATGGCCAGGCCTTCAGGGGGATATAGCCTGTCCAACATTTCGATCGATGGATAAACCTCCAGTCCGGGATGGCCTTTAATATTACTGATCTTCGTGCGGTAAACCGGGCCTACCGTCAAACCGCCCATTACAGAATTCTTTTTGGCCGGGGTGAAGGAACCTTCATTCCAGAAGGCAACCGTCGCATTTTCGGGCACTTCAATCCTGACCGGCTGCACGTACTGACTTAATTCCGGGTCGCGGAGCAACTGCAGTCTGGCCATCGTCCCCGGTGAGACTGCGCCGTTGATCAACTGCTGGCGAGATGGGGCAAACTGGGCCTGTGCCAGAGCCGGCTCAAGCAGGCAGGCCAACACCAGCACCAGCGTGAACAACGAAAGGATACGGAATTCATGCAACAGGTTCATGCCAACAGTCCCGAACATGACCAAAGGATTTGAAATAACAGGGCAGCTCAGGCTGCCAATTCCCGGTAACCGACTTATAACGCAAGCCGCCCCGAACAAGCGTCCGGGAACGGCTCACGAAAAAGTCAGTGGAACACTATCGTCGGCGGTGCAACAAACCTTGTGGTGGGCAGTAGGGAATCTGCCCGTGCACCATGTCGGCCGGCGGTTGCCCGTTGGCAAAACCTGGACGAATCGTTTTCTCTTTGATCATCACCCGGTTAACCGGCTGAGGATACGACAACCCAGGACTTTGCTTGACATGTACGCCGACAGAAGGAGTCGGGTTGGGGATCTGCATCGCCGTGTGGTTGTAAAGGTCGTACCGCTGAAGCCCTGCGGGTCCTCCCATCGGAATGTGCGGGGGACCTGGCAGTCCAATTGGCGTCCCCACCGAAGGAATTCCGTAAGCAGGGCCACTGACACCGGAAATGTATCCATCCGTCTGGATACCGGGAGCGCCCATCGTGGTACCCGCTACTGCCGCGGCATCTGTACCAGGAACTTCGAGATCCTTATTTCCGATTCTCAAGACGGCCAGAATCGCTCCGCGTCGGTCCGCTTCCGTGATCGGGTCAACGCCTGGATCCAAGCGGGTGCTCACCAGTGTATCAACACCAGCCAGTGCCAGCTCTTGGTACTCGGGATCCGGAACGTAGATGACTTTGGTAACAAAATTACCTGCGTTGACTTGATCAAAATCTTCCTGTGTCAACTGGACCGGAACCGCTGCGTGGGCTAGGTAGGCTGCCGTCCTGGTCGATACGGTCCCAATTTCCAGGGTCGGATACAATTCGAGACCTTCCTGGCCTTCGATGTTGGTCAACTTCAGTCGGTAGATACATCCTTGACCAAAGTTCTGACGACCTGGAACCACCAAGGGAGTGGAGTCGTATTGACCGACTCCGTTGACATCCCAGTGAATGTTCATCATGGCCGGCTTGTCGAACAAAATCTGTACTTTTTGCTGTGCAGCCGAGCCCATGGGACCATTGGCCGCATTGGCATTAGCATTGCCAGCATAGGATGAAGCGGACAGAACACCAGGTCCAGGTCCACCGACTCCTGGGCCGGGTTCCATCAGCATTTGTGCTGGTGGCAAATTATGACTCACTGGTATGCCCGTTCTAACAACCGGAACTTGACATCCGGTTACCATGACGGCCAACGCCAGCATCATCAATCCTGTCGAGATACGCGCGTGCATCAGATTCCCCCCTAAGTTTGTACGCCGGACGATGCTGATGTTCACATCCGACCCTCTCCCATAACGAGAGAAGAATTTCGTGTTTCCAAATGTCTGACGATGGGACTCTTTTTTCAGCTTAAAAAACTGACATAGACCCGTTTTAGCGTCATTCCTAAAATGAGCCATGTTGAAGACTTACACACTTCCTCGCATCCAAATGGCAACGGCTCAACTGTTGCGTTCACAACAAAGCCGGCATTTGCAGGATTACACGGAATCAGCAAGTTTCTCTCTGGGTCAACGCAGTTTTCCGCCTGTTAGGTAACCGACGGTCAATCTGCTGTTGGCATAGGTAGTAACGCTGCTCTTTGTTTTCGGCGCGTCATAATGAATATCTTTGGAAAAATCCGCACATCCGTTTCAATGAAGTTGGAATTGCCATTTGCCATCTTCTTGCTAGCGGCCGGCTGCCTGCTCTGGTTCGCCAGCGGCGTCTTCTATGCCGACGAGAAAAAACAGGCCTCGGAACAGCAGAAACCACGCCCTACACAAGGTTTCACCGACGATCCCGCCCAGCCGCAAGCCCTCACGTTCGAAAATTCCAAGCCAGCCTTCAACGCGGCTCATGCAAGCACGACAGCTCTCAACGAGAGCCGGGAACTGCTTGAGCGATCGGCCGCCGAAATGGTCGAGTCACCGGCAGTTGAGTCCAAGGTCGTACTCACGGTCGACTTGTTCCACCAGCAACTTGTTACCGAGGGAAGGTACATCCAACTGGGGCAGGGGAGTCGCAAATCCCGCTTGGACTTTGAATATGAGGATGAGGATCTCGGTAAATTGACGCAAATATGCGATGGTCGGTTCTTTTACTCTCTGCAGGAATCGAGTCAGGGTAAAAGCCTCAGTTTCGTCGATCTGTACCAACTGGCCAAAGCGGATCAACAAGCGATGGTTGCCAACCCGACCGCCTGGATGGCCACCGGGGGGCTTTCCAGCTTGCTACAGCATTTAGCAGAAGCTTTCGACTTCGAGCCAATTACCCGAGGAGAAATTGGTGGAATCCCCACACTCGTGTTAAGGGGCGCCTGGAAACCGTCGTACTTGAAACGATTGATGGAGAATCAGGTCGATCCTAAATACCTGGAGTCACCTATCCAGTGGAGTGCGTTGCCTCCACAACTACCTCACGCAGTCGAGATACATCTCGGCGCCGATGATTTTTTACCGCTGTTCCCATACCGAATCACCTTCCAACAATACGACAGGCCAGGGGACATGAATGTAAGCCAGCCAATCGTCCGTTTCGAGATGACCGAAGTAAGCAAACTGGAGAGCGTCGACCAGGAGTGGTTCATCGTTCAATCAGGTGACTCCCCTCAAGTGGACCTGACCGAAGAATTGGCGAACCGAGTTCGCGTGATTTCCAAATCGATCCGCACAGCCGAAAAGCGACGCAACCCCCGTTAAAAGAAGCAAGCGGCAAACCATGCGTAGTGTCATCCAGCGAGTCAGCAGCTGTCGTGTTCAAGTCGCCGACCGAATTGTCGGTGAAATTGGGCCAGGGCTCCTCGTCCTCCTCGGCGTGGAGCAGGGGGATAGCCAAGATGACCTGCGTTATACGGCCGACAAACTTCTCGGCCTCCGAATCTTTAATGACGAACAAGGAAAAATGAACCGCTCCGTGCAGGACACCGGTGGTTCCATTCTTGTCGTCAGTCAGTTCACACTGCTGGGAGACACGCGCCGCGGGCGACGTCCGAGCTTCATCCGCGCGGCGGAACCCGAACATGGAAAACGCTTATACGAACAGATAATTGATTACCTGAAACAGCAGGGGGCTTCGGTGGAATCAGGGCAATTTCAAGCGGACATGAAAGTTGAACTGATTAACGACGGGCCTGTAACGCTCTTGATCGATTCTCGAAAAACGTTTTGAAGTGGCCCAAGAAGAAGCACCGAGACCAAGCGGATTATCTTTATCGCTGCAACGGAACGTCGCCACCTCCGAGGGAATCCATCAACCATTGTTTCGCTTCATGGGGAACAATGTCGACCGGCTCACGACCAAAATATTGCATCAAGCTGTGGTCGCTAAAGATAATCACCACCAGGATCGCCAATTTGCCATAGGTCGAGATGTTCGGCCACAGCTTGGGGCTGAACCACTTGAGTGCCGTTCCAAACGATTTTTTCACTCTTATCTCATTTCCGTTCCAGTCAACCGACCAGATCTCATCGAGAACAAGATGAGTTACAAATCCGAGAACCACCGCCCATGACTTGAAAAGACGAACGCTCAGCTCGGGTGATAAACAGACAATGAACGTGGTCAAACCCGCAATCATGGCGGCCGGAATGCTATGCCACATTCCACGATGCTTGGTGTACTTACTGAACAGACGACCCAACCCGAAACGGAAAACAACGTACACAACACCTGCGGCAAAAACCATGTTCTCAGGCGACATTCCCCACTGACGAAAACGGTGCATCATCAACATGGGAACGAGTACCGCTAAAAACGAGAGTGTCTCCCGCTGAGGTATCCCGGAACTACTGTCCAGGTCGGGTAACATACCAGCGACGCTGCACAAGGCACCCGCCACCATCGAGTGTTCCAGCGAAAAACCAAAACCGAGAAAACCAACGGCACCGTAGCCGACTCCAATCACGGTACTGGTGGTAATATGGGTTTTAAAATCAGCCATGGATTGCTGCGGATACGTTCTTGAGTGCGAAGGAAAAGAAATGCCCGAAGCGGGGCCCAAGTTCGTATCAGGATTTAAAGAATCCAAGCGTTTGACAAAAGGGCAACTTGCTAAAATTCGGCAAATAGCCCAACGGCCCTCCCCGAGGTATCACCTGCTCCTTCCTATATTTCCGCTAGCGGCTAGACGCTGGCAAGTCCTGTCCGTCTGACTCCCGGTAGTTCACCTTGAATCGAAAGCGGGAATTCGATTAAATCCGCCCTTCGTTTCCCGCCCGGTGCGAGCGATCTGATCGGGGATGGAAAACGCTTCAGGATGCGAAACAGGAGTGGATACGATGTCGTTTTATGACATGTTAATGATCGCCATTTTAAGTCTGACCATTCTGTTTGGGCTTTGGAAAGGATTAGCTTGGCAGATTGCTTCCATGGCAGCCATTGTTGTCAGCTACATCGTGGCGATGCAATTCCGCGCAGACGTCTCGCCTTACATTCAGGCTGAAGAACCGTGGAATCGTTTCGCCGCCATGTTGATCCTCTACGTGGGAACATGGATCGCCATCTGGATCATCTACGCCCTGTTCGTGCGCAAGACAATTGACGGTTTGAAACTCAGCTGGTTTGATCGTCCAGCCGGCGCTTTGGCCGGCGCTGCCAAAGGCTCCATCCTTTGCATGGTGATTACCATATTTTCTGTTGCGTTGCTGGGTGAAGCCGCCCGCGATGCGATCATGTCCTCCAAATCGGGAAGTTATTTCACGGCGGCTATCAATCGGCTCGACCAGTGGATGCCCACGGAAATACATGCGTACGTCGACCCTTACGTCAATCGATTCAACCACAAGATGACAGAAAAGGACCCTAACTGGATTCAGACGAGTGAAGACCAGCTCAGCAGTACGATCAATCAAATCAAAGGGAACCTGAGCACCTTCCATGGCAACTGGAATCAACCTTCCACTCCTGAGAATCAACGGGCAGGGGTGGCAACCTTGCGGAGCCGCGGAACGCCTCAAGCTGCACCGACCAGACCCGCGCCGCGCGGGACCGCCATGCCGATTCAGCCGGTCTCCACGCAGCCCGTTTCCGGCCGGCGATAAGCCGAGTCCAGGCATACCGGAAAAACCGGCAAAACGAGAGAAAAGAGCCAAAGAAGCACGTTGCTGCCAAATATGGGCAATCTTCCGGACGGTCGCTTGATCCAGACGATTCGGCAGCTTTCGGTAGGGAAAGCGACCGTTTGCAAAACGGCGCACGTGCCGCTGTAGCCCAGGATCAACGGGACGGCTTACGATCGAATACCTGCTCCGTTTCCGGTGCTTGACGTGGGCGCCTACACCCTTGCCACCGTCCGTTTCCTTGCTCTCGATCAACAAACGTTCTCCACAAAACGGACGACGAAATGGTGAAGGAATTTGCAGGTCAGGGCTACGGCACATCGCTCACTTGTCCAATGTCCAGTCCGGGCAGGGTGACCAAAGTAAAATGCACAAACAGGCTATAGCCAGGAAAAGACCGACCTCCAACCGAACATAAGAAACATTATCGGACGTTGGGGAGAGGGTTATTTTCAGGGGGGTTGGCCCCCCTGCCCATTTCGATCAAACCCGTTGGCGGGCCATCAGAGCCGGCGATGAGATGGTCGCTCAGAAACTCTTCTTCTGAAATTTGAAGGCCAGGCAGGCATACACACGTCGAGACGTCGGCCAGCGCCAGGGCGAGGTAGCCTCCAACGATTCCAGCTGATCACTTATGGCCGGCACGCGGAATGTCTGGTGAATCAACTGGGGATTCATCCCGTGAAAGAAGTTCTTCTCGGCGATCCCCTTCTGCAATACTGGTTGTAGTTGTTCGGCAGTAAGAATCTCTGGCAGGGACTCCGATGAAACAAAATCGGTAATCAGTAAGCCCGTTCCGCCTGGGCACAGCATATCGAGTAACAGCTCAATATGCCGTTTTCGAAGATTGAACAACAAGTGCCCAAAGTCTTCATCTCTCTCCGCCACGCATTCGTATGCCTTGAACATCAACTGGGAAAGCATGCAGGTGGAGGCGACCACGCTAAATTTACCCGTCTCTACCTCAGGCACATGGGTCTCGGCGATTTCCTTCAATTGCTGCATCAGCTCAGGAGTTGGGTACCGGGCGTAGACGTCCAGCTGTTCTTTTATACCAGTCAGTTCGACGGAATTCACCTGAATCTGCCGTTCATCGAGGAGGACATCTTGTCGCGCTAGTCCCTGTTTGACTGCAGCGGGATCCAGATCGACCAGGACCAGGCGATCGAAATGCTCGATCAACGGTTTGACTTCAATATCGTTGCAAGGCCCTGCTCCGAGAATACAGAGGTCGCCCTGCTTTCGCTGCACGGACGACATGATCATGGACGTCACGATATCCCGGTGGACTTTAGCAAGCTCCCACTCTTCCCGAAGAGCCTCAACCGTATCGGCATCGGGAGAACCGGTCTCCGGCTCAGATAGCCCATCCTCACTGGCCGTGACTTCTTTCCAGTTTGTTTCACCAGTGAATTCGTAATCCGTCATCGTTCACTATCTTTCATTCGCCTGACCGGAACGAACACTGATCAGGATGCGCCCGCGGGCATACCGTTCTGCTCCAGGAAGACTCCCATACGGCGAAATTTCTCGTAACGACCAGACAGCAGCGTCTCACGGTCCATCGCGCCCAGAGTCTTTAAATTCTTCTTCAGGTAAGACTTGAGAGCGGCCGCCATGTGGTGATGATCTCGGTGAGCTCCACCCAGGGGTTCCGGAATGACATCGTCCACAATCCCAAAACGCAACAAGTGGTCCGACGTGAACTTGAGTGCCTCGGCCGCTTTTTCGGCGTGAGCAGCGCTCTTCCAGAGAATCCCGGCACAACCCTCCGGACTGATTACCGAGTAATAAGCATGCTGCAGCATGGCGACCCGATCTCCTACACCAATTCCCAAGGCGCCTCCACTTCCCCCTTCACCAATCACAACACAAATGACCGGGGTTTCGAGGCGGGACATCTCATACATATTCTCGGCAATCACTTGCGCCTGCCCGCGTTCTTCTGCACCAATTCCGGGATAGGCACCCGGGGTGTCAATAAAGCAAATGACCGGCAGACCGTACTTGGCCGCCAATCGCATCTTGGCCATCGCCTTGCGGTAACCTTCGGGGTGCGCACAACCAAAGTAATTCTCGGATCGATCCTTGAACGTTCTACCTTTTTGATGCCCCAACACCATGACCTTGGTGTTATCCAAGCTGGCAAAGCCGACCCTGATTGCCCGGTCATCACCAAACAGTTTATCGCCATGCAACTCGACAAATTCATCAAAGACAAGCGAGAGGTAATCGATCGTATGCGGCCGCTCTTTGTGACGGGCAACCTGAACCGTCTGCCAAGGTGTGAGATTTTCATATATCTCACGAGTCTTTTCTGTCATCTCCCGTCGCTTTTGACGCAGCCGTTCTACCGCTTCCGCCGTTTTGTCCGACTCCAATTCGAGCTGCCGAACCTGCTCAGCAATGTCTGCAATCGGTTGTTCAAATTCGAGATAGTCCATGAGTTTCTACTCGGGTTGGATTGGTCAGGACCAGAGCGGCCATTTCATAAAACGGGCCCTTCATAAAACGGGCCCACCCTTCCATTCTGCTCTCGTTTGTTGGCAGTTCAAGGTGGGACTCACGCTGGAATTCAACGAATCGGCAATTAATTAGTCTGCCCCGGTGTCGCGCAACAGCCCAGCCGGTCGTTTTCCGGCACGAAACACGGCGACGCTTTTATATTCGTAAAGAAAATCCTGGATCGTCTGGGGCCGGTCTTTTGGTTTTTTTGACATCATCCTTCTCACCAGATCGGTGAGTTCCCGCGTTGCTCCACTGACGGCCAGCAAATTGGGAATCGGAGCCGAAAGATGCTTGTTGAGCAGTTCGTTCGGGTTGGTCGCTGAGAACGGCGCTCGGCCGGCCAACAACTCAAAAATCACACAGCCCAGGGAATAGATGTCTGAGCGCTCATCCATCGCCTTACCCCGAATTTGTTCGGGAGCCATGTAACTTCGCGTACCCCGAATGGGCTTCTTGCCCTTCAAGCCGGGAAACAAACCAGATAAACCACTTTTCTTGGTCGGCTTTTCCGCAATCGAAAAGTCGATCAATTTAACCGCCCCCTGCTCATCTGCAAGGAAATTGTCCGGCTTGATGTCACAGTGAATCCAGCCCTGCTCATGCAAGTGACGCACACCCTCAGCCGCTTTGCGGATGATCGCAGGCAGATTGATGGCCATTGCCTCAGCCCGCTCCCGCATTTCGATTTTCAAGTTACGTGAATTGAACAGTTGCATCGAGATAAACGGCAACTTGTTAAATTTATGAAAACCATAAACCTTGATGATATTCGGATGGTCCAGCGTCTTTCCGACATCGGCTTCGTGCTGCAAATAGCCAATTTCGACTTTGTCATCTCGGCATTCGCGGTTGAGCACCTTGAGGGCCAGCCTCTCCCGCTCACGACCATCCTGCCGCAATGCCTCCCAAACCTGGGTGGTTGTACCCGAACGAATCAATCGAACCAATTGAAAAGAACCGAGAAAGTCCCGTTGATTTGACACCGCGGCATCCAGTTAAATTGAAACAGGAGTTGTCACTGACTTACTTCCATTCTAACCAAACTGGCCGCAAGTCAAAAGGCGAACCGAACTGCCAGACTATTTTGAGCGGGTTCCGCGTTCCCGCATGAAGAAGTCAGCAGCCGGGCCACTGACCGCTTTTACTACAAGTCAACTCATCCCCCAAGGTATCCAAGGCAACCGACCTTCGCAGGGCCACGACCCACGTAAGTTTGTTAACCAGCTGACTCACGGTCGACCGGGTTGTCATAATCAACTTCCACCAGGAACAGGCCGTGTGCCGGAGCGGTGGGGCCAGCCACCGTGCGGTCTTTTTTCTCAAGTACCTGCTGTACCCATTCCGGCGGGCGCTTCCCCTGCCCTACCCTGACGAGCGTTCCCACGATGTTGCGAACCATATTATAAAGAAATCCATCAGCCGTCACTTCGATATCGAGGTAGTGAAACGGCAGCCGCGACCTTCGGGAAATATCGATTCTACTGACGTTCCGCACGGTCGTTTTACGGTCCGAACCGGCTGCTTGAAAACTGGCAAAATCCAATTTCCCCTCCAGATGTCTGGCCGCCTGCCGCATCGATTCCACCTCGACGCTGCCGGGCAGGAACCAGCGATATTGACGTTGCAAGGGGTCACGCACATGACCGTATTGGATCTGGTAACGATAAGTTTTTTGAACAGCATCCCGAATCGCGTGAAACCCATCCGCCGCCAACTCGGCCTGCAAAACCGTCAGCGTTTCCGGGCAGGAAGCATTCAGTGCGCGCTGCAAAGTGAGTCCATCTAATTCAGTGGATGTTTCCACACTGCAAACCTGACCTTCGGCATGCACGCCTGCGTCGGTCCTCCCGCTGGCAATAATTCGGACTGTCTCACCCGTCACCTGCTGCCATGCTTCTTCCAAACGCTGCTGGACCGTGATCCCATTGGGCTGCACCTGCCAGCCGGAGTAGCCAGTCCCATCGTAGGCAATGATCAGTTTGAAGAACGGCATTTTGTGTATTCACCTGAAGCCAACAATTCAGCAATCTGAACGGCATTGGTGGCCGCCCCCTTACGGAGGTTATCGCTGACGCACCAGAAAGCCAATGAGTTCTCGCGGCTCAAATCGCGTCGAATCCGGCCCACAAAAACATCATCGAGTTCGGTACAGTTGATAGGCATCGGATAGACGCCCCTGTCCGGTTCATCCATCACCTGGATTCCCGGCGCGGCGGCAAAAATCTCCCTGGCTCGTTCCGGAGAAATTGCATCGTCCGTTTCCAACACGATAGACTCACTGTGGCAATTCCGAACAGGGACACGAACGCAAGTTGGGCAGATCTCGATCGTATTGTCAGCAAAGATCTTACGCGTCTCCCAAACCATTTTCATTTCCTCCGACGTGTAGCCGTTGTCCTGCAACGAGCCGATTTGGGGAATCACGTTAAATGCGATCGGATGTTGAAAAACGTCGCACTGCCAAGCCTCCTGCTGCAGGGCAGACTGCGTCCCGCTTTCCAGTTCTGTGCTCCCTTGCACACCGGCGCCACTGGTCGCCTGGTAGGTCGTTACGATGACCCTTCGAATGGGCGACGCGTCGTGGATTGGTTTCATGGCCAGCACCATCTGTGTTGTACTGCAGTTGGGACTGGCAATCACTCCCTGATGCTCAGCCACCGCGTGCGGATTGACCTCCGGAACAACCAAAGGTACTTCCGGCAGCATCCGATGGGCGGCGCTCTCATCGACCACAATCGCTCCAGCCTCAACGGCCCAGGGAGTAAACTCCCGCGCCACTTCATCCGGCGTACTGCCAATCACGATATCGATTCCGTCAAAGGCAGTTGGGCAAAGCAATTCGACGGTCACCGAACGGCCGTCAAAATTGAGCTGCTTGCCAACCGATTTTTCCGAGGCCAAAAACCGAATTTGTCCACACGGAAAATCTCGCTCAACGAGTAATTCCCTGACCAGGGTACCGACGGCTCCCGTCGCACCGACGATGGCAATATTCTTTTTCAATTTGGACTACCTGTTTGAACCACATTTCTCGGGCTTTCCAGAGAGGCCGCACCGTTCATCGCGCAAACCCCGAAACGATCAAGGCCAGTATAGAATCTTTGAGTAGCGACACAACGACGGCAAAACGTTCGCGTACAAATTTAAGAAAGACGATTGAGATGACGGCGCGGCGAACGTCCATCGCTCAACCGGGATCGCCTTTGCCTGCCGTCAGTTCAATCGGGACTTCCTGCTGCCCGGTTCTGAAACACCCTCTCAGAAAACGAGGATCGATAAAGGCCAAGTTGGCGTAGAGCATGATCAATCCAAACGTCAACATGCCCATACAGAAGCCGATCCCGAGATGAACCACCACCGCCATGAGAAGGAAAATCGGCCGCGTCAGCCGAGGCCAAATCAGAAAGGGATAAGTCACTTCCCAGGTCACCGCGGTCAAGGTCAAAAGATTGACCAGCCACATATATTCGGCAATCCAAGTCATATCGATCGACTGGTATTCATAACTGGCCAAGGCGCCCCAGATCGCCTCGCCATTCCACCAGTAGGCACCTTGCAATTTCCCCAATCCGGCAAACAGATAGACAATGCACAAGTGTAATTGGATCAACCGGGTTGCGATATTATTCATTACAGTGGAAGCAACCAGTCCCCTGCCCTGTTTGGAGCTCCACCAAGCATCAATCGAGTAGGCTCGCCCACAGTCGCTAACGGCCAGGTAGAGACAAAGAAATGCATTGATTTGATCTAAACCAAACTGAGCACCGGTTGCCCGATTGGCATAAGAGACCACCAGCAAAAAAGAAAGAACTGCCGTGATTCTTGTCAGCCAGCCGAGCACGAACATCAACAGCACCGCCAGCCCCGCGCAATGGGAACCCCACAGCCAGGCAGGTGAAGAGAACCACTCAAAATGACTCCAACGGTAGGAAGGCTCCCACTGAAACAGGCCGCGATACTCGCTGAGAAACACGCCCGACGAGCTAAAAAAAGTCGGCAGCTCCATGGTCCAGACCAAATGAGTATAAAACAACATCGAGCCAACCAGAATTCGCATCACGGCAAGGGTATCAACCGCTCGTCTCTCGAACCAAAAGCGATTCCAGAATGCAACCCACGATTG
>JAYZCF010000056.1:0-12453 GCA_036338455.1 Planctomycetota bacterium
GCACTTGGCGAATTGCACATTGATGGCATCCAGACCACCGCTCCATTCCACATCCAGGTCCTAAAGAGCGACGACTTCCGCGAAGGGAAAGTGGACACCGGTTGGGTTGGCCGAACGCTCTAGAATCGACCCAACCCGCAAGGTCAGCCTGCTCTTGGAATTAATTTTCAGAGGACCGGTGGCCAATAAAGCTGGCGATCCCCACCTCAACCCGAGATAAACGGCAAAGTCGACCACACCATCTCCCGAAAGGGCTGCTGTTACCCCCGAAAGCGGAAACTTTCCATGGCAGGCCAGCCATCTCTTGCTTAAAATCGTTCTTTCTCAATTGGGATGCAGTGGAATCCCGATACTCCCTAATGGCGAGTGATTCGCCATTTCAATCCATCACCCCACCCCGTTAACCCAGCCTAAGGCAGAAATTTCGTGGCCAATACATTATCCCCCCCACCTCGTCCGGACCACCTTTTTGATCGCGTCGCCATCCTATTTGCTGGCGGTCCAGCCCCGGCTGCCAACGCGGTTATCTCTGCGGCTGCCGCCTCTTTCCTGAGAGCCGGTGTGGAAGTCGTAGGGATCAAGCACGGCTATTCGAAGCTGGCGGAATTCACACCGGAAGAGCCACTCGTGGAAGGCCGTGACTACATTCATTTAACCCACCGCGTGCTGGCCCGGTCCCGCAACACACAAGGCATCATCCTCGGGACAGCGAGAACCAATCCAGGCAAGCATATCCATGCACCAGCGGACTTGCAGGACGAGGAAAAAAACAAACCTCTGAAAAACGTATACGAAGCACTCCGCTCGATCAATGTGAATGCCCTGATCTCGATCGGTGGCGATGACACTCTCAAAACGGCCAACAAGTTCAAACGATTTCAGGAAATCAATTCCGAAGAGAGCATCCCTGTCGTTCACCTGCCCAAGACGATCGACAATGACTATCACGGGATCGACTTCACTTTTGGCTTCTTCACCGCTGTCGAGTTCCTGGCATCGGAAATTCGCAACCTGATCTACGATGCCGAGGTAACCAAGACCTACTTCATCGCCGAGACAATGGGCCGCAGCGCAGGCTGGCTATCCTACGGAGCTGCCATTGCTGGCGAGGCCAGTCTGGTCATCAGTGTCGAGGACATCATTGATGATTACCTGACGGAGGAATCCCACACCAACGATGCTGGGGAGCTCGTCACGCGCAAGGTAATGAACATCGAACGAGTCGTTCATCGCATTGTCAAAACCATGTTGGCCCGCGAAGAGGAAGGGAAAGAGTTTGGTGTGGTTGTCCTGGCCGAAGGACTGACCGAGTACCTGCCCTACGATTACATCAAGGGGGTGGGCCGAGACGACCACGGACATATCTCCATCTCACAGGTCAACCTCTACCAAATCTTCACCGACCTGGTAAAGCGAGCGTATGAGAAAACGACTGGCAAAGAGAGGTTCGTCAAAGGCTTGCAGCTCGGCTATGAGTCACGCTGTGCCAAACCGCACGCGTTTGATGTCATGCTGGGCAGCCAACTCGGTGTGGGCGCATTCCGGGCACTGGCAGAAAAGAAGCTGAACGGAGTCATGGTCTCGGTTTCCGGCCAGCTGGAACTGCATTACGAGCCGTTCGAAAACCTGGTCGACCCGGAAACCTTGGTGACCATCGTACGATACATTGAACCGGCCAGCGACTTCCATCGACTGGCCCGGTGCCTGGAAACCCACGTGAACGACTGAATTCAGAGCGCACGGCGGATCGGCAACGATCCGCCAAGGCTCCAGCTCAATCCTGTCGCAGAGCCTCTTCGTCAGCAGTGACCCGTTTGCGATAAGCAGCGGCATGTTCGGCAACCGCTTTTTCAGCTAACTGGATCTGTTCGTTGGCCAAGTCGACCTTCTTTTGAACGTTGTCCGCGATTTTGCTCAATCGCTCTACTTGCTCGCTTGCTTGTTCAAAATCCTTTTCACTCTGAGTCAACTTTTTCAAATACGGTTCTGCCCGCTCTGATTCAGGAGTCAACAGTTTGAGGATATTGATCAACCGCGTTTGATCTGCCTTGATTTCCGTTCTCACATTTTCCGCATCGCTAACTGTTTTCTTCGCAACCGAAAGTTCCGTTTCAACCAGCTTCCAGTCCTTGGTTCGATCTTCGACCAAATTCTGCAACTCCAGCTGCTCGACCTTGAATTCTTTGTCACGCTGAAAAAAACCTGCCATCACTTCAAGGAATCTAGGCTCCAGCTCGACTTCATTTTTCTTCCAGGTGGCAAGCGTCTTTTCCGTAACGTCCCTGATCACCAACGGGGAGCTTTCCTCTTCGACCTCGGAAAAAACGAGCTCAACGTCGGCTTTGGCCGGGCATGACAATTCGTATACGGCCAGGCTTCCATCCATTCGCGAGGGTGCAGGAGAGTACTGAGGCTTGGAGACGGGAACTCGCAGCAGAAAATCGCGTGGCAAGGAATCCTCATTGACAAGGGTAAAGCGAGTCCGGTTTGTGGTGGTACGGACAACGTTTACCCTTCCGTCTTTCCTCAGGCTAACTTGGGTCACACGGGTTTCGACCGGCAATCCCTTCTTCTTCAGACTAACCGACAGGTCGTCACCGTAAACCAATTCCGAAATTTGCCCGACCTCAATCCGCTCCAGAACGCCATCGCCCAGGAAATCCCCATCGCTGTAAATCGAAACCGGTCCCGGGATCAGAGGCGTCGCCGCCTTATTGCGAATCGTGGCGATCAATTCGGCCGTATTGCCCGGCAGGGTAAACATGCTGTACAAATTGACCGGCAAGGACTCGGACAGGACAGGAACCATGGCACTCCGGCCCGCAGCAAGGGTGACCGGGTCTGCAATCTGAAAGCGGACCATCTTGTTGGAGCGATCCGAGTAAGCATTGGCACGAAACCCGGATTGAATATCCATTCTGCCAGGTCGACCGCCCGAGAGTGGTCCATCACCGCCCATGCCTCCCATCCCGCCGCCGGCACCAAACAGATTACCTGCCCCCCCTCCGGCCAGCTGGCCACCCAGATCCGAACCACTGAGTCGAGCAGGGGGATCAAAGCCAAAATATTGGGGCACGAGCGCTTTGTCGGCGGGAATATCGAAGATGGACAGCCCGATCGAGGAACGCTCTGCCAGAACAGGGGCAAACAGCTCCACGTGAAATGACTGAGGGCGACCACTACGCAAATCGAGCTCAATCTCCTCCCAATCGACTCCGGTCACGTTATCAATGTGGGCCCAGCCCTGCATGACGGAGAGTTCCGGCTTTAAGTCCAGCCGGTAGGTCATCCTCCAAATGGGAGCGTCTACATTGTAGGAAAACGCTACATCCCGAGCGTCTTCCCCTTCAAAAAGCAACTCAATTTTCTTGGCATCGGCCACGCGAGATTTACTCAGCCCAGCCATCGCCAATTTGAAGTCATCCCGCAGTTTTTCATCATCAAACTGGATCGAGGCGAATTCATTGATCGGAACAGAAAAGAAACCGTCGTCATTGGCAATGGTCACCGTCTCAACAAAATCATCTCCTGATTGTCGGTTCTCCACACTCAGGACATTCCCTTGGAGTTGATTCCCTTTTGTCGTCGTGATGGTAACGGCTTCCCCTCGGTATTTCTGCAGCGTTTGAGCCAAAGTCATGGCCGGCCCCAATTTTTCGGCAGCCACATCTTGGTTATCGGGGGCCGGCTTGTACTCGACCGCACGAACCACGCCGCCTCCCTTATCTTCAAAAACGAGACTTTTCAATACATCATCGATGTCGTGAAGGCTGAAATTCATTCCGACACGTCGATTGTCGGTCACACTCCCTTCATGAATGAACTGGGAGAGGCCCGAGTTGTACATGATGATCCGTGTCACCGGCGGAGGATCTGTTTCGACAAACTTGTCCTCCACCTCCCCCGTCGAGGGAGTGGTCGGCTTGTCCGATTGGGCATAAGCGATGGTACCGGACGTCGAAAAAATCAACAGCGGAAACAAAACCCAGGAATACCAAGCGCAGAAGACGCGTAGAAATAGGGCAACGGTCATAAAATTTGCCTCGCAGTTATTGCCCCCGCTCGACCGTGACAGCAAGAAAGATTTGTCAGCCGCCACCTCGCTTCCTATAATAAACACGGGGCATAGCTATTTCAAGAAAAATTCTGATGCAAAATTTCTTTCCAAACTCCGCCCGTCTTTTTATGTGCGCCTCCTTTCTGATGCTGGTTCATTTACCCAGCGTGGTAATGGCGCAGTCCCGAATCATTTCTGCAGACCCTGCCGGCAGTGGAGCAGGAGGTTCCGGCTCTCGTACGATCCGTTTGAAAACATCATCCGGCGACAGTACTTTCAGGGCCATCTCCTCAATGTCTCAAAAGGAGAACAGCTGGGAACAGGTTTTGAAGAAACGACACTCGACACCCTTTGATGACGGAAGGGGTCACGAATTCATTAGCATCCTCAACTGGCTAAAGTCACTTGATGTACCAATTTTACTCGACGAGTCAGCCAGGGATGACTCCCTGACTGAATCGGATATCGTTGTACTGAAACTGCCAGGGACACCGCTGCTGGATCGGTTACAACAGTCCCTAAAAGTGAACAACGCCACTTTGGCAATGTTCCCCGATCACGTGGCGATCGTATCAATGGATGTTGCCCAAGACCCAGATTACTTTCTCAGCGAATTCTACCCGATCGAATACATTTCTTCTGGGAATTATCAGGAGTTGCTAGAAGACATCAAGGCATCGATCAACCCCCTGGGTTGGAATGAGACCAACGGGGATGCGCACATCAGCTACCTGTCGGTCAACGGGCAACCATCACTCAGCCTTTATGCGCCTTACACGACCCACCAAAGACTGCAGGAATACCTGTCGAATATCCGACGGATCTCCCCGGTGGGAGTGGGACGCCAACTGGTTACCTCCCAGGTCATTCAACTGCCATCAGCACGAGCCAAGCAGCGACCCAAGAAGAAAAAAGGGTACGGAATTGGCGGTTTTGGTGGCGGGGGTGGCATGTTCTAGCAGGCGGGCACAGACAACCTGCGCGATCGGTTGCTTGGTACAGAATGACTGTTCGAAACAGCCAAGGCCGGGTAATTCCCCGCTCAAACGGAGCACGTGAATCCAAGAATCCGCGCAAAAAAAGACGGCTGGTTAAACCAGCCGCCGGGAATTTGAGTTTAGAGTGTTGGAGGCACTGTGGCCATGCTTATCTGTACGAAGGCGAGACCGCAATGGTTTGCTCTTTTTTGAAAAAAATCAGTCATTGATCGAGACGATTTCCCGCCCCGAACGGGTACCCAAAGCCTGAAAAACGGCCTCGTCGATCGATTCCCTTACAAAATGGGCCGATCCGTCCCCCAAAAGCGTGTTGATGCCCGCTGTTTGTTAACTGCTGAAGTCCTCAATGTGGGCATGTTCATCGTTGGGGGCGTGATCGGTAGAACCGACGATGCGAGCAGCGGGCTCCTCGACAAAATCAACGACGCCCACCCAGGAAATCGCTCCTTCCTTATTGCGCCGCTCGCCCACAATGATCGTGTTGCTTTGGCCGTCCAGAAAATCACGCAGTTTGGTGGAACGATTGGCATAAAATGTTCCGTTACCAGGAATCCCATTTTCCACCAGATCGTGGAGTTCGTTACTTCCAAAGACGCCTGAATAATTACTACGGCTGACGAGGAAGCCTTCACCTTCGTGTTCGTGATCGTGATCGTGAAGGGCGGCACGAAAACTTCCGCGAAACCCTCCATGGTCGTCGTCATCATGATCGAGGTGCGTATTCAAGTTCATGATCTCCGGCGCCGGGTCGGACGGACACAAATAGAAAGGAAGAATTGTCTGCGCTAAAATTTCGTTGTCACAAACATCATTGTGGTCATCAATCGGTTCTTTGAAATTCAATTGGCTATGCAAATTCCCTGCTTCCATGTAGGGCAAAATCATTGCCGACCAACCCCATCCGGTATCGCCAATCGGCTGAGCCGGGTCTTCGGTAACCCAACCGGGTGGGAACTCTTGCAGAGTGCCTTCGTAATTCAACAGCGCCAAACCAATTTGCCGTATGTTGTTCAAGCACTGCGTCCGACGGGCCGCTTCTCGGACCATCTGCACCGCCGGCAGTAACATCCCGATCAGAATGCCGATAATGGCAATCACAACCAAAAGTTCTACCAGTGTAAAAGCCTTTCGTTGTCTCATGATTTTTTCTCTCGATGGAAAGCAGGATTAAAACAAGACTCCGGGAAACGAGGAAAAACCATTCCCATTTCTAGCGGTGAATCCAAGCGTCACCGAGATGATCGCTGCTGGCATACATCCAGCCTCGATTTTTATCGGGACCGCAGATCGACGTCTTTTTCGTAAAACCATACGTTCAAAAACAATTCGAGTTGAACCGAAAGGGAAAGAAAACAAAATTCCGCGTTGTTTTGAAAGTTATATGTGGAAAATCTCCCCAATCAAGGAGCGACTAATTGGGCAAATCGGAAGGACCGTCCGTTACCTCCTCGCGACCGTTTGCAAATCCAAACTGGCACAACCCGAACAATCGGTACTGGGCTGATCACCCTCACCGGCAAACACTAGCGAAAAAACTCTTTCGTTTCGGCTTTCCCAGAGATCAGCAACCCTTTTTCTGCCGCTTCCAGCAGGAAATCATGACCCTCGCCGCGCTGGGTATAAATCAAGTTACCCGGGCTGACCATTCGGTTCCAATATTTCTGGAAGATTTCCGCTTGCTCTCGGTTCTTCGCTAAAGCACTGGGGACCGCGTGCGTGTTACACATCAATCGGGCCGGGTCGCCCGGACTGCTAGGAACAGGTCAATGAACTGGCTCAACGGGTCGCCGGCCCCCCAGCGATCTTCAAACAGCCCGTCAATCTGAAAGCCGACTTCGGTCAATCCACCCAGCATGTCCGACAAACAGTGCCCAAACCGAATCGGTCGCTGGTCGCCCAGGATCGTTTCGCGCTCTTCGGTCGACAGATCCAGATCCGAATAAGGGATCGGGTGGGCGACCTGGAAATCTCCCCGGCACGCCTTGATTTCATCAAACAGAAAATTGACCGGGTTGATCAAGCCCGTTATCAAACGACCTCCTGGCCGGAGCACTCGGTGACACTCCTGCCAAACGGGCAAGACATCGGGGCAATAACAGACCGAGCAGGGATTGACGACCAGATCGAACGACCCGGAGGCAAACGGGGAAAGATCCCGCATATCACCCTGGACGGTCCGAATCGACAAGGACTCCCGTTCGGCCACCTGCTGATCCCGCTCCAGTTGTTCCCGGCTCAGATCAAAAACGGTCACCTCGCCACCCGCTGCGGCCAACAGGGGTGCCTGCTGCCCGCCACCGCCGGCCAGGCAGAGGATTTCTTTTCCCGCCACCGGCTCTAGCCACTCTGGAGGAACGGACGCCTGGGCCGTGACATGAATCCGCAGTTGACCGGCACGGGCCTGGGCCACCTGTTCCGCATCAACGACCGGGAACCAGTCCCGTTCCGATCGGGCAATCGTATCCCACATCGATTCATTCCGCTGAATGGCGTCGGGTCTGGACATGGAGTCTTTACGTTCTCAGTGAGTGATCATCGCTCCTCTCCATCCTACCGGAATCAAGAGCGATCGACGAAGGGGCAAGCTGGCCGGTTACCGTCGGTTCCATACTTCACACCCGGGCCCTATTAGTTGGGGGAAGACAGGCCACAAGCTATCCTAGGGAGCGGGGACCCGCGGTTCACGGACGGTGCGGACGGCCGTCGCCTGCGACATTTTTGGTGAATTTCAACAATTTGGGAATTTAGAGCGTGACAGACAGGCCCCGCCAACGACTAACGGTCAGCATGCTATCTCAACTCGAAAAACCTGTGACCGCCGACACCGATCTGATTAAACAGGCCCAATCCGGCTGCCCCAAGGCGATCGAAGCACTCATTCGCCGCTACCACATGGACCTCCGCCAGTTCCTGATTCGCCGTACCGGCAACCGGGTGATGGCCGACGACCTGGCCCAGGATGTCCTGGTAACCGCCATTGAACAACTCGACCGACTTCAGGATCCCGCCGCTTTTAAGAGCTGGTTATTCACGATGGCCCGCAACAAGGCAGTTGACGGCTTAAGAAAATTGTCGCGAGAACGTAAGAACAACCAGGAATTGCTCAATTTCATGATGACGCGGCAGAGCATTTCAACCATTCACCAAACCGAAATCTCGGATTCACCTGCCATTGGCGAAGCACTCAACCGTTGCATGGAAGCATTACCTCAGCACTCCCGGGAACTGGTGCAGGCATTCTATTTTCAATCGGAATCGGCCGAATCCATTGCCGCGGCGCGGTCACAAAAAAGCGGATCCATCCGAATGGCACTGATGCGGATTCGCCGATCCCTGGCCAACTGCATTCGTCAACGAACGGGGCTAGAGCAACTATGAAGAACTGTGAATTCGATGACCAGCTACGTCGCCTGGCGACGCTTTCAACCTGTTCCGAACAGGAATTACAAGAGCTGCTGACGTTATTCGAGAATCATCCATCGTTCCAAGACCAGGCGATCGATGATCGTTTGCTGGACGCCTTGCTAAGCTTTCAATCAGAATCAACCGACGAGCATGAGACGTTCATTAGAAACTGCTTATCACGAATCCAGACGCCTGCCGGGAAAAACGGAACGTCCAGCGACGAATTCCGTCTCGATTTCGAACGCGTCCTCGAAGTGAAGACGGGACCCACCGTTGATGCAATCTCACGACCGACCCGCTACCCCCGGTCACGGACAATGTCCCAGCTGACTTGGACCCTTTCGGTTTCCTTGGCGATCGTCTTGCTACTCGTCTTGGGAACCGGCATCTGGGTCCTCCAATCGCAATCACCCAACGGTCTGCCACAGGCCGAGGTCCCCACCACCGAGGTGGAGCGCCCCAACTTGGCGGAAGCAGCTCCGGCAGAATCTCAAATCATCCCAATGGTTGACCCGGTCGTCGAGGAGAACAGGGATTCCGTATCGCCCCAAGTGGTGAGCCAGGCGGGGGAAGGGCAACCGCCGACGGTGGAACCTGAACCGAACGGCCCGGATCCCCAGCCGATGAAGGTCGCGGAACACCAGGCCGACAGCGACTCGGCTCCCACCGACCGGGGGACTGACAGCCCACCTGCCGAACGGATCATCCCAACCTTTGCCGAGTGGATCCCCGTTCGGACATCCGCGTCCGACCCGCTGCCGGCGCGACGCCGCATCGGGCAGGGACCTTTCACAACGGATCAACCGACCAGTCGCCTGGTGATGGATGACGGCGCGGTCCTGTTTTTTCAAGGCCCCTTTTCCGGGCACCTGCTCGATGCGAATTCACTACGGGTGAATTCCGGTTCGGTCTACCTGGAATCCGAGACGGAAAACGAAACCTTTTGCCTATCGACACCCGACACCGAATGGCGGGCGACCGGCAACGCGGGTCTGCAATTAAATGTCGATCCCGCTGGCCAACAGGAGTGTTTTGTTTTCGAAGGACATGTCGACCTGCAACGATCGGATCAAGCGGGGACCGACAACGCGATTGCCTTGACGCCCAAAGGCCTGAACCAGGTGTTGATCGAGCCCGGCAACCAGCAGGGCATTCCAACCATTCTGGCAGCTCGCGGGCGAAAGCAGTTCCTGGGACAGGTCGGGTTTCCCAAAACGGAAAAGCAACCGTCAGGGCAGGGCAGCCTGCAGCTCCGGGAAAAACAATTGACAGCGCAGGACAGCCTGCCGCTCTGGCAAACCGATTCACCCGCGCACTTCACAGGACTGGTCAACCGACTGGTGCAGACGAAAACACCGTTCATGGACGAGTCGTTTCCCGATCAGTGGTTGAGATTCGTAGAACGGGCGCGGGAAATGGATACGCAACCCAACGACACCAACCAGCGGTTTGAGCAGATGCTGCGGGAATTTTTTGAGAACCGAAATCCTGACCAACCTGGGAAAAAAATGGGTGACGATCTCCTGCCTGGAACGACTCAATTCCAAGGAAGCATCAACATCAATGGCCAGGAACAGAAGTTCGACTCCCTTGAGGAATTCAATCGCGCCCGACAGGCAGGCAACCTGCAAAATCCTTTGCAGCCGGGAAACTTACCGAACCGGGCCCAAGCCTTCCAGGGTGAAATCAAACTCAATGGACGACCCTTCCGTTTCAGCACTCCCCAGGAATTCAATTCGATGCGACGCCGAGCGCGGCGTTAAGGGGGAGCCCGCTCCAACGATGACTGGCTTCTGTAGAACCAACGCACGACGGTTCCGCTCCGTCGTCATCGTATCGACTACAGAACGAAAGGGGATAAATCGATGTCCAGAAATAGACGGATACCCAGGACTTTGCTGCTCACCAGCCTGGCCGCCGCTTGGCTGACAACGGCCAACGGATGGGCCGAAGAACCGACACGGACCTGGACCAGCGCCGACCGAACTCAAAAGCTTCAAGCCCGCTTGGTCGCCTACGAGCAATCAACAGGTTGGTTGCAGTTGAAACTGGCCGATGGAACGAACCGGTCGATCTCGGACAGGATGATCTCGTCGGCCGACCGGCGCTACCTCCGCGGTTTCCTCAAACGCCAACCCGCGGTAGGAAAAGACGCAACGAGACCGGACGAACCCAACGCTAACCAAAGATCATCGCGTCAGAAGAACTCGACCGGTTCGCGTGACGGGATCGACTGGACAAACGGCGTATCAGACGCGTTTCAGCAGGCGGCGGCGACCGATTCCGCCGAGGACGATCGGCCCGTATTCTGCTTCCGCGTATTGGGCAATTTGAGCGGACCGATGTGAAGTGCGGGCCACCGCATGAGAACCGTGTCGTTCTCCGAACCAAAAACCAGCCGATTCCTGAATCAGAACTTCGTCAACACGTACCGGGACACCACCGGCAACCCAACCTCGGGTCAGTCGATCTGGCACGAACCAGGAGAACCTGCCGGGCAGTGCATTCGCGGCAATGGAAAACAGAATGTCCAATCCCTGTTCCTGACTCCGTCCGGGGAAATTTTTCACGTCGCCACCGGCTTCCTCTCCCCCGCGGACCTGCTGGAAGAAGCTCAATTTGCCTTACAGTTGTTTGAGGATCTGAAGCGGGAAACGGGAGAAGAGCGAGAAAACGTGATCGACGCCCATCGTGAGCGTTTGAAATCGTCTGGTTTTTCCGCCACGGAGATCGCTCAGACAAACCCGCTGGCCCAGGTGATGGGGCAAATGCCGAATTTTGCCGGCGGCCATTTGGCAACCGGAAAGAACCTTCAACATGCCACGGAGCCGGGCCAGATTTTTGAAGCGATGATCCGGCGGCAGTTCCTAAAGGACCAGCAGTTCGCCATCGAGCACCCCCTGATGAGCTGGGAGCAGCTCGAACGCGACCCGACCCCCCTGGTGGGAAACGGGCAATCGTTCTTCTCCAGCTCCAGTTCGGGAAACCAGCGGTAAGCATCACCGCCGAAAACAGAATCCAACGGCCAACGTCCTGATCGCCGCCACTTCCCCCTGCAAGACCGGGCACCCGTTGCGCATCCAGAGCGCAGTGCCCGGCCCTACCCAACCGTGTGACAGGAATCTCAACCATGCGCAACCAGATAAAATTGAAGCTAAGCTGGATTGGAACTTTCGTTTGCCTATTGTCCGTGACGGCTTTACAGGCCGAAACGATCCGAGTCGGCGGTGAACAAGCCGATTATGCAACCATTCCCCAAGGTGTTGCTGCGGCCAGCGATGGTGACACGATCTTGATCGGCCCCGGGGTTTTCACCATTTCAGAAACGATTCGGCTGGATGACAAATCAATACGATTTATCGGGAGTGGAATCTGGCAAACTATTCTGAACGGGTCGGGCAGTCCCAACGAAACACTCTTCCATGTATCAGGAAACCGGGCGAATGGATCCCATTTCGAAGGGATCCACTTTCATGGCGTGCAGGGAAATTGCCTGTGGATTGAAGACACCGAATGCCAGATCGTCAACTGTTGGTTTGTCAACATTTTCTACCCTCGCGACGACACGCACTACTGGGAAACGGTTGGAGGGGCAATCCAATGCCGCAATTCAGCCGTCGAGATTGAACTGTGCCTTTTCCTGAATTGTGCGACGGAGCAGGACGAGGGAGGGGCGATCAACATTCACCGGGGTAAAACCGGAACGGCGATCAAAGATTGTTATTTCATCGGCAATTCAGCCAATGAATCGGGAGGGGCTGTGGCGATTGCCCAAAGCAAATTCCAAATCACCTCCTGTTATTTTGAGAATAACTCAACGGACTTATTCGGCGGTGCTATCGCCCTGGCGGAATCGGGCGGAACGATTGACCAGTCTTACTTCACCAACAACACCAGCCTCTCTGGTGGTGTTTTGTTTTTCGACTGGGAAAGTGCGAACCCGATACAAATCCTGAACTGCGACTTTCTGGGCAACGAAGCCTATTGGGGCGG
>JAYZCF010000057.1:0-9730 GCA_036338455.1 Planctomycetota bacterium
GGCAAACCGAAGCCACAGCCCGCCTTGCCTGCCTCCCGTCGGATCAACTCGAAACACAAGCCGACACGATCGGTCAGCCGATCCCCGGTGTCGATTTCAGTATTCGCGACCCACAGGGTCGCGAGGTAAAAGAGGGAGAAGTTGGGACGTTGTACGCGCGGGGGGACAACATCATGCTCGGTTATTGGAACGACCCGCAAACCAACCAACGGATTTTGACCGATGGCTGGCTGAACACGGGCGACCGCGCGCAAAAAAATCGATCCGGAAATTACAAAATCTGTGGTCGCGAAAATGGTCTGGTCAAAATACAAGGATACCGATTCCACCCAAACGAGATTGACTTGACTTTGCGGTCCATACTGCCCGACGCGGAGTTCGTCACCGTACCTTACCAAGATCAAGGGCAAACGCGTCTCGCACTTTTTTACCGATCCAACGGACGCGCTCTGGAAGGATTGAAAATACGGCAGCTCTGCTCACGTGAACTTCCCCGACATATGCTTCCCCAGCATTACGAGGCGGTCGATAACTGGCCGATCAACTCCGCCCGCAAAGTCGATCGAACGGAGCTGGTCAAACGTGCCCAGCAAGTCAGGCTGGGCAAAGCCTACAACCGTAGCGCCTGATGCAAGGATCCAGCAGGAGAAGCAGTTGAAATCCAACGTCAGACAAGAATTACTCGGTTTTGTTCAGGCTAACACCATGAACTCAGAAGCCATCACAATGCAAACCGATCTGATCGAACAAGAGGTTCTGGACTCTTTGTTATTGATGGATCTCGTTCTGTTTGTGGAACAGTGCTGGGGAGTCGAATTAATTGGTCACGATTTTTCTCCGAGTCATTTTCGCACGATCGGTGAACTGGCACAGTTGGTCGAACAACGCTGGCTGAAACAGTCTGCCTAAGAGAGGTACACAACGGTGAAATGGCCCCTATTACCGAAACCTGAAAGAAAGTCGGACACCCCATTCTTCAACCTGCTTTACCTGCATGCGGCAGGCCAGGGTGGGCCCGACCCGACGATCGTTTGGGTCAGTGAGGTTCCCTGGGATCCAATGCAGGAATACCTGAAAAGCAACAACCGCTCCGCGCCCGTAATGCTGGGGACGTCCCACCTGCTGGTTCAAGCCGTTGGTCACGCGCTCGCTCTCCACCCTGAATTCAACCGCCGAGTCGTAGGGCGCCGCGTTTATCCGTTCAAAGAAGTCAACGTTTGCCTCGCCACTCGGTTGCCCAACCAAAACGAGGTTAACCTGGTCCTCATCAAGGATGTCGAACAGAAAGGGCTGCCCGAAATCGCGGAAGCGATTTGGCATAACCAACTCGCTTATCGACGGCAAATAGAACCGGTTATCCGGGATCGAAATCGGCTCCGTCGCTTGCCAGGCTGGTTTTTCAGAACCATCATTCGGGGTTTTCAAGGAGTTGAAAACCTCTTCCCACTGCCCATTGTCGGCCGCATTGACCGCTATCGTTGTTCTCCCGTATTGGTCAACGATTTTTCCCAAAAACGCTTTCCCAACATGCGTGCCTACAAACCTTCTCGTATGCCAGACGAGAGCAAGTCGTTGAGCGTTACTCTCGGACCGCGGGAAGAAAAGATCGTCTGGCACGATGATCAACCGAAGCCCATCCAGGTCGCACCCCTGTGCGTTCGTGCCGACCACAGGATTTGCGATGGATTCCAACTTTCCCGGTTTGTCTCCACCATGATCCGACTACTCGGCGAACCTGAGGCGATGGAGTTTCAGCGGCCGAAAAACTCGAGCTGCGAGGAGCCCACACAAGCAGCAAGAAGGAAATCCGCCTAAAACAATTAACTTCTCATCGATCGACAGATAACGCACGCCCAACACGAGTCGTCAAACGGGAGAACCCAAATGGATTGGAACCAATTACCTCAAAATGTGGTCGCCACGACAGTGACACTCTACTGGACCTGCGTGATCGGCATGATTATCCGTAGCTGGTCCAAGTTTCGAGTCACTTCCGGTTCTCTGCCGAAAACCCGGCTGGAAAAAAGAATGTGGCTGTTGTGGGTACCGACCATTCTGGCTTGGAACTTACTAGCTTGGAATTCAAACAATGCCATTACCGAACCCATCATCGCACTCGGCATGCCCTGGCTGACCGGTTTGTGGTATTCGGTCCTCGTTGTCGCGACGCTCGCCGCCTGCTTTGCTTTTATAACCACGACCCGTTGCTGGCTTGGAATGGGACGCAATTGGAGCATGGCGGTCACTCCCTCCAAAGATACGGAGCTGATTACCGAGGGCTTGTTCTCCAAAGTGCGGCACCCGATCTACGCGCTGAGCCTGATGTTGATGATCAGCACCATGGTGGTCGTCGCCAACTGGATGATGTTTTTGGTGGGCTCGGTCCACTGCTCGATGCTGTTCCTGAAAGCCTGGAACGAAGAGCGGTACCTGTGCCAAACGCACGGCATTCAGTACGAAGAGTACCAGCAAAGAACCAACCGCTTTATCCCAATTCGGGCCTTGTGGGCGGCCTGCCTACCTGGCAAGAACCGCTGAGCCCGAATCGGTCGGCCCCCCGAAAGCGGCGCCGGACGCCGTCAGTCATTTGCCATCTCGATTTTTGTTAGCCCCTCCGCCAGATTTTCGGCGTTGGTTTCCGCGCTTGGGCATGTCCTTGCTGTAGCTACCCTCCAAATCATAGGGATCATTTAGACGCTTCATCTCTTCGGCCAGCAAAGCAGCCATCTCTTGGCGTTTGGAAGCGTATTTGGGTAGATCCGCAAGGTTCGTCTGCTCTTTGGCTAACGGTCGTCCTTGCAATCCTTCCACGTAAGGCGAAAGCAAACCACTGTGATGCTCGTCCAGAAATTCGTGCGGATTGGTGGGCAAGTGAAACAGCTGAGTCTCCCGAACCTCTTTACCCAAAACGTTGTACTCGATCAGCTTCCAACCGTCGTAAGTCTTGAGGCTTCGCATCCCGGGCTTGGTTCCCCCGCAATAGACACCATAAACGGTATCCCTGACACGCTCCTCATCGCCCTCGAGAACAGCCCGGAAGCTTTGACCATCCACCACCTCCGGTGTCTCAATTCCGGCCAGGTCACACAGTGTCGGCAACACATCACTGAGGTAAATGAACCCTGAGGCCTGCGAGCCAGCTTCGATCCCCGGACCTCGGACGATGAACGGTACTTTCCACGTATGCTCGTAAAGGTTTGGTTTACCCATCAAGCCATGGCGACCCACCGCGATCCCATGGTCCGACGTGAAGAGAATGTAAGTGTTTTCCAACTCTCCCATCGCTTCCAGTTTTGCGAGTAGCCGCCCTACCTGCCGATCAATGTTTTCAATACAGGCATATTCACGGGCCAGCTCATTACGGACGGTTGCTTCATCACGCCGCGTTAATACACCGGGCACTTTCACCTCATCTCGCAGGTTGGGGTGGCCGTGGTGAAACGGATGCTTGGGCAACCAGTTGATGGGTAGGGGTGGCGCCTTGGGGTTTGCCTTTTCCAAAGGGGCATCGTCATTCGTGGCACCATATTTTTCTGCCAATTCAGGCACAGCACGGCGCGGGTCATGAGGATGGGACAGACCAAAATAGATGAGGAATGGATCGGTGTCCTGCTCAGCCTGTCGGCGGTCAAGATAATCCATCACCTGATCGCCATGCCAAGCACTCCCCTTGTCCTCTGTCCCTCCCCGCTTGGTAGCGTCGCGAACAATGTCAAACAGGGCATTGGCCTCGACGTAGCTGTTACCCGTTTTGCACGTTCGGAACGTGTCGTAACCCGAGCGATTGAACACGGCAGGCATAGAGTCCTGAGCGGCCGTCTTCAGAAAATCGGGCGGTGATTCAACCTCCGGCGCACGGTTGCCAGGGATATTCCAGACATGCCTGCCGGTCATGATCATCGTCCGAGAGGGCCGACAAACAGCGCCCACCCAAGCCCCCATGTGATGTGCATCCTGGATCACCATCCCTTCGGCCGCCAAACGATCCAGGTGGGGTGTTTGACAAACTTCGTTACCGTAACAATTCAGCGTTTCCTGAGATTGGTCATCGGTCAGGATGAAGACAAAATTGGGCCGGGGCTCTTCGGCGAAGACAGAGCCACAGAGCAACAGAAGCAGGCAGCCACTTGAAACCATCGACATTCGCATTGCATTGACTCCATTACCTTGATTCGTTCAGTGGTGTTTGGGAAACCTACTTACCTGGAGAGGATTCTTCTACCTGAGATGCCTTCAAGTAGGCCAACATTTCCAGGATCTCATCTTTCGTAAACTGGTTGACCAGCGCCTTGGGCATGATCGATTTGGAGGTCTTAACCATCTCTTCGATCTCCTCCCGCGCTACGGTGGTCGGTTCTTCCGATTCAGGGTTATCCAGCAACACGACCTCGTCATCATTCTGACTCTGAATAATACCGGTAATCGTCAGGCCGTCGACCGTCAGGATCATATGGACAGAATACTTCTCTTCGATTCGATTGGACGGTTCCAGGATTTCTTGCAAAACGGCCGCCGCATCGTTCTGATACTTTTGGAAAATATCGTCCAAGGCAGGACCGACTTTGCCCCCTACGCCCGCCAACTGATGGCATTGTGCGCAGGTCGCTTCCTTGAAAATTCGCTCGCCAATTTTCATCGAGCGCCCTTCCAGGCCTCGCTGCAATCCATCTTGGAAATCCTCCATTTTCCAATCGTTTACAAAGGACCGGTTGCTCCCGATCGGGTCCTTAGGCGCTACCGGATTTTGCTGCCAAGCCTCGAGATCGTCCACCACCACCATCACACCGTACATCCGAGACCAGTGCTGGGGAAAGGTGCAAACGAACGGATATTCGCCTACCTCCGAGGGTGCCGTAAAGGTCAACACCTCTTTTTGAAATGCGGGAATCAGACCGCTGGCAAACAAGACATTCTCACTCTCGGGAACATACGGCTTTCCCTGGTACCCATTATTGGGCCCTACCGCCAATCCAGCCTCAGCCACCTCTTGGAGGGTCCCCGGTTTGACGACCAATAAATTGTGCGCCATCAGGTCGTCATTTTCCAAAACGATCTGTACCGGCCGCCCCGCCTGTACGGCAAACCAAGGTCGATCGTAACGCATTTCGTCTTCGATGGTGGCGATACGAACCAACCGAACGGTCACCTCGTCCAAGCGCTCCCGATATTGCCGGGCTTGCTCTACCGGGACGGCCGCCATCAGTTGATCGACCAGCTGCATCGCATCGACAAACGAGTCAGTTGTTCGATCCTTGGCCGGGGTCTGCTCGGCCATCGTGACGAGTTGACCTGCCAAAGTTCGAGAGGTCGCTTCATCCCGCTGATCCTCCGGCACCGTCAACAGCGTCCGCACTGTCGCTGATCTCAATTCGGGCTGCCCGAACTTTTGGGCGACCCGCTGAAACGTATCTGCCGGGTCCAAGCTCATCGACCGCAAAGCGACGATCGCGGCCCGCTGCGTCTCCTTATCGGCAGACTCGAGTCGAGACAGAACGCCCGACCGTAGTTCATTGCGGGTACTCTCTGACGGAACCAGCGGTACGGCCGCCAGCCAATCAACCTCCGCTTTCTGCCCGGCTTCCGCGGGACCAGCTTGGTCTTCGCCGGATTGAATCAGGGCAGCTTGCGCGGCCCGCCGCAACGTCTTCTGATCTCCGGCCATGGAATCTCTCAAGGAGGCCCGATTCTTCTGCAACAATGCGACCGGCTGTCTTAACAGCAGTTTCACGAGAGTCTCGGCCGTCTCTTTCTGTGAATCGGCACTCGCCTTCATTGAGGTCAGGATCGCGACAAGCTCTTTCACCGGGTCCGATTGATTGAGGGTTACCAAGGCAGTCAATGCATCGCTACGTTGCTGCAGCGGCATCCCGTCGCGCATCAGGATCGCGCGGTACACCGGAACGTACTTAAGGTCATCCGTTTTTCGCACCACCTGCAATAAACGCTCATTGGAGAGTCGTTTGAGCTGGTACTCAATAATTCGGGGACTGCGGTCAAGAAAGATCTTGGGCGGGGCCAGGTCTTTCTTTTCCTGACCCACGGCGCTGCTCCCGAACGAGATCACAGAGACGAAACATAACAGGTTGACAACAATTATTCGGCACATCGTCTTACTGCATCTCCAACATTCGCATCGTCTCGTCCAAGGTGTACTGCAGATAGTAGTCCATATCGAACTCAAGCACTCCCAAGGCGGTCTCGATTGCCTCGTCACCTGACAGGAAACTGAGGGCTCGCACAGATTCCAAACGAACGCGCGGGTGTTCATCGGCAACATGTTTTTTGAGAATTGCCAGCGGGTTTTCAACGCGGTCAACCCAGAAGGAGAGAACACGAATGCCGGCCGCCCGTGCCCGGTGATCTTTGGACGCCAAAACTTTCTGCAACAGAGCCTCATCGACCTGATTGTGGGTTTGGCACACCCACAAAGCTTCGAGTTGTTGATGTTCGAAGTTCTCATCCGCGGGATCCAATCCGGCCAACCACGTTTTCAATGCTTCCATTACCTCAGCCGTATCGCGTTCGGCAAGCTCCCGCTTCGCGCGATAACGGGTCCGGTCTTCATAAACCTTTAGTAAATCCAGCAATTCAGGGATGGGGGCCCCTTCGATGGTGGGCGGCGTGACCAGCGGACGATCCTTGTAGGTGACTCGCCAAATCCGACCTTGGCTGTGATCCCGGCTAGGATCCCGCAGATTGTGCTGCAGGTGCCCAATCAAGGCATTGTGCCAATCGACGATGTACAGCGATCCGTCCGGAGCAAATTCAATATCAACCGGTCGAAAATTTCCGTCTTCACAGGAGACAATCGGGGGCATCTCGGTCCCCCAGAAGCCGGATTCCTGCTCTTCAATTTTGTGACTCAAAATACAGCGATCTCCGATGCAGTTGGTCACCAGCCAGTTCCCCTGAACATCCTCTGGAAAATGGCGACTGGAGACGATTTCACAACCGGCCAAGGGCCGCGTCCGTTTTTTGTACAGCGTTTTGAACTTAAAACCCTTGTCCCTTCCTACAAATTCCTGGACCCGCTTGTCGTGACCACCCCCACCATGCTTGTAGGGATGTTCAATCCGACCGCTAATCGGCGCCGCCCAGAACGAAAATCCGGGAGAGGCATCACCGATAAAATCCTGCCCCCAACGATCGAAGATATGGCCCCAGGGGTTGGAAAAACTAAACGAGGAATGCACCCCGAATTTTTCTGTTTTTGGCTCGTACTTCCAGACACCGGCCTCTCGTAAACGGGTGAGACCATAAGGGCTCTCTACCTGGGAGAATTTAAAAGTACCCTCTTGAAAATAAAGCACACCGCCCGGCCCCCACTGAAACGCCGCAATCCCATGATGGGAATCGGCCGAGTCAAATCCGATCAACTTTCGCACCACGTGATCGGCGCGGTCGTCTCCATCGGTATCCTTGGCAAACAGAATATCGGGTTGCTGGGCAATGTAGACACCATCGTTGCCAATCTCAAACCCGGTCGGCTGGTGCAAACCGTCGGCAAAAACTTTGCAATCATCGGCGACACCATCCTGATCCTTGTCCTCAAAGATCAACAGTTTGTCGTTCATCGGTGTCTTTGGTTTCCAGTGCGGGTACGACTCCATGGTCGCCACCCATAAACGGCCTTGGTTATCGAAATTGATGGCAACCGGATTGGCCAGTTCGGGGAACTGTTCTTCGGAAGCGACCAAGTTGATCTCATAGCCAGGCGCCAGCTTGAATAGTTTCTTTTGCTCCTCGGCGGTCAAGTAGTCCAGGCTACCCAGCTTCCCTTTCCCCTTGTTCGGGTCGTTGGCCGCCCCCACATTGGTCTGAGGATTGATGAACGGCAGCGTATTCGAGTCGTCCACCTCGTCAGCGACAGTCTGTTCCGAGGCAAGCTTCCAGATGCGGGCGTCCCGGTTGGCGACCATCTCGTCGAGAATCGTACGTTCGCGTTCCATCACATCCTGATTGTTATACGTTCCCGTGCCATCCTTACCGGCCTTTCCACGATCACCGTAAATGGAAAATCCATTGACGGACCGATAACGATGCCACCAATGAAAATTCTTATCATTGATCTCTTCGTGGAGTGCTTCGCGACGAGCATGGCCATCGAGACCGGCGCCTGCCTGCTCCCCAAACAAGGCTGCCATCAGAATCGGAGCAAACTTTTCATATCCAGCTCGGTTCAGATGCACCCCGTTAAGTGTCAATTGCTCTTTCGTTTTTTCAAACAGGTTACGAGTCGGCTCGAAAACGTCCGCATATTGAACCCCCGTTTGCTCAGCCACTTTGCGAATCGCGTCCGCGTACATTTTCAGATGTTGATTCTCTTCTTTACCATCCGACCAGTTCGGGTTTCCTGTCTCTTCAAATGGGATCGGAGATACCAGTACCACACGACAAGGTTTGCCATCTCCGTCATAATCTGCGGCCAGCGTCTGCTCGACCAGCGCGGCAAGATCCTTTTCAAACTTCTTCAGACCTGCCTTACCTTTGAAAGATTCATTTAAACCGAAGAAGTACAGGACGACCGATGCTTTGCTATGCGTCAAGTGAGAGGCAGGATCACCGAAATTCTTGGAACGGATCCGCTCCAAGGGCTCATCACCGGGGAAACAGAGATTGCGAACCGCCAGGTTGAGTTGAGGGTAATCGGCGTGCAGCATCGTTTCCCAATAATTGTGATGCTGCATCCGCTCTCCCAACGCATTGCCGACCAGGCAGATGCGGTCACCCTTTTCCAAGGAGAGTCCCTCTACCCTTTTGGTAGCCGGGTCGCCGGCCCAGGACAAAGAAACCAAAACCAAAAAGCCGGTCACCCCGGCACTCAGAAAACGCAAGATATTCATAGGGAAAAATCGTCTCATTCGGGAAGTTGCTTTAATGCCCATAATATTCTGCCAACCATTCTCGGGAAGGGTAAAAATCCAAACAGCCGTGATCCACTCACATCAACTGCGAAACAGCTCCTGAAACTTGTGAATCGTCTGTTCAGCGGCCGCCATCGAATTGGGAAGTGGCAGGGCTTCGGCAGAGATATAACCTGCAAAGCCGATCTGCCGAATCGCCGCTGCCACAGCAACGAAATCGGTATGTCCCATCCCAGCGGCCCGACGATTCGAATCGACAAAGTGTATATGCCCGATTCGGTTTCCACCCTCGATGATTGCGGCTGCCAAATCTTTCTCTTCAATATTCATATGAAATAGATCGGCCAACAGTTTAACGTTGTCTGTCGCCAAGGTCTGGAGAAAGGCAACCGTTTCCTGCAGGGTATTCAACAGATTACTTTCGTACCGATTCAGTGGTTCATAGATCAGGACAACCCCTTTTTCAGCTGCATAGGCTCCCAACTGATTGAGGCTCTCCTGCAGGTAACCGAGAGCCGTTGACTTATCCAAGTCGCCCCCCCAACGCCCCTGCATGGAACCAATAATCGCGCTGCAATCGAACTCGGCACCAAAATCAATCATCTGACGGACGAAGCCAGCGGCCTTTGCCCTTTGTTCAGGGTTGGGATCGGAGAGACTCAAGCCATGCTTGACCATTCCTGCACCAGTGCCCACCGCCGCTACCTGAAGCCCGGTCGCCTCCACCAAGCGATGCAACTCGCTACGGTCGACCGCCTCGGGACCAGGGGCAAAAATTTCCACCGCATCAAAACCGAGCGAGCGCGCCGTCTCGAACGCGGCGTCCAAGCCATCCCACAGGACAAAAGGTCCGCCGCGGGCTTCCT
>JAYZCF010000058.1:0-13230 GCA_036338455.1 Planctomycetota bacterium
CGAGATCAAGAATTTGCACGTGGAGATCGAGGGCAAGCCGATCCTGCGGGGCGTCAACCTGACGATCAACAAGGGAGAGACACACGCTTTGATGGGGCCCAATGGTTCCGGAAAAAGCACGCTCGGCTTGGTGATCATGGGGCATCCCAACTATGAAGTTACTGAAGGCGAGATCTTGCTGAACGGCGAAAACATTTTGGACCTCGACCCGGATGAGCGGGCGCGGTTGGGGGTCTTCATGGCGTTTCAGCGACCGGTGGCGATTCCCGGGGTCAAGATGGCCGATTTTCTCCGCCACGCCACGACCAACGTGCGACATCCAGATCGCAAGGAGGGAGAGGACCTGATCCCGATGCGTGATTTCCGTAAGGAAATCAAAGACAAAATGGGCCAGTTGCAGATGGACTCGGAGTTTGCTCGCCGGTACGTCAACGACGGGTTTTCCGGGGGTGAGATGAAGCGGGCCGAGATCTTGCAACTCGCCATGTTGCAGCCGAAGTTCGCCATCCTCGATGAGACCGACAGCGGTCTCGATGCAGACGCAGTCCGCTTGGCGAGCCAGAGTATCAATGAGATCGGCCACAACAAGATGGGTTTGCTGATCATTACCCACCATGACAAATTGCTGGAGCACAACCCACCTGATTTCACTCATGTGATCTTGGGTGGACAGATCGTTGAGACGGGTGGCAAGGAATTGGCGGCCGAATTGCATTCCCAAGGGTATGAACGTATCCGGGCGGAGCACCCCGAATCAGCGGCGGCCAACGATGAGATCGAGCAGGTAGCAAGTACGTAATCCTCCTCGGCTGACCGGTCCATGCGAGAGCATGCGAAACCAACAGAAAACAGTGGGAAACTTCCGGGTAGAGAAGTTTCCCGTCGGAAACAAACCCAAAGGAAACGACCGAGGCAGCCCGTTGTCACGGTCAGAGATTTAACAGAGAGAAAGGATGGAGGCAGGCTCCCGTCACAAAACATTTGACGAACCTGTTTCCAGCAATCATCTATGTCAACCGAAATCAGTGAAAGCCGTGAATTAAAGTCAACGGAAATCAACAAGTACGATTTCAAGACGAAAACCGATGCCGTCTTTAAAGCCCGGAAGGGGATTGACGAGGAAATTGTCAATCAGATTTCGGACATCAAGAATGAGCCCGACTGGATGCGGCAATTTCGACTTGAGGCCCTCAAGATCTTCGAATCGAAGCCGATGCCCGAATGGGGCGGTGATATCGCGCTCGATTTTCAGGACATCTATTACTACCTCAAGCCGACCAATGAGCAGGGTCGCTCCTGGGACGATGTACCGGAAGAGATCAAAGATACGTTCGAGAAACTTGGTATTCCGGAAGCGGAACGGAAATACTTGGCCGGGGTCAAGGCCCAGTTCGAATCCGAAGTGATTTACGGATCCCTGAAGGAAGATTTGGCTAACCAGGGGGTCATTTTCACCGATACAGACACGGCCGTACGCGAGCATCCCGAGTTGTTGCGAGAGTATTTCGGGACCATTATCCCATCCACGGACAACAAATTCGCGGCGCTGAATTCAGCCGTTTGGTCGGGTGGCTCGTTTATCTACGTCCCCAAAGGGGTGAAGATTGATTTCCCATTGCAGGCGTATTTTCGAATCAATGAAGAGAACATGGGCCAGTTCGAGCGAACCTTGATCATTGTCGATGAGGGGGCGCAGGTGCATTATGTCGAGGGCTGTACGGCTCCCATGTATACCAGTGAGTCGTTGCACTCGGCCGTTGTCGAAGTGGTGGTCAAAAAGAATGGACGTTGTCGTTACACGACGATCCAAAACTGGGCCAATAACATCTACAACCTGGTAACGAAGCGGGCCTTTGCCTATCAGGATGCAGTGATGGAGTGGGTCGACGGGAACTTGGGCAGTAAGTTGACGATGAAATACCCGGCTGTCTATATGATGGAGCCGGGAGCGCGTGGCGAGATCCTGTCGATCGCGTTTTCCAGTGCTGGCCAGCACCAGGATGCCGGAGCGAAACTGGTTCACTGTGCGCCTGACACGACAGGTACCATCATCTCCAAATCGATTTCCAAGAACGGCGGAAGGAGCAGCTACCGCGGGCTGGCACGTGTTGAAGAGGGGGCCAGCAACTCGAAATGTAGCGTGGTCTGTGATGCCCTGATCCTTGACCCGGAAAGTCGCAGTGACACGTATCCTTACATTGAAGTGGCGGAGCAGGAGGTTTCGATCGGTCATGAGGCGAGCGTTTCTCGCATTGGGGAAGAGCAGTTGTTTTACCTGATGAGTCGCGGCCTGTCCGAGGCAGAAGCCAGCACGATGATTGTCAACGGTTTCATTGAGCCGTTGATCAAGGAGTTGCCGATGGAGTATGCGGTCGAGATGAACCGACTGATCCAGTTGCAAATGGAAGGCTCGGTCGGCTGATGTGTTGGCCGGTCTGGCAGGCCTGTTTTTGACCTGAAACGATACACACCCATTCAATTTAGACACTATGACTACTGTAACTGAAGATCAGATTGCGTTTGACGATGCCGGGTTCCAGTCCTTTCTCGATGCTCGGAATGAGCCGGATTGGCTGACCGAACTGAGGCGATCGGCCTGGCAGCAATTCTCACAAATGGAATGGCCGACCAAGCGCGACGAAGAATGGATGCGGACGGATATACGGCTGTTCAAGTTGAACCGTTTCGCGATGCCTGCGGCTCCCTTGGGTCCTCAGCCCGCTTCCGTCTTGGATCAGGGTGTCGATCTGGCGGGGCGCGTGGTTGCCTTGGACGCCGTTCCTCAATCGAGTGAGCTCGACCCGGAGGTTGCCGCCCAAGGTGTCTTGTTTGGTGGCTTGGCTGAAATGTTGCAGGAACACGGCGAAAAGCTGAAGCCATTCTTTCACCGCGCCTTTGACCCCGGAACGGATCGGTTCAGTGCCCTGCATGCGGCATTCTGGTCGACGGGTTGCGTCCTGTACGTGCCGCGGGGTGTGGTGGTTGAGAAGCCGCTGCATGCTTTTTCCGGGATGAGCGAAGGGGGGGTCGACCTGGCGCATACCTTGGTGATCGTGGAGGATGGTGCCGAGGCGACCCTGTTGGCCGAATCGGCCAGCGATACGGAAACCTCAACCGGTTTCCATTGCGGCGCAATCGAATTGATTGTCGGTGATCAGGCCAATCTGCGGTATGTGAACCTGCAGGATTGGGGCCAAGGGGTTTGGCATTTTGCCCACCAGAAGGCGATGGTGGGGCGGGATTCGAATTTGCAGTGGACGGCAGGTGCTCTGGGCTCTCGATTGTCGAAAGTGAACCAGCACGTCGATTTGAATGGTGTCGGCGCCAACTGTCAGGTCAATGGTGTGATGTTTACCGAGAAGAAACAGCATCTCTCTTATCATACGTTACAACAGCATAAAGCGCCGCATTGCACCAGTGATTTCCTGTACAAAGCGGCACTGCAAGACACATCTCGAACCGTTTGGCGAGGGATGATCAAGGTCGATGAAGGGGCCCAGAAAACGGATGGCTTTCAGCGGAATGACAATCTGTTGCTCTCCCACCAAGCCCGTGCTGACTCGATCCCCGGTCTGGAAATAGAGGCCGACGACGTGCGGTGCACCCACGGCAGTACGAGTGGTCGTGTTGATGAAGAGCTGATCTTTTACGCTCGCTCGCGCGGGTTCACCCGCAAGGAGGCGGTTCAGATGATCGTGACGGGCTTTTTTCAGCAGGTCTTCGATCGAGTGACGATCGAGAGTGTTCGCGAAGCACTCGGCCTGGCGATTTCGCGCCGTGTACGGGATTACGAGTAACCGATGCCCCAAGAATTTCACCGAGTCGCATCCACGTCCGAGATCGAGGACGGTGCATTTGAATTATGCGAAGTGGACCAACAGCTGGTGCTCCTGTTTCGAGTTGGTTCCGAGTACTACTGCATTGATGACGTTTGCACCCACGATGGGGGAACGTTGAGTGACGGTGAAGTGAGTGGTTGCGAAATTACTTGCCCTCGTCATGGTGCCCGGTTTGATATCCGCAACGGGCAGGCGCTCTCGATGCCGGCCACCCAGAATACCCGGGCCCATCAGGTCAAGCTCGAGGGTGATGAAATCTGGGTTCGCTTGGGCGGCGAGTGAGAAGTCAGCAGGTTGAGCCGCGTGGGGCTATACCGTTTCAAAACCGATTTCTGCCCGGCAAAGTCGGCCCAGGTCGGTCAGCCAACTGGCGATTGCGTTGGCTGGCATCGCGTTGGCGTAAACTTCCGACTGGAGGGTTAAGGTTCTGCGGATACAGGCAGCCACCGCCTGCTGTGTGAACATGTCGGAAAAGCCGGATTCGCGAAAACGCTCCAACGCGGATTGCCCAAACAGGTCTAAGTTGGCCTGTTGTTGTGCGGAACCGGCCGATCGATGCAGCAAGTCCCGATAAAGATTCACCGCAAAATCACCGACTTCAAACAGTCGCTGACGTTTTAGCTTGCTATCTTTGCCGGCCGCGTCCACAAACGCGGTCAGGCTGCTGGCGAAATCTTCCTGGCCCGGATCGAGACTGGCCAGTTGTCGGTAGAGCAGGTCGACAAACTCGAGCAATTCGGGATCGCTTAGACGGACCGCCATCTCGACGCTCCCATTGGCCGCCTGGACAATCTTGTCGAGATCGACGTCGCCCTCGATCAGCTGTTCCGTTTCAATGATTTGACGTACCTGGCCCGGCTCCAGCGCTGAAAAGTGAATGACCTGGCTGCGGCTGAGAATGGTTTGAATCTGTTTTTGCTGACTCGTGCCAATCAAGATCAGGATCGATCGAGGGGGGGGTTCCTCAAGCGTCTTGAGAAGACTGTTGGCCCCTTCCGCGTTCAGGTGATCTGCGTCATCAATCAGGGCGATACGGCGACCTCCGTAAAAAGGCTTTAGCCCAATGTCATGGACCAATCCTTGTTGCCGACGTTGCCCCTCTTTGCCGATGAATGTTTCGACCGGGATGAATTTCTTGTCCTCTGGCCGGGAAACCCGAATTAGGTCCGGGTGAGAGCCGGCAACCAGTTGCTGGCACGAGGGGCACTCGCCACAGGCATCCAGTTCATCGTCGGCCGATTGCCGGCAGAGCAGGGACTTAGAGAGTTGCAGGGCAAACGTCCGTTTGCCGATCCCGCTGGGGCCGACAAACAGGTAAGTGCTGGCCAGTCGATTGCGGCGCGCGCTTTTGCGAAAGCGTTCCAACACGTTGCGGTGGCCCAAGACGTGATCCCAGCTCATACCGTTGTTACCTCGATCGCTTCTGGAGCAGTGGTTCGGCAGCCTGCCGGAGGGTGGCCTGAATCGCATCGATTTCGCCGCTGGCGTCAATCACCCGGGTCACTTCCGGCCATCGCTCGGCCTCTTTTAAAAAGCCGTCTCGGACTCGTTCGAAGTAACCTGTTCCGCGGGACTCCATCCGATCCCGTGATGCTCCCAGACGCTCGCTAGCGCTGGCCACATCGAGATCAAAAATAAAGGTCAGGTCAGGCATCAATCCGGCCGTGGCAATTTGGTTGACTTGCCAGACCTCAGCGGGATCCAGATTTCCCGCATGCCCTTGGTAGACGACCGTGGAGAAGACATAACGGTCGCAGATAACCGTTTTGCCGGCAGCCAAGGCAGGTCGAATCCATTCCTCAACCAGTTGGCAACGAGCCGTCATGAACATCAACATCTCGCTGCGCATATGGATGTCGATCGCGTGCTTGCCGAGTAGCAGGTTTCGCATTTCATGCCCCAGTTCCGTGGTCCCGGGGTCGCTGCAACAGACGACATCCAAGTCACGTTCCTGTAGCCAGTCGGCAAACAGGTTGAGCTGGGTTGATTTACCCGCTCCATCGACGCCGTCGAAAACAAAAAACATGTGGAAAACTTCCTGCCGTTAAATTAGCTGCCGTTCCAAGTGTCGCTTGCTAGCCTGGATATCCCGCTGCGGGGCAAGCATTGGAAAGCTGGATGCCTGTCGCCATTACTATTGCCATTATGAAGGGGAAATGGGCTCGCGTTAAGCGTGGGCCGGATGGCAGGGCCGGCCGATAATTTGCTCTGCCACCGCGTCCTCTTATGATTGGAGGTCCACCCGTTGGACACGCAGGCCATTCCCAGGAAGGATTTGGGCTAAATATTCTGGGAGATTCTAATCGGAATAACTGTTAAAGGCGTTAACGGTTTACAACGCCAATTACTTTTTTGCTGGATATTTATTAACCCGATTAAACTTTTTGCCTCAGCCAAGTTTGCCTGCCGTTACAACCTGCATTCAATTAATCAAAATTGGAAAAGAAAGCCCCCGTTGGTCTTTCCAGTTTCTTTTTCTGACCTAACTTTACTCGAAGACGCCCGTGGGAGAGCTCTCGCGCAGGCGGTCGTGATTCAAATTCAAGGTAATTCCTCGGTACATTTATCCGGAGCAAAAAATGTCACGTTTCAAAGTCCTCCCTTTGTTGGCTGCCATGATCTTTGGCCAGCTGGCTCTGTTTTCCGAGCAGGCCGATGCAGGACCATTGTTGGATTGGCTGCGCGGCTGGCGTAACCGGTCTGTTTCAGCCTGTAATGATTGCGGTGAGACGCAAACAGTCGGATATGCCCCTAATGCATGCGGCCTGCAGCCAGGTCAATGTCAAACGACTTGCATGAAGACTTGCTCTCGAGTCGTTGTCAACTACGTGCCCTGCACTGCCTATCGAACGTGTTATAAGCGGGTGCCCGTAACCCAGTACAAGCCGGTCACCAAGACCGATCCGTGCACCGGTTGCACAGTAACCTGCATGCGACCTTGTACGACGTACACGTACCAGTCGCAGAGAATCCCCTACACGACTTACCGACCGGTTTACCGAACCGAGACTTACAAGGTTCCCGTAACAACGATCACCAATGATTGTGCTACCAGCGGAGCGTGTAGCACCTGTGCCACGCCGATGATGATGTCACCGATGGCTTCGTCGGGTTGTTCTTCTTGTGGCGTTCCCCAGCAGGGTGCGGTTTCCACAGGGACGACTTACACACCGCTTCCCTCGACAGGAGCTTCTGGCGGGGCAGTTCCGACGCCAGCCGATATCCCGGCGGCCGACGTGACGCCTTCCCTGAATCCTCAGACACAACAGCGGCCCGTCTATGATCGCCAGGAAACACAGGACACATCCAAGGCTGGATGGGCTCTGCCCCCGACTGTCGATCCGAACTTGACGACGGACCATCAGGCGCCTGCTCGCATTGACGTAGCTCACCGCGCCAGCCCGATTCGACGCCAGTGGACTTATAGTCCCGTGAAACTAGCTGCCTATACTTCGGCAACCGAAGCCCCTGCTATGGAAGCGGCCCCTTCAAAGATGGAGCAGCACCAAGGTGCCTTTACGCCGAGTTCGGCGGTCAGCCAACCGGCCAAAAAGCTGAACACGATGTGGAAGTCGATCGATTGGTAGACGCCTTACTTTGAGTTTGAATCAACCACGGGCTTCCCAGTGAAGCCCGTTTTTTTTTGAAGGAGTGCTCCTCGCCTTGGCCGATGAGGGATCGCCAACCAAGTTGATTGGGTGGGTCTTAATGTCAGATCAACATCCGAGGTCGCTCAGGGGTTTCAGCCCGCCCTTAATGTGGTTGAATGTGGTTAAATGTGACGGTAATCGAGCCGGGTTCGATTGTATGCCTTTACTTTGATCTTGGTTTTTAGACAATGAGACGACAGGAAATAGGGCATGCTATAATTTGTCAAGCCATTTCCCGGTCGATCGAAACTAGAATAGAAGAACCGTCAGTATTGTTAGATGGATTGAGTTTTTCACATATCGGCCGGTGACCATATCCTGGTCGCGGTTTCGTAGCGGGTCCGTCCCCCGAAGCCTGGAACAGATGGCTCAAGACTGAGTCTCTGCCCGATGTTTGACATATTGGGCGCAACCAAACAGACCTACCGTACTCAGGTTGCGTGACCATCCAGAGAACAAATAAGAACAACGATTGTTTATACCCCGTTGAGACAGAAGGTAATTTTATGGCAGACGTGATCAAGTCAGCGCAAGGTGAAGCCAGCCAGCCCAATACGGAAGGGTATCTCGCTCAAACCACGGACGTTGACCCCGCCGAAACTCAAGAGTGGCTCGATTCACTGGAATATGTGTTGAACAGTCGCGGCCCGGAACGCGCTCAGTATTTATTGACGATGCTGGAGGCCCGCGCGTTGAGCGAAGGTGTGGACATTGCCAAGAAACTGAACACGCCATACATCAACACGATTCATATCGATAAACAGCCTCCCTACCCAGGGAATCGTGAAATCGAGCGACGCTTGAAAAGTATTGTTCGCTGGAACGCGATGGCGATGGTCGTTCGGGCGAACAATGAGAACCACGGGATCGGTGGTCATATTTCAACTTTCGCTTCTTCGGCCACGTTGTACGAGGTCGCTTTCAATCATTTCTTCCGCGGACGTGGTGAGTCCGGATACGACGGTGACTTGGTCTTTTTCCAAGGGCATGGTTCTCCGGGTATCTATTCCAGAGCTTTTCTGGAGGGTCGGTTGACGGAGCAGAACCTGTTGAATTTTCGTCAGGAACTGGCCGATGAAGGCGGGCTCTCCTCCTATCCGCACCCCTGGCTGATGCCCGGGTTTTGGGAATACCCGACTGTCTCGATGGGGTTGGGACCGATCATGGCGATTTATCAGGCCCGTTTCAATTGCTACCTGCATGACCGTGGTTTGAAAGACACAACGCGTCAAAGGGTGTGGGCATTTCTCGGTGACGGGGAATGTGATGAGCCGGAGAGCCTGGGAGCCATTACGCTGGCAGGTCGCGAACGATTGGACAACCTGACGTTTGTGATCAACTGCAACCTGCAGCGGCTGGACGGACCGGTGCGAGGTAACGGGAAAATCATCCAGGAGCTCGAAGCGTTATTTACGGGTGCCGGCTGGAACGTGATCAAGGTTGTCTGGGGTGATGACTGGGATGCTCTGTTGGAAAAAGACGAATCCGGCTTGCTGGTCAAGCGAATGGGTGAAGTGGTGGACGGTCAGTTCCAGAAATATGTCGGAATGCCCGGTTCCTATATTCGCGAGCATTTCTTCGGGAAGTACCCCGAGCTGTTGGAAATGGTTCGGAGTTTCTCCGATGAAAAACTGGAATCGATGCGACGAGGCGGCCACGATCCGGAAAAAGTGTATGCGGCCTTTAAGGCGGCCGTCGATTACAAGGGTAAGCCCACGGTTATCCTGGCCAAGACGATCAAGGGTTACGGTTTGGGCGAAGCGGGCGAGGGTCGAAATATTGCCCACAACAATAAGAAACTGAATGATGAAGAGTTACTCGAATTCCGTAGTCGTTTCGGGATTCCCATCTCCGATGAGGATGTGGTCAAGACGCCGTTCTACAAGCCGGCTGAAGACAGCGTTGAATTGAAGTATATGCGAGAACGCCGCGAGGCTTTGGGAGGACCGATTCCGTCTCGTCCCACCTCGATCCCGAAAATGGAAGTCCCCCGAATGGAAGACTACCAGAAGATGATCGAGCGGGATTACGGCAAAGTCCTTTCAACGACCAATGGGTTTGTCAGACTGCTGAGCCGATTATGCAAGGACAAGAAGATCGGCAGGAACATCGTTCCGATTGTTCCGGACGAATCTCGTACCTTTGGTATGGAAGGTATGTTCCGCGAAGTCGGGATCTATGCCCACACAGGGCAGCTTTACGAGCCGGTCGACTCCAACGTGTTCTCTTACTACAAGGAAGCGAAGGACGGACAACTGTTGGAAGAGGGGATTTCTGAAGCAGGTTCGATGTCCTCGTTTTGTGCAGCCGGTTCGGCTTATTCAGCCCATGGAATCAATATGATTCCGTTTTACATCTTCTATTCCATGTTCGGTTTTCAAAGGATTGGCGATCTGATCTGGGCGGCTGCCGACCAGCGTGCCAAAGGTTTCCTGATCGGTGCAACAGCTGGCCGAACCACTCTCAATGGTGAAGGCTTGCAGCACCAGGATGGGCACAGTCTGCTCAACGCGATCGCTTTTCCGACGGTTCGCTCCTTCGACCCGGCGTTTCATTACGAAACGGCGGCTATCGTGTTCGACGGACTGAAGCGGATGTATGAAGATGGTGAAACCGCCATCTATTATCTGATGGCCGAAAATGACAATTACGAGATGCCAGCTATGCCGTCGGGTATTAGTGATGGCATCGTCAAGGGTATGTACAAGTTCCGCAGTCACGATGTGAAAGGCGCCAAGCACCGTGTCCAGCTACTGGGTAGTGGTGCCATACTCAACTCCGTTTTGAAGGCCCAGGAGATATTGGCCGACCAATTCAAAATCGCCAGTGACGCCTGGAGCGTGACCAGCTACACCGAACTGCGACGTGAAGCGCATGAATGTCGACGTTGGAACATGCTGCACCCGACGGCGACGCCTCGGAAGAGTTACCTGGAAGAGGTGACCGAGGGGGCGGAAGGCCCGTTCATCGCGGCGAGCGATTATGTGCGGGCCCACTCTGAGCAAATTGCTCCTTGGTTGCCGGGCGAGATGTTGGTTCTGGGAACGGACGGGATGGGCCGTAGTGAAACCCGTCCGGTTCTGCGGCGACATTTCGAAGTCGATGCCGAATTTGTCACGATTGCGACCCTTTACCAGTTGAGCCAGGCCGGGGAAGTGGAGCCAGAAGTGGTTCAAAAGGCAATCCAAGAACTCGGGGTGGATGCTGAAAAGGTCAGCCCACTCTATGCCTAGACAGGCGTGCAGCGATAAGCGTCTCATGAAAACAGACAGGATAACCACAACAGGATAACGATTAGCGATGTCAGTAGAGATCAAAGTGCCAGTCCTTGGTGAAGGAATCGAGTCGGGTGATGTGCTCGAGATTTTTGTCAATGAAGGTGAAGTCATTGAGCAAGAGCAAGGGTTGGTGGAGTTGGAAACGGACAAGGCCACCGTCACAGTGCCGGCTACGGTCGGAGGGACGGTGACTAAGATTCACGTGTCCGAGGGTGATTCGATCAATATTGGCTCGGTGATTGTTACGGTGGACGAAGGTGGACAAGGGTCTGCCGCAGCCGAAGTGGCAGCTGCACCGGCACCGGCCGAACCTGAGCCTGTCGTCGAGAGCGAGCCCGCCCCACAACCAGCGGCCAGTGCCCCCGTTGAGATGACCCCCGAGGTTCAGCCGACGGAACCAGCGGCGCCCGTTGAGCCAGCAAAGACCGCACCGCCTGCCGAACCGGTTGCTACAGCGGCCCCTGCCAGCCAGGCGCTGCCGGCGGCCACTGACCAATCCGATGTGGCAGCTGGGCCGGCCATTCGTCGTTTGGCTCGCGAGGTAGGTATCGATCTGCGGCACGTGGCGGCGACCGGAGAGCATGGTCGGGTGACCCGTGAAGATGTGATGCAAGCGGTGCGCGGAGGAGCCAGTCGTCCTTCAAGCAATGGCGGTCAGGGTGGTGGAGAATCGGACGCTTTTGGTCCGGTAAGAACCGAGAAAATGGCCAAGATCCGACAGACGATTGCTCGGAAGATGCACGAGTCTTGGACCGCCGTGCCTCGCGTCACCAACTTCGATGATGCGGACGTTACCGATCTCGAAGCGATCCGTAAAAACAGCAAAACGGACTATGCGGCCCGGGATATCAAATTGACCACGATGCCGTTCATCATCAAGGCCGTTGCCATGGCGTTGAAGTCACACCCTGTGATCAATGCCTCGGTAGATCTCGACGCGGGAACCATTGTATACAAGGATTACGTTAATATCGGAATTGCTGTCGATACGGACCGCGGGTTGGTCGTTCCCTCCCTGCGGAACGCGGATCAACTGGCGATTCCCGATATCGCGCGGCAATTGAGCGATATGGCTGACAACGTGCGGGACAATAACTTCTCCATTGATGATTTGCGTGGTGGCACCTTCACGATCAGTAATCTGGGTGCGATCGGTGGAACGTACTCCACACCGATCGTCAACACACCGGAAACGGCCATCTTGTTAATCGGAAGGTCTCGCCAGATGCCAGTGGTGGTCGGGGACGAAATTCGAATCCGATTGATGATGCCCCTCAGTCTTTCCTACGATCATCGCCTCATCGATGGTGGCGCTGCGGCCCGATTCCTTAATGAAGTGATTGGCTACCTGGAGACACCTGGTCGTCTATTGCTGGCTCTCTAGCACCCCCTGATCGGAGGGAATGTTTTCACAAAAAAAGATCGATGCCAGTGTGGCATCGATCTTTTTCATGATGAAAGGATAAGGCCGTCAGGCAGCCTGTTGTCGGTTTAGTGTTTCCACTCGATCCCGAAGCTGAAGCCGGCGGCAATCACGCCTTGATCAAAGATTCCGGGCTCGCCAAGGGTGGCTGAGAAATCCGAATTGGGATTGAGGTTTTGAGTCAATGTGTTGGCTCGAGCCATTCCGTCCCACATCCACATGAACTGAACGCCTCCGCGAAGTCCGAAGTCGCGAGTCAAGTTGTAGGCCAGTTCGTAGTTCAGGTCCAGGACCGGCACGAACGCATTGCCTGTGTAGTAACTTTCCAGAACCGTGTTTCCCGTTTCCGAGAAGGTCAGGTCGGTCGCAAAGTAATTTTGATTGTTGTACGTTACGGCCACGGCAACATCGAACTCGTTGCGGTAGCGTCCCCGTCGATTCACGTAGGCTCCACCAACGTTCAGGCCGAATGCATTGTTGGTGACATTCTGCTTGAACCGCAGGGCGACATCGGCAGGGAGTGATGTATCTTCAATGGTTGAATCGCTGAGATTGACAAAGCGGAAGCCCAGGTAGGGCTCCAGCCACCCGCCCCGCTTGAGTCGCTGGCGAAACACCTTGTTGACTTCGACATTGGCAAAACGGGTCGAGGTCAACATCGGGTTGCCTACGAGGACGTCCTGCCCGGAGGAGAAGAATGAACCCTCACTTTGAGAGTATTCGAATGACCACCCGTCGTCGGCGTCGGTCATCCATCCGATGTTGTAGCGGTTGCCCCACATATAATTGTTGCCGGTTGGCACATCATTTGTGTTGTTGTCAGCGATTGTAGCCCGGGACATGTTGACATAAAGGCGATCCATCGAAGCGAAGAAGCCGGTTCTCGGACCCAGTTCTTGACCTGGCGTCATCGGAAATTGAAGCGGCGCAAACATCTGTGCATCGTAATTAAAGATGCCGGGTGTAGCGAAGGGTCGCGTTGATTCGGTGGTCTCAACCTGTTGGTAGCGGAAAACGGGACCAGGGACATTGATTTGTCC
>JAYZCF010000059.1:0-27312 GCA_036338455.1 Planctomycetota bacterium
ACATCGCCTGGTGAACGGGGCTTGCGACCCGACTCAACGGGATGGTCAATTCTTCAGACCCCACCGGGTTGGCCAGCGGCCCCAGGAGGACAACCGCCAGGTAAAGAATGATGACCAGGGAAACAACCCCACGAGCGAGGGCTCCCCATGCTTGCGGTGGATCGGGATAGTTGTCAGATGCATTCATGATTGGCATTGATGAGCGTCACGGCGACCGAGCCGGAACGGCGGGAAAGGCGATGCTTCCGACTCCATGTCCTGTCCGGTCAACAGAACACAACCACTCCGGAACACAACCACCCGTCTCGGCTGATATTGGTCGTCAAAAAAACTCGCTGCCAATTTGCGGCAGCGAGCTTATCTAAGTTCATGTTTAACTTCGTCTTACGACCCAAGTCACTACTTGGAGACGTAGAGATCCGGCTGGTTGAAATCGAAGGACAAGCTGTATTCCCCGCCCGATTCAATATCCAGAATTTTCTCGGCAACAAACGTCTTGCCATCGCGAACTACGGTCACTTTGACACGGTAATCGGACCAGGATTCCCCCGGCTTGAGTGTGCGGGACTTGTAATATCGAACGGTCCCTTTTGCAGAAGTTGGACTGCCGCTCAGGGTGACAACCGCATCACGGGGAACTTCCACAGAAAGCTGAGTCAATTGAGGCTGATCGAAATCGAGTTTGATCGACTCCGTTGTACCGGCCTGCAAACGAACCGTGCGATGCATGGCGACGTCTCGACCTTCTCGATTAATCACAGCCTTGATCGCAAACTCGTAATGTTTCCCCGGCTCGAGATCGCGTGAAACGTATCGTCGCCAACTGCCGGGTGTCGTGGTTTTACGACCATTGATCCAAACGGTTGCCTGAGAAGGTAAATCTAGGTTCAAAATCGCATCACGATTTTCACCGGGGACAAACCGCGTGTCGGCGTCCTTTGCTGGGCTCGGCGTGGGGGCTGCCTCTGGCCCATCGGTGGCTGGTTTTTCCAGCGTCGAAGGGGTGGGCAAATCGGCCGGCTCTTGGGCGGGTTGCTCCGCTTTTTCCATCGGTGGCATCATCATCGGACCGGTCGGAGATCCGAGGTAGACCGCAGACATACCTCCGGACGAACCCATGCTACCCATGGAACTGTAAACGACTCCGCCACTGCTGCCCCCCGAAGATCCCAGGTAACTGCCCCCGCTACTGGCAAAGCCACCACTACTGCCGCCCCAACGGCGTTGGTGTGCCTGGTGAACCGAGGCAAAGAAATTTCGGACTGGTCGGAACGGGCGATAGTAACCACCACTGCTGGCGTGCCCACCGCTACTGGCAAATCCACCGCTACTGGCGTAGCCACCACTGGAACCCCATGATCCATGGGACCCGGCACTCCCTCGGCTACCCCATGAACCACCGTCATAAGCATCTGCCGATTCAGACGCACAGAGTGCGAAGCTGACAGCCGCCACGACGACAAATGAACGGGTCAAACCAAAGTTCTTCATAAAGCTCTCCTAGTTGTCTTCCAAGCCAACTCGCGCGTGATCGCAACTGAATCTGGGTCTTGCAAACAGGGGAAAAGGGACGAACTTCAGGCCTTCCAGCCCCCCTTCAAATGGTTGACAGCCCCCTGTCTGCTGCACTTCAAGATACCAACCCGATTTATTAATTCAAGGCGATTAGGGGCTTTTGGATGATTAGGAAGTTTTTGCGGATTACACAGAAAATAACGGCAAATCACCGTTTCGCTGAGGCAATATAAGCGGGTAGCCAACACACGGCCGGGGGACCCGACCGTTTTCGGCTATTCAACAAGACGAACACCCTGCCCTTTTCAAGGCAGGGGAACCCGGTTTCCGTTGACTCGGGCTACCTGGAATCCACCGCCCGCACCATGACATTGTCAAAAGAGGCAGAACCGGTCGCTCCGAACAGCCCAATCCGTAAGATGGCCTCACGAGCACCGATGGGAACACTGATTTCACGATCATAATTTTTCCAGGCACGGGTTCCTTGAAATGGACCCATGTAGGCGGTCGCCAAATCGGAGCGGTCCTCCGCCAGGAATTGAATCGCAATCACGGGCAGATCCCCTTTGTGGGGGCCGGGCGCGACACGATCACAGGCAATCGAAGCGGACAGCCTGATCTTGGAAACCTCTCGACCATCGACCGCCAAACCTTGCATCAACCAGGAAAATTGCCCGGGGATCTTGTTGGTAAATTTGACATAACTTTGACCACTCGGAGCCAGAGGATCTTGTTGGAGATCGCACTGCCTTTGGTAATACCATCCGGACACAAACCCCGAATCATCAACTCCCTCTTCAAAATCACCGTTCAGGATTCCCGGCTTGGAGGGGTCGGGAAAGACGCGGCGGTTGTCTTCGGCAACCCCTGTCATCGGGACAAACAAGGTCGGTCGCAGCGCCTGACGTTCCAATTCACCATTGACCTTCTTCATCAGGTATAAAGTCTGCTGGTGACGTTCACCCATCGGAACGACCAACAGCCCACCTTCCCGCAACTGATCTTTTAGCGGCTTGGGAATTTCTTCTGGCGAACAAGTCAGAATGATCTTGTCAAAAGGTGCGTGTTCCGCCCAACCTTTGAAACCATCGCCAATCTTCGTATGAACATTACCGTATTTCAATTTCTTCAGCACCTTGGCCGCGCGTTTCCCCAATGGCTCGACAATTTCAATCGAATAGACCTCGTCAACCAGAGGGCTCAAAACAGCCGCCTGATAGCCACTGCCTGTGCCAATCTCCAACACCCGGTCTTCTCGATTCGGGTCAAGCGATTCGGTCATGTAGGCCACGATGAACGGGGATGAAATTGTCTGCCCTTCGCCGATCGGAATACCAGCATCGAGGTAAGCCTGGTCCCAGACATTCTTGGGCATAAATTCGTGTCGCTCGGTCTGCTGGATGGAGCGTATGACATTCGGGTTGGTAATCCCGGCCCCTTTGACGGCCGTCTCCACCATCTGCATTCGTTGTTGGCGAAAGGCATCCTTGTTTTTTTGGCCCAACAGTTGACTGGGGGAAACACCCACCCCAGCCAGGAACATGATCAAGAACAGGTATTTAAGTGAGTTTTGTTTTTTCGACGTCATGAATTTTCCTTTTTCCTTACCTATTGCCCCAGGTAATTTCAGGATTGCTTCAAAGTTGCGAATCGAGTGCTGACTTAATACGAAACTTCCAATTATTATACCAGTTATTGACTCGCTGGAATCACCACTGGCCAACCGGAAACAAAAGATTGCACCCATGGTCGCTCAGGATTTGACAGAACCTCAGAGTGAAACGGCTGGACAGCCCGGCGAAACCAATCGCTCGAGGGAGTCAGCTGCGCCACCGTCCAACCTGATCGCCTTCGTGCTACCCCTGATTGTTTTCGTGTTTCTGGCCGGGCTCAGCCCCAATTTTCAAGGAGAATCAACCTCGCCCGACGCTGCCAATCACTACCTCTGGTTAATCATCGCCGAGGTCGGCATCCTCGGCGGCTTGCTCGCTTGTTTCTGGCGCGTCTACTTAGCGCATTTCCCCCTGGAAATGGACTACCTGGGGTGGATCGTGGGCGGATTGGGGGTCTGCCTTTGGATTGGACTCTGCACACTCGGTCTGGAACGACCCCTCTTCGATATGCTCGGACTTCCGCAACGGCCCGGTTTCGATCCGTATTTCTACTTTCCTCAAAACGGTCCCTTCCTGACGTTTCTATTTTTTCGATTCACACTTTTATGCCTGATCGTTCCACTGTGCGAAGAACTTTTTCTAAGGGGCTGGCTGGTGCGTTACGTCGAAAACCCGAATTGGGAAACGGTCTCCCTTAGCAGTATCGGATGGCGTGGCTGCGTAGCCGTCGTCGTCTACGCCGTACTGACGCACCCGGCCGAGGCGATTGCGGCCGCCGCCTGGTTCAGCTTGGTCTCGTGGCTGATGATCAAGACCGGTAAATTCTGGAACTGCGTCTTGGCCCACGCGGTTACCAACTTGCTTCTAGGCATCTACGTGATGTGGAGCGAAGAGTGGTTTTACTGGTAAAATCCCCTGCACGCAGTATCGGTCATCCTACGGCGTGATCGTGATCAGCCCCGGCAATTGATGGTGTGCTATTTTTTCGCTACCCAGATCCTTGACGTTCAGGTGGACTTGGTAATCACCCGCCGGCAGCTGAGCCAATGTCAGCGGCAAGTGCATATAAAAATCACGACGATGGTTGATTGCCACGTCCTCCACGATGGGAAAATCGACCGATTGAACCACCTTCCCTTCCGGATCCCGAATCTCGAGCTGACACTCCAGCCGGGTCGCGAACATCTCGCGATCCCCCACGTTCTCTTGGACGGGATGAAAATTCTCAATCTCACAATAGATCAGCGTTTTTGTGTCAGGCCTGAAGTGACTGTGATCCATGGTGACAAATTGACCGTAGCCGGAAACCTCGGAACAGAATTCAACTCGTGTGATCGACAATTCGGACAACTGTTGTAGTTCAACGACGGCTGACTTCAGTTGCGCAATGGCGACCGACACATTTTCCCGACCACCTTCTTCATTCGTTTTAGCTGCCTGGAGCATATTCAGCACCGCCGTCATTTGATATTGCCAGTACTGCCGGTGTTTCGGCTGCTCCAAAGCGATTCGACCCGACGACAAGCGGTCGTCAAGAGCCTGCAGAATCGCCAAACTCTGCTGCAGCTTGGGGCGTCGATAATCCGATAAGGTCAGGTCAATAATCTGGTTTTCAAAAGCAGTGATGGTCGCTTTCAGCTGTAGATCCCACGGCAAGACGCCACTCTCAGCCGTGGCGCTAACCGGCTCAGCAGCAACCAGTTCCCCGGTACCGGCAGACGCAACCGAAAGTGGCTCTTCGCTGGTCGGCTCTGGGGCCACGGGCTCGGAACCAGCCTCTGCTGCTGCATGGCTGTCCGGATCAAATTGATTGGTATCCGCTTCGGTGGGCGCAACGCTCGTGGACATTTCAGGATCGGCAGGGATGGCGTCCTCTGCTTCTCCTGCAACTTCCTTTACCGCTGCCGTTTCCACAGGCAATGCATCACTTCCCGGCAATGGCTCAACACTATCGGAATCGGCCGCGGCGGGCGCCGCGTCCCCACTCGGATCGACCGTCGCCTCCACGCCCGTGTCGGTCGTGTCGCTGGTCGTGTCGACAGCTCGACAACCTGCACAATCACAACCGGCTCCGCATACGAGCCGAGCTGGCTCAAAACTCGAATAGACAGGCGAAACATCACTGCCCCAATGAATCGGCGCCAAGGGACTCGACGACCGATTCCCCGCATCAGCGCCTGTCGAAACGGGTACCGGCGGAGTAGCCGGGTTGGCCGTAGGTTCAATCATTTCATGAACATTGGCAGGATCCGCCGACTTGGCCTTCAGAATGATGATCTGTTGGCCCTCCCCTGCCCCACCGGCAATCTCGTCGGCGGAAACTTCAACCTGCACCGGTTGCAGAACAGGAACCGCTTTGTGGTTTACCTGCCAAACTTCGTCTTCGGCCACATCACTGGCAAGGTCAGAAAGGACGTCCGCTTCTTCAAGCTCGAAATCCGACGCGCTGTTCGTGCCGGGTGACTCATCTGAAGATGCACTCGACAGGTCCCCTGCCTCGGTGACCAACGAATCCAGTGTAGAGGGTCGCATGTCGACCAAGCGCGAATTGTCAGCCGCAAATTCCCCACCATCGGGCAGAAACAGGCTGGAGCATCCGGTCCCCACCAGACAAGTGGTCGCCAACATCAGGATCCATACCATTTCTAGTTTGCGCAACATTTGGGGCCTCTTCACGAGCTCGTTCCGTTTCGCCGGGAAGCGTAGAGAAATCGGTTTGGCCCGGCAAGACAACCCGAAGCGACCTGCTATCAGTTTGCCGGCGAAAGATGGCTGAAAGCCTCCCTAAACCCGCTAAATTGATCGGTTTATCGACCATTGCCCCGGGCTCAAATCCTCGGGGCAGCGATGGCTCTCAGTGAGTTCCCCTCGGCCGTCAGCTTGCCCCTTTGGCGGATGCAACCGCCTGCGACATGTCCACGAACAGACGCTCCAGAACCAAGCGGCCCCGCTCAGGTTTTGAATGGGTGCCCTTCAGCGCCAGATCGGCGTCGAGCAACCATCGGTTGATTTGCCCAACTCGCTGTTTGCCTAGTTGCCTGAGACGACGGCTGGCGCTTCCCACCTCGCCTCCCCATTGACGAAATCCCGCCGCCAGGATCGCCCTTTCCAAATCGGGTTTGCGCCCTTGGCGAATGTCACGGCGAGTCAATTCCAGCACCTCGGCGTATCGCCGCAGTGACCAGCTCATCTGCCCCAACAAAGCGAGAGGATGTTCGCCACTGCGCACCAATTGGTCGAGGAATTCGAGCGCTACGGCCGCGTTTCCATCGGTCGCCGCATCGATGGCATTCCACATCGTTTGGGCCGGCCAACCTCCCACGATTTCGCGAATGCGCTGATTGTCCAGAGGTTGATCGATCGCATACAGAGCAAGCTTGGCCAACTCCTGATCCATGCGACCAAAATTGCACTCCGTCAGCTCCATCAAGATAGCGGGGCCAGCCGCAGGTAGATCGAACTCGTATTCCGAGCGAGCGTGATCCACCAGCCACTGCGCAATCCGAGCCTCGTCCGGCTTCTTGGATCTACCCCGTTTTACCTGCGGCGGGTCACAATCAACTTGAAAACCCGTTTTCTCAATGCGCTTATAGAGCTTGGTGTTCGCCGCCCAACTGTCGACTACCAGAATCAGGAGAGCGTCCTCGGGAGGATGTTCGAGCAATTTTTCCAGCCGGCCGCGATACTCCTTGACGAAACTGTCCGCGTCCTCCACCACCACCAGCTTGGGACCCGCAGCGGCAAACAGCGTTGACATTGACATCTCATCATGGACGGAGGCCCAGTTGGTCCGTTCAGAGCTGCCATCCAATTGAATCGTGGAAAACTCCGCATCCTCTCCAGCCACGGATCCAACCAGTTGTTTGACCACCCGTTTTTTGAGAAAACGCTCACTTCCAAAAACCGCGCAGACACCTGCCTCGAGCGGAGGAGCATCTCGTCGAATCAAATCGATAGCGTGAACAGTGCCGGACATACCCCAAGAAGAACAGAAAACAGGCTGACTGGCCAGCCGTCTCAACTACCTTCCGGAGCCTATCCGTTGCAGTCCAAGAATCTTGCCACGTGGAACAAGTCCCGACAGATCGATTGGCGTCTGTAATTGGTCGGCTCCCAAGTTACCCGCCCGGTCTCGAGCTTCTATCCGAAGGTAGACCTGAGATGGTGTTCGCTTGTCGACCGACCAGGCATACAACCCCGTATTTGTGAGGCCTTCCTCGATGACCGTCCAAGGTCCAGCTGGAGTCGTACTGTACAACAGGCGAATCGGGCGAGAGATCAGATGCTCGTCGGCAACTTGCCATTGAATCATCAACTTACCCGCCGAGCGTCCACGTCCATACGGTGCCGAAACCAACTTCGCTTGAGGCTGTTCGGTATCCACATCGATCACGATATCAGGACGATCCCCGGGCGCAGGAGCTCGACCCGTCAGGCCACCTCTGGAATGAACGACGATTTGAAAACCGTAGGTTCCCGGCTCGCGGACCTCGACAGGAAACGGGCTGACAAGGTCCTCGTCGCTCGCCCACGCGTTCCAACTGCGTCCACCATCCTGGGTCACCCATAAGACGACCCGCGAGACGCCGGCAGGATCGACCGATTGAATCCCGTATTGCAATTGGAAACGGGTATTGCTGATCGCCTGTCGGAAAACCTCGGCTTCGGTGACCGACCGACGTGGCAGGTCGGCGACCGTTTGACGCCCAGACAGACTCGAAATTTCAGCCGCCGTCCCATCTTGGACCGGTTGAGCCGTTTGCGACAGAGGCATCCCGCTCAACACACTCCCCCGAACTTGGGGCGAGGAGACCTGGGAGGGTAATGGAGCAACCTCACCGGTCTCCACGGGGAACTGCTTGCCGCGGCCCATGGTGGTGGACTGACTGACAATCATGTCGCCCTGCTCGCGAATAAACGACTCACCCGGAGTTTGCACCGGTTCGACCGGTGCCGAGTTTCGCTGGAGCGGTGTGTACTCGATGATTCCCTGCGATTCCTGTGGTAGGGACGGGTGTGAGTTCCACTGGGTGGTCGAGCCGTTTGTCTGATCGGGTTGTGCGACCACCGCTTGGGACTCACTCGGCCATGGAATGGACGCCTGGTTCGCTGGCTCCACCCCATCCGTCGCGTCCGCTGCTAAAGGCTCGATGCCCGGCGAGACAGAGCGAGTCTCCTGGGCACCCGTCAACGGATCCGGTACCGGCGGATCGGAAAACTCGGAGGGAGAGCCAACCAGTTGATAGGGGTTCTCCTCCAGTCGCCCCACTGCAGACTGGACGTCTTGCAGGTAAATTTTTTGAGCGATGCTCGGATCGGCAGCGGGCTGGCAAACCCCGTCGCGGCAAACCATCCCCGGCAGAGTGTTATTGGCCAGCGACCCTGTTCCCGCAGTCGCGGGCCGCAGCTGGCGGTCAGCGATATGGGAACGCGGCTGATCACCCGCTCCGGCTGCCGACTGCAACGGCAAACGACCGGCCGTCGACTGGTTGTTTCGCAATGCCGCGACCGGCCTGACGACCACATTGCGATCAACACGGGCGATGTTACCTGCCGTGTCCGCAATCTCGATCCTCACGTTTAGGTAAGGGATCGACGTCTCGGGCCACCAAGCGAGCTGGTCCGTGTAAACTTTCCCAGTGATCTGTGGTGACAATTGAACGGGCACCTGCTTCCAGTTCTCCGTTTCCACAACCCCTTCCACGTTCTCACGGTACAGAATCCTTACCGAACTGCCCAGCAAGTGTTCATCCTCTGCCTTCCAGTAGCAAACCACGCGACCGGCCGCATCCGCTTCAACCCGCGCATCGAGTTCAGGTATTTCACGATCCACGTGAACCTTCAGCTCAGCCTCGGTGATATTACCGTCGGGTAATAATTGGCGATTCCGGTCAAGCGTCTTCACGGCAAACCAGTAGGCGCCGTCTCCATCAGCAACGAAGGGAAATGATTGGCTATCAGTCTTCTGACTGCCGTAATACTGCCAGGACCGACCTTCGTCACGGGACAGGTAAAGCTGAACTTCGACGTACGAATCGTGAGCCTGGTTAATACGAAAGGGCACGTTAAAACGTGTCAGCCTAGTGGCGATCGTTTTGGGTGTGTTGGCGACCTGGAATGAGTTGGCCCGCTGGGAGTCGACCGAGTTGGCAACGACCTTGCCCCTGCCTGCCTGAACGGCTTGACAGGTGTTGCCACAGGTGAAAATCAACAGGATGAAAACAAACCAGCTTCCAATTCGTGTCATGGTGAGTGCAGACCCGGTCATGGGATCCCTCGCTGGGGTTGACGTGAACGTTGCCAAGGCGCGCAGCCGAACCCTCGGCGCGATCATCGCCCAGACTTGTTCATCGAGAGATCTTATTGCTCCACACCACTGGCCGCCATGAAAGTGCGAATGCACTCGATTTATTGGTACCCCATCTGCTCACGTTGACCGGTTATTGACGGTTTTTCCTCATCGGCGAGTGATTCACTCGGCATAGTTTGCTGTAAATTTTAAGGATTGCGCTGAACCTCGGGATCAATTCGGGCGTACAGGAGACGCATGTGGCGCAGGCAATGGATGCCGTCGCATCAGTTTCCGGCAATCGCTTGCTTTTCTGGAGCTCGGAAACTGTCTTTCAAGTGATTGAAACCCAATCCAGAAGACAATACGGACTGGTTTTCTGTCATTCCCTGATGAACTGTCGGTGAGACCGTGGGGAAATCAAGCGGTTTGATGGCAATTTGAGTCCACCCGAAACGATCATCGCTCTAAACCCGGGCGGTCAGATTCGTTATAATTTGGGGCGGAACTGAGTTTCTCTTGGGGAACATCAGGGCCGGTCGTCGTAACGGGGCTTCGGTTTAACATAATTTGCCATGCTAGATTCCATTTCAAAGTTCTGGGAAGAGACGATGGAGATCCCGGAAGCGCGCTGGGTCATCTGGCTGACCTTCCTGGTCATTTTTGTACTCATCGGAACCTATGTCGCCATGTATTTTCGAGGACAAGCCAAAGGGATCGAGCGGGAACCTGCCGATTACCTGTCCGATTTCCGCAAACTAAAAGACGAAGGAAAACTGGACGACGAAGAGTTTGGTAGGCTCAAGCAGGCGATCCCCAAACATCCGCTGATGGAAGATGACGATCAGGTAAAAGAAAACACCTGACCGGATAACACAATTACACAAGACTGCAGGGATACCCGAGAGTTTTCAGATTGACCGAGAACTGGCGGATATTGCGATGGGACCGGGATGCTATCACCTGCTGAAGAAATAGCAGCACAAATGCTGAAATAACAAAACGGCTCGATGATCGCGGGCAAGGATGCACCTATGTCCACGCGATTTGTTTTCGCGTGAACAATTCGAGCGTCAACTGGGAATTCGGTTGGACATCGAAAGACAGGAGTAACCATGCCCGCAGGCAACGATACGTCCGGAGGCAAGCGTAACAGCACCTCCAAAAAGAACGCGCATTGTTCGTTTTGTCGGAAAAACTACCGTGATGTTGGACCCTTGGTCGAAGGGCCGGGCGACGTCTACATCTGTGGCGAGTGCATCGAACTGTGCCAGAGCATTCTGGAACAGGAGCAACGTCGACGGGGACCGACACAACAGCTTTTCACCAAGATTCCGACACCAAGAGAAATTGTCGAGCGTATGGACGAATACGTGATCGGCCAGGAAGCTGCGAAGAAAGTCCTGGCGGTTGCCGTTCATAACCACTACAAGCGTTTGTCGATTGGCTGGGAAGGTGGAGATGTCGAAATCGACAAATCCAACATCATGCTGGTCGGTCCGACCGGATCAGGCAAGACGCTGCTGGCTCGTACGCTGGCTCGCATCTTGAATGTCCCGTTCGCGATCGGCGACGCGACAACGCTGACCGAAGCAGGTTACGTGGGTGAAGACGTTGAAAACTTGCTCCTGAAACTGTTGCACTCAGCCGATTTCGATATCGAAGCGGCACAACGAGGCGTGGTCTACATCGACGAGATTGACAAAATTGGCAAGACCAGCAACAACGTCTCGATTACCCGTGACGTTTCAGGAGAAGGTGTTCAACAGGCATTGTTGAAAATGCTCGAAGGAACCGTCGCCAACGTTCCACCGCAAGGGGGTCGCAAACACCCCGAACAGCAGTACATTCAAATTGACACCAGTGACATTCTGTTTATCTGCGGTGGTACTTTTGTGGGCGTGGACGACATCGTCCGACGGCGCCTGGGTGAACGAACGATTGGATTCGGTCAGGCAGCCGGCTTCAAAGAAGACGGAAGTCTGGGGGAAATCATGTCACAGGTTACCAGTGACGATATCCTCGAGTACGGTTTGATTCCGGAGCTGGTCGGTCGTCTGCCGGTCGTTTCGTCTCTCAGCCCACTCGACGAATCCGGCCTGGTCAATGTCCTGACCCAACCGAAGAATGCTTTGGTCAAACAGTTTGAAAGCCTGTTCCAGATGGAAAACTGTGAACTGGACTTTACTGAAAAGGCCTTGCGGAAAATTGCCCGCCGAGCCATGGACAAAGGCACCGGAGCACGGGGTCTGCGTTCGATCGTGGAACAGGTAATGCTCGACATCATGTACGACCTCCCTGATCAACCGAAAGGTACCAAGTACTCGATCGAAGAAGAAACGGTTGCAACCGCGTTTGGTGAATCCGTGCTGCAGTTGCCAGAATCCAAAAGCGCTTGATACCACCTGTCAAGCGACCCTCGTCTTGAAACCCTGCCCGGCGTCCAGCCGGGCAGGGTTTTTTTGAGACAACACAATGCGATCGCGCCTCGGACACGGCGCAAAAAGAAGGCGCAAAAAAGGGGAGGCCGAAACCCGCCCCCTTTCGATTGGCCGAGACCTTCTCACCCCAGCCCCACTCTTTACCTCCCGGGTTCATCGCAGCGCCGACCGTTTCCGGGTAGAGGCTCTTCCCGATCGAGATAACCTTTTTTCTCCCAAGGCAGAATCAACAGCCCCGTAATCGTGTCGATCCGCGGGTCATCTTGTGGGATTACCAGGATGACCTCACCTTTGCTGCCTTCCTTCGTGGGCGGAAAGGAACCGTAATTTTCTTTCCCGAGCCGACCTCGATGGCCTTGCCAATGGGCCAGCAAGACCGCATCGTCCATCATGTTTTCACCTCCTTTGCTGAGATAATCTTCGATGTCAATCAAACCGGATACCATTGCCTCCCATGCGTTGACCTGAACCAATCCGAGGGTGGCAATTGCGTGAAGATCTATGTAACTCCCTCCTCGCGATCCGCTTGTTTGTCCCGCAGCGCGACTGTTTGCGGCCGTCATCCAGATAAAACCATTCGAAATACCGGCCCAATTATTGGTATATTCTCTAGGCAGATCGGCCGGGTTGTCGACGACGATCGCGCCCAGCACCTACGGGTTTTGAACGAGCCAATCATCCTCTGTTTGAGTCCCGGGTAGCAACGGGCCCGGCCCCTGCGGTCCCTCAGGAAGGGGGCCTCGCACCTGTTCCTCCCACCAGCGGGCATAATCCTCACCCATTTCCGAGGTTTCGTCGGATGTCAATTCATGGTCGTGCATTTGAATCACGGCCAAATCGTGGAGACTGGTATCCTGCCCGAAGCAGGAAAGGCTGAACATAAAGACGGAGAGGACAGCCAACAGAACGGTGGAAAATGTCGTGTTCATGAGAAGTTCCTTTGTTAAAGAGGTAGGTGGAGATAACGGCCAATGGCCGAATCCCCGCTGAGAAAAGAAATTGGAGAATCAAAACGGGGCGTTTGCTCCCGGTTCAACAGGCACTACAAAAAACCAGGGAGAGCGCAACGGGAAAATTTATTTTTTTTGACATTCGCTACTGCCAAAGGCTTCGGCGAGCCCGTTCCCCTAGAATCGTGGGGATTCGGGACTTTCCATGAGAACCCATGAAAACCCCGGCCTCGTTTCTCACCATTTCGCGGCCCTCCGCCCTGCCGGGGTGAAATTGTCGTTTTTCTCGGTTTTTTTCCACGATCTGGACATCCAAACCGATTTCCTGCTCGAATAGCAGTGCGAACTCCATTGCCCTTTGCCGGACGGGCGAGACCTTCGCCAGCGAAACAGGAAATTCCATAATTATCGAGGACCCCGATATGAAATCCGATTGGACAGCCAGGACTGCTGTTTTGATTTGTCTTGTTGCCACGACCCTGTCCCTACCCGCCTCGGCCCAGGAGGGTGGCTCGGCCGCTGCCCAACAGGACGCCCAGGAGTGGAACCAGTGGCGAGGTCCCAACCGGGATGGAAAAGTGGAGGCAAACTGGCCCAGCAAACTGGATGACGAGCATCTGAAGGAGATCTGGTCTGTCGACATGGGGCCCAGCTATTCCGGACCGATCGTCGTGGGTGACCAAGTGTTTGTCACGGAAACCAAAGACAAGAAGTACGAAGTCGTCACCGCCCTGAACCGGAATACAGGCAAAGTACTCTGGCAACAGGAGTGGGAGGGTTCGATGAAAGTGCCCTTCTTTGCTGCCGCCAATGGTAGTTGGATCCGGGCCACACCCGCTTATGATGACGGGCACCTTTACGTCGCCGGCATACGCGATGTGCTCGTCTGTTTAAACGCAAAAAATGGCGATATCGTCTGGAAGATCGATTTCCCGAAAGAGACCGGTTCTGCCGTCCCGACCTTCGGCTTTGTCTGCTCCCCGCTGATCGATGGAAACAATTTGTACATCCAAGCAGGCGGCGCACTCTGCAAAATCGACAAGAAAACAGGCAAGTTGATTTGGCGTTCATTGGATGATGGTGGTGGGATGAATGGCAGCGCTTTTTCCTCGCCCTACATGACAACGATTGGGGGACAACGGCAACTGCTGGTACAAACCCGCACCAACCTGGTTGGGGTCGACCCGGAAACGGGCGCAGAACTCTGGTTACAACCGGTCAAGTCCTTCCGGGGCATGAACATCCTGACCCCAACCGTGTTTGAAGACGGAGTCTTCGTCAGCACTTATGGCGGCACGACCCAGATGTTGGGCGTCAGCGGGACGAGCAACGCCTACAACGTAACGCCGCGTTGGAACCTGCCAGCTCAAGGTTACATGACGTCTCCCGTAATAGTGGATGGGCACGCCTACATTCATCTGCGCAACCAGCGTTTCGCTTGCTTCGATTTGAAAAACGGCAAGGAAACTTGGCGTTCGAAACCGTACGGCAAGTACTCCAGTTTGGTCTCCAACGGAAAACAGATTCTCGCGCTCGACCAGCGGGGGGACCTAATGTTGATCAACGCCAACCCCGAGGAGTTTGAAGTCGTCGACACACGAAAAGTCGCGGAAGACTCATGGGCCCACCTGGCCGTCCGGGGTGATGAAGTATTTGTTCGGGACCTGAACAAATTGACTGCCTACCGCTGGACCAAATCGGACTAGGCTGTCCCTCGGTTCACGACGTTCTGCGGCGGGGCTCTGCCCCGCCCTCCCCTTTCCCTGCTCCGGGCAACGCTCCCGTTCCACGGGACTTCCGGGCTTTTCGCTCTTCGCCAAGCGATTGTCGGCCACAAACCACCCCCGGACCGATGTTCGGCCCATCAAAAAGCGGGGTAACGGTTGCGAAACCGAGCAGGCAATTCATCTGCTTGCTGGTAAGTAGGGAGGGGGTAGAATCTTGTGCGACGAGCTCTGTTTCCCCACGGAAAGGGACCTTGAGTCTGGAGGGGGAAGGCAGTTTCACTCGCCATCGATCACAGTCATCTTGATTTCGGGGGATATCGTGGTTTTTGGATCGCTCTTCAACAAATCGAACAGGTCAAAGAAACTGGCGATCGGCAAGCAACGGGCTCGGCAATTCAGGGATGCTTGGTTGCTGGCCAACCGGAGCCTGTTGGCTGCCAAGCAACAAAACGAAAAAGCCGACACAGCCGTCGAGGAAAACTCGCTGGAGAACAAGGCCCAACAGTTCGTCAAAGATCAAAAAGAATCCTACTCTTCCGACGCTCGGCTTATCGAAGAACTGACGGCTAAGTTGATGCCAATCGTCGACCAGATGTATGCCCATTCCAATCGCTACATCAATGATGCGGACGTCTCCTCGGCCCACAATACCACCTACCAACGGATCCTCGAGCTGGTGATGGAACAGGCAGCCATGGGAGAGCTTTTTGTTACAGTCCCCTGCCCTGCTGACTTCAGCGACGAAGAAAACAGGATGTTGGCCCAAGTCACCCAAGTCGTCAACGAATCCTGGGCTAACAAAGAGGCACTGGGCTAAAATCGATTTTGCCGAGTGCTTGATCTGGATCTCAGTTTCCACCGTCACTGCTGAGTTCAACTGCGGCCACAATGCTCACTTTTTCCCCAAGAATTTGACGAGCTCAGAGAATACAGGATAAGAGAAAAGCCTCCGATGACAATTCAAACTAACCCGAAAGACAGGATCATTATGCGTCCATTCATATTTCTCACTGTACCGCTGTTGATGATCGCATTATTCCTCGGTGGGAATGCCCATAGCGCAGCGGCACAGGATGATACCGGCAAGACCAGCACAGAACAGCCAACCGAGAACGCAGCCAATTCGGGTGACAAGGAAGAGACGACCCAACAGGTCAAAGATCGTGCGGTCGAAATGGGAAAGACACTGAATGAAAGCCAGGCAGCCCGTGATGTGAGCGGGGGAATTCTCCAACCGATCTACCAGGCTGCCACTTATCTCAGTTTTCCAGCTTTCCACTGGTGCGCTTTCGCGCTGATGACGGCCGGTGTCGTCAGCTACCTGCTGCAACTGGTACTGGCGAAATTTTTCCTGTTGTTCAAGATGAGCCTGGATGTCAAAGAGATTTTGGCTGATTGCCTCGGCCTGTTGGTCAGCGCGGTCGGCTTGATCCTGACCACCCAAGCAGCCACGCAAAACTCAAGCTTTACCCAGAGTCCTTTGGCGGTGATTTCCGCCGCCTTGGCTGGCATCGTTGTCGGCTTTGTCTTCTACACGTGGGGTCAGAGACAGGAATTTGACGCGGTTCGAGGAGCGCGCAAGCCGCGTCCCAAAAAAGACGGAGCTGGTTGAACACCTCGCACGAGAGCGTCAGCCAATGGCTGGCCAAGTCCAGGATTCACCCGTATCATCGGGTACTCTTGCGCGCTTGCCTGTGCGCAGTGCCCCATTGAGCCTCACATCTGAAATAAACATGAAGCCTGAAGAGATCATCCGTCGCGCCTACGACCCAGAAAAGTTCCGAGAGTCAGGCCATCAACTGGTGGACGAACTGGCCGACCACCTGACAGCGGCACTGTCGGGCACCGAAATTCCAGTTCTTCCATGGCAAACACCGGAACAAGCGTACGAGCAGGTCCAAAAACTGGTCGAGCAAGATGCGGAAAACCTGTTTTCTGCCACCCTACTCCACACCATTCGTTTGCATCACCCCCATTATGCCGGCCACCAAATTACCCCGCCCGCACCGGTCGCTGCGTTGGCCGGACTCTTATCTGACCTCGTTAATAACGGGATGGGCGTTTACGAAGTAGGGCTAATGGGCACCGCGATGGAGCGATATGTTGTCCAGACGGTCACCAGCCATTTCGGGATGGATGACCGGGCGGACGGGTTCCTGACATCGGGAGGTACCCTGGGAAATTTGACAGCCCTTCTAGCAGCCCGCCGCGCCAAAGGGGACAAAGATGTTTGGCGCGACGGCGACACTGGTGAGTTCTCCGTCATGGTTTCCGATCAAGCACACTACTGCATTGACCGGGCTGCGCGGGTCATGGGTTGGGGAGACCAAGGCGTGATTCAGGTCCCCTCTAATGATCGCTTCCAACTCGATGTGGACTGCCTGGACGCCTGCCTGAGCGAGGCCCACAATTCCGGTCGCCGGGTGATTGCCGTCGTCGGCAATGCCGGCTCGACCGCCACCGGTTCATTTGACGATTTGAATCGGATCGCCGATTTTTGCGAGCGGGAGAACCTCTGGTTCCATGTTGACGGAGCCCATGGGGCAGCGGTCACCTTTTCCAAGAAACACCGGGAACTGGTGACAGGTATTGAGCGCGCTGATAGCGTGATACTCGATTTCCACAAGCTTCTATTAACCCCTGCGCTGGCAACGGCTCTCATTTTTCGCGACGGAGAGAAAGGCTATCAGACCTTTGCCCAAAAAGCGGAGTACCTTTGGTCCGACGAGCAATCGGAGGCTTGGTACGAACTGGCGCGACGCACTTTTGAATGCACCAAGACAATGTATGGTTTGAAAGTTTTCGCGTTACTGACAGAACACGGCACCGAGGTATTGGAGGCCAACATCGACTGCGTTCATGAGCGGGCTCGGCAATTTGCCGCGATGATCTCTGGGGCAGATGATTTCGAACTGCTTATCGAACCGCAAACCAACATCGTCTGCTTTCGCTACATTGGCCAACCGCAAGACTCCCTGCCAACGTCGGCACTGAACGAACTCAATCAGGGGATCCGGGATCGGATGACCCGGGAAGGCTCGTTTTACATCGTGCAAACAGATTGTCGAAAAAAGACTTGGTTGCGCACGACGCTGGCCAACGCATTGACAACGGCGGACGACCTACAGCAATTACTGGACAGGATTCGAAGCCTAGCCAAGACCAAAGCCGGCCAATCGTCGCCTGAAACAGAAGAAGCGGATCCGACTAGAACCTGCTAGACTCTTTCCTATTACGAGCATGAAAACCAATTCTTTCCAAGCCGTCGGGTAACCCATGAAACGTTCGATCTATCTCCTAGCCTGTTGCCTGACACTCCTTCATACATCCCACTTAAACGGAGAAGACTGGCTCCGTTTTCGAGGTCCCAATGGCTCGGGCATCTCGACCAGTCCGAAAAAAACTCCCGTCGCTTTTGGTGATGAGAAAAACGTTTCCTGGAAAACAAGGCTGCCGGGTCCCGGCGCATCGAGTCCCGTGGTGGTCGGCGACAAGGTATTCGTGACCTGTTACTCGGGTTACGGGGAGAGCCGAGAAAATTTGGGAAAAATGGAAGACTTGAAGCGGCATCTCGTCTGCATTGACCGCAAGACTGGCAAGCCGTTGTGGGAAAAGGAAGTGGCGCCCTATTTACCCGAAGATGAATTCCAAGGGATGGGCGTACCGGAGCACGGGTACGCAAGCAGCACGCCGGTGTCCGATGGCCAGCATCTGTTTGTCTTTTTTGGCAAGTCAGGTCTCTTCGCCTACGACCTCGACGGGAACGAACTCTGGTCCAAAAATCTGGGAACCCAGTCCAACGACAGAAAATGGGGCTCCGCTGCGAGCCCGATTCTGTTTGGCGACGTCCTGATCATCAACGCCAGCGACGAATCCCGAGCTTTTTACGGGCTTCAGGCCAAAACCGGCAAGCAACTCTGGAAGACCGAAACGAAGAGCCTAGCCAATGTCTGGAACACTCCGATTATCGTTGGGGAACCGGCCGACCCGCAATTGGTTTTCTCGGTGCCGGATGAAATCTGGGCACTCAACCCAACCAACGGAAAACTCAAGTGGTATTCCACCAAGGGCGTCAACGCCCCCAGCGTATCGACCAGCCTGGTCACCGACGGGCAACTCGTCATCGCCATGGGTGGCCGCTCACTGGAAGCCGTTGCGGTCAAAATCGGTGGCCAATCCGATATCACCGACGATCGTGTAGTTTGGGAGGGGCGAGGCATTACTGCCATCACCACCCCCATCAGCTACCAAGGCCACCTGTATGCGATCCATCGCGGGATTGCGCACTGCCTGAATGCGGCCAACGGCGAAGCCGTTTACCGTGAGAGAGTGCCCATCACTACCGATCGACCCGAGGACCGCCCGCGGGGAGCCCAACCGGGGGATGATGTCATACGCCTTCCCCTTCCCGGGGAGCGACGCTCGCGGGGAAGCGGAAACTACTCGTCCCCCGTAGTCGCCGATGGAAAAATTTACCAGTTCACCAGGGACGGCACCTGTTACGTGCTGGCGGCCAAACCGGAATACGAGTTGCTGGCGACCAATCAATTCCAAGCCGACCCGTCGGGCTTCAACGCGACACCAGCCATCTCAAACGGTCAGCTATTTGTTCGATCCAACCACTACCTTTACTGTATTGGCAGTGATATCGAGTGATTCCTTACTCGAGTTTGGTTTCCCTGTAACTGAATCGAATCGAACCGCGGAGATCATCGATGGAAAGAAACAATTGGCTTTCGCCGCGGCGACAACCGGAGAACTCACATTGGTAGACTGGCATTCGTTAGCGGGCATCGCTCAACCTTTCAGCAGCCTGTCCCATTACCTCGGTGCTGTTTTATTCCTGACTTTGAGCTTCTTTCTGCTCCGCAATGCCCAGCGTACAGGGGGCTTCTGGTCGTATGTCATCTTTGCGTGCTCTGCCGTTCTGCTGCTGACCGTCAGTGGCACAGCCCATCTGTTTTCGCCTGGCAGCCCAGCCAGGAAGATCCTGTTTCGCTTGGACTTGGTCGCCATTTTTCTACTGATCGCAGGTACTTTTACGCCAATCCATTGGGTGCTATTTCACGGCTGGCGACGTTGGAGCGTCCTGATCCTGATCTGGTCGATGGCCGCTACGGGAATCCTGGCCAGGCTATTCTTCATGGATAGTATTCCCTATGCCGTGGGCACCGGTATCTTTGTTGCGATGGGATGGGTCGGATTGTTTTCAGGTGTCCTTGTGCGCTTGCAGTACGGGCCCGGTTATCTCGGCCCGCTACTAGCCGGCGGAATCTGTTACACCGCGGGCGCTGTTATGGACGCCTGCCAATGGCCCACGCCGCTCCCAATGATTATCGGCCCCCACGAGCTATTTCACCTCATGGTTTTGGCAGGACTGGCTTTCCAGTGGTACTTCATTGCCCAGATCGCTGCCGGGCGAATCCCCAGTCGCGGGGATGCTCTCGGTGAGCGACATCCCCAACCCAACGACTGAGTTCCAAATAGTACCCAAACTGGCACACACGGAACGGCCCAGACTTCGGGGAATTCCGAGGCGAAGACTTATCTTAACGTTGCCGATGAGCATCCTCTTCGGTGAACGCCGTCTCAACGGATCGGTTCATGTCGTATTCAAGATCCCGCAGCAGGTCGCCTACCTGATCGAGCATCGACTCGCTGGCCAGGACAACCAGCAGATGATCGCCCACCACGGTGGCCGAAGCTTCGCCGATGTTCTCCGACCAGTTTTCCGGCTCAACCACTCTCTTGATCAGAGCGATCAATTCGTCCTCGCCACACGCCTGCCCCGATGTAAAGATTCCATCACAATTAAATATTTTTCGGCGGCAGTACTCAGGGCTTGTCGCAGCATCCATCGAAATAATATTGAGAACACCTCGCTGCACAACGTAGGTCGCATTGTACCTCTTGAGCATCAGTTTCAGCGCATCTCTGCCCGGAAGACAGGTCGCCTGAAACGTCACGAGCTCATCATCGACCAAACAGTCATCTTCGGCAGATTGGTCAAGCAACACGTTTACACCCAACTGATCGGCCAGAGCGTGCCGAACTTCTCGAAAAGGGGCTTCGCTAAAGTTCCATTCCACCGGTTTGCTCAGCGTTTCATCGATCAGACGATTACGGCGGGTCGTTTCGGATAGCTCCAGCTTTGCCTTGTGCCGAGTGGGCGACTCAGAGGGCATAAGCTTGGTGTCCACCTCCTGCTTGGCAAAACCCCGTTCGGGCGCACCAAATCGGGCGCTTTCGGGCCACATTGCCATCAGAAAAACCAAACCGGCAAAAACGAACGCGCAACAAAGGACTGCAAATCTCATCATCCATCTCCTTTGACAACTTCTGGATACTAATTGAAACTGCTGAGCCAATATGGCTGCATCACCAAATTCGTCGAGCGCCTGACGGATTGCCTCGGGCAACGAATGCCCCATCGCTTTGAGTTCGGCAACCCTCAACTCGAGGTGGTCCCGCAACTCCAAACCGATTGCATCACGTTCCGCCCGTCTCACTTGCAGCAGGCGGGATACCAAGGACAGGTAATCTTCGAATTCCTGATGAACCATCACGGCTCCGCGAAAAAAGTTCCGACCCGACGAGGCAGTCAAATCATCTTATCGCAATCAAACAAAGGCCCCCGATTGCAAACCGATCAGCAGTACGCGCCTGCCAATCACCCGCAGTGAAAACACAATAAAAGTCGTTCCCCTTTCAACTCGAATCGGGGCTTGGACCTGAACAGACCTTTCCAAAGCCGTCCAACAAAATACCAACGCAATCAACATATTGACGCCAAAGACTGGCCTGCTGATCAAGGGCGGCCTTCCCCTTGGCGGTAATGTCGTACCATTTGCGACGACGACCGGAAGAATCATCCCAACGACTAAGAATCAGCTTTCGGGACTCAAGCTTGTGCAATAACGGGTAGAGCGTTCCGGCCGGCAACACGACCTGCCCATCGGTCGCCAGATTCAGTTGTTTCTGAATCGAGTAACCGTATTGAGGCTGTCGCGAGACAATCGACAGGACCATCAGGTCCAGACTGCCTCTCAATAAGTCGCGTTGAAACCTTTGCGTCACGGACACCCTCCCCACCTATCGCTGAACTATGTATAGGCCCGGCCCGCAACTGGGGCAACTTTCTCCTCAGCCCGGAACCCTGACCAATGGCGATCCAGGCCGGCGAGACCCGAATTCCCGCACCGACCCGTCTGTTAACCGATCGGCCGCCCGAACCGGACACTTGGTCCCGATCGTGGTCAAAACCGGGCTGAGACGCTTAAAAACAGGGTTTTTTCCGACAATTGAAGAAAATTCTGTCCTTGCCAAAAATGGGGTCTGCGGTAAACTGGTCCCAACCAAGGCGGACGTCCGATGCTCGGACATTTGTTGTATGTAGTTGGTTGTTTGTATTTAGTTGTATTAGTTTGAAGATTTGTAGTTTGTAGTTTGCTGTGAAGGTAATGAAGGAGTTGGATCGAAAGTAGAGCAGCACAAGGTTGCTGTGGACTTGGGATCAACAGTTATGACGATCACGAAAGAGCGTAAAGCAGAGTTAGTCAAAGAGTATCAAGACAGTGATAATGACACTGGATCGCCGGAGGTTCAGATTGCGATCCTGACAACTCGCATCAACAACCTGACAGAACACATGCGTCGCAACAAGAAAGACTATTCTACGCGACGAGGTCTGTTAGGCATGGTTTCACGCCGCCGCCGACTATTGGATTATGTTCGAAAAGTCAATCCAGATCGCTATCTGGACATTATTGGCCGCTTGAACATCCGTAAGTAACGCGATCGCGGATACTTTGCACTTATGGGCTTGGTCGACCGACCATTCCCAATTCTGATTTGCTAAATGATTTCGAGCGCCCACAAGTTGCTTTGGGCTAGGGCCTAAAGTTTTTTTGAGCCCCGTTCGAGTCGACTCATCGCATCATTCCGATCACAGGGCGCTCGCCACATTGTCTGTGACGTCAGCGCACCAACGCTCGCACAAATAGTACGACCTGACGAGCTAACAAAAGGTCAAGTTGTTGTTTTTCAATTAGGAATTAAATTGTGAAAGTAAGAGTAGAAAAGAAAATTGGCGAAAGCGTACTCGCATTCGAAACCGGCCTGTTGGCCAAGCAGGCGGCTGCCTGTGTGATTGTTCAATACAACGACACGGTCGTCCTCAACACGGTAACGTCCGGCGCACCACGTCCGGGCATTGATTTCTTCCCGCTCATGTGCGATTACCGCGAGCGCACCATAGCCGCAGGTAAGTTCCCGGGTGGCTTCATGAAGCGTGAGGGAAGACCGACCATGAAGGAAACTTTGACGGCTCGACTGTGCGACCGTCCCATTCGACCCATGTTCGCCGAAGGATTCAAAGACGAAGTCCAGTGCCAGTCATTTGTATTGGCGAGCGATCGTCAAACCGACGGTGATGTGTTGGCAATGAATGGTGTTTCGACGGGTTGTTTCGTCTCACCTCTCCCGTTCCCCGAGGCGGTAGCCTCGACTCGTGTGGGGCGCATTGACGGCGAGTTTGTCGCTTTCCCCACGCATGACCAACTCGAAGAGAGTGAATTGGACATCATCGTTTCGGGAACCGAAAAAGCAGTAACCATGATCGAAGGTTTCGCCCGGGAGGTCCCTGAAGATGTCATGCTGGATGCGATTGAGTTTTCCCACAAAATCATTAAGGAAATCATCGAGCTGCAAAAGGAATTCGCGGAAAAAGTGAACATCGAAAAGGACGAATTCGTCCCACCAGCGGACAACGGCTTGCTCGCCAAACTTTCTGACGCGTATAGCGATGAATTTAAATCTGTATTGCAAATCGCGGGAAAGCAGGAACGTGGTGAGGCGCGTTCGGCCCTAAAAGAACGGGCCATGTCGGAAGTCATTCCCGACCCCGAAGCCGAAGGCGCCTTTACCGGCGGTGAGTTCGGCACGGCATGGCATGACTTAGAGGAAAAACTGGTTCGCGGGATGATCCTGGACGGCCAACGTAGTGACGGTCGTGGCTTCAAAGAAGTACGAGACATCGAATGCCACGTCGACGTTTTACCCAAAGTTCACGGTTCTGCAGTCTTCCAACGCGGCGAGACACAGGCTTTAATCACCGTCACATTGGGAACAGGACGCGACGAGCAGCGGGTCGATGGATTGATGGACGAGTACTCGAAAAAGTTCATGCTCGACTACAACTTCCCCCCCTTCAGCGTTGGGGAGTGCCGGCCTATTCGAGGCCCGGGGCGCCGAGAAATTGGTCACGGAGCTTTGGCAGAGCGAAGCATCAAGCCTGTTCTGCCGGATCCAGATGACTTCCCTTACACGATCCGAATTGTCTCCGACATTCTAGAGTCCAATGGCTCGTCTTCTATGGCGAGTGTTTGTGGAGCCACGCTCGGCCTGATGGCATCGGGCGTCCCGATCAAACAGCCGGTCGCTGGGATTTCCGTTGGCTTGGTCAAAGAAGGGGAACGCTGGGAACTGATCACCGATATCCTCGGAAGTGAGGACCACTTCGGCGATATGGATTTCAAAATTGCAGGTTCCGGTCTGGGAATCACGGGAATTCAACTGGACCTGAAAATTCGCGGGATCGAGTTTGAAATCATCGAGGCCACCCTCAAGCAGTCGAAGGAAGCGAGGACATCGATCCTCAATACGATGATGGAGACGATCAGCCAACCGGCCGATGATGTCTCAGAAAACGCACCCCGACTCCTGACCTGCCAAATTGATCCCGAGAAAATTGGCATGCTGATCGGACCTGGAGGTAAAAACATCCGCCAGATCCAGGAAGACTTTGATACGGTTATCGAGGTTGATGAAGCAGGACGTGTCACGGTCGCTGGCAACGATGCCAACCTTGCCCAACAGGCACTGGAAAGGATTGAAGCAACAACGGCCACTGTTCAGGTTGGTAAAATCTACAACGGTGTTGTCAGCAGCATCAAGGACTTTGGAGCATTCGTCGAAATCTTGCCCGGCCGAGATGGTTTGTGCCATATCAGCGAATTATCAGACGGCTACATCGACAGCGTGAATGAAGTTTGCGAAGTTGGCGACGAAATGCAGGTCCTGGTAATCGATGTCGACAACAACGACCGGGTGAAACTGAGCCGACGACAAGCTCTCGTCGAACTCGGAATCGAAGATGAATTTGCTTCCGAATCGGCCGATAGCGACGAAGAAGAATTCGAAGAAGATTACGAAGACGGCTATAGCGATCGTGGTGACCGTGGTGATCGTGGTGACCGTGGAGATCGTGGTGACCGAGGAGATCGTGGTGACCGTGGAGATCGTGGTGACCGAGGAGATCGCGGTGACCGAGGAGATCGCGGTGGCCGGGGTCGCGGACGAAACCGAGGGCGAGACCGTGATCGTGGCGGCGACCGTGATCGTGGCGGCGACCGTGATCGTGGTGGCGACCGTGATCGTGGCGGCGACCGTGATCGTGGCGGCGACCGTGACCGTGGTGGAGACCGAGACCGTGGTGGAGACCGTGGTGGCCGTTACGAACGTGGTGGCGGTGGCGGTGGCGGAAGCCGAGGTCGACGTGGTGGCGGCGGTGGCGGCGGAGGTCGCGGACGAGGCGGCAACGGCGGCGGCGGAGGAGGTCGCGGACGAGGCGGCGGTGACCGAGGCGGCAATGACCGAGGCGGCGGAGGCCGTGGGCGTCGCCGATAGCTAAAATGCTCTCGCCAAGATGGAAACAGGCAGCATGCTTTGGGGCAACCGGAGCATGCTGTTTTACTTGCAAGCCATTGCCGCGACTCGGCCTGCTGCAACCAAAGCAAAAGGGACTCGTTGATGAAGACATGTCACCCGTCCTGCTACTTTTCCAGGACGGGTAGACATGAGACCGATGCCATATGAGCGGTTATCTGGGGCAGTTTTGAATTGAATCAATCATCAGATCAGTACATCGAGCAGTTGCGCAAGCAATACAACGAACTGGCCGGACTGGCCGGATCGTTAGCCCATGAGATCAAGAATCCACTTTCTGTGATCCGCATGAATATCGAATTGCTGGAAGATGACCTCAAGGCGATTACCAGCCCGGAATCCCGTCGTTCTCTGCACCGCATTGAAATTCTCCAGCGGCAATGCGAGCGACTGGAAACGATGCTCAATGACTTCCTGCGCTTCACACGGATGGATCAACTGGAATTGAAATCCGGCAACCTGAACGAACAGGTGTTGCTGGTACTCGAACTGTTTCAGACACAGGCCGATCGACAGGGAATTGAAGTCAAACGCTATCTCGAGGCAGATCTTCCCAGTATAAAAATGGACTCGCAGACGCTACAGGCAGCCTTGGTCAATCTCGTCAAAAACGCGATGGAGTCGATGCCCGATGGAGGCCAATTGGTCGCCCGGACGCGTTCCACTCGCAATGGAATTACCCTGGACCTGATCGACACGGGGTGTGGCATGTCGACCAACACGCTGATGCGGATGTTCGATACCTTTTACACCCGCAAGGATGGCGGCACAGGTCTCGGTTTACCAACGGCTAAGAAGATCATCGAGGCCCATGGTGGCCGCATCAACGTCCAGAGTGAAGAGGGCTGCGGCACCCAGTTTGCGATACAATTCCCGGCCTTGCGACAATTGGTTGGACCCACCCATGAAGATCCATCCGATTGACCTGAGGTCGGAATCTGGATGTGGAAACCGAGAGGATCTTGCAGATTTTTCAATGACGTTTGAAACAGTGAGAGAACTTTGAAACTCATTCGCAAACTGCGCGATTTTCCCGATTCCCTGCGCGGAGGCGCCTTGGCGATCGGGAACTTTGACGGCGTCCATCGGGGACATGCGGCCCTGATTGGTGAACTGAAAAAATTCGCCGATCAACAAAACAGTGCGGCGGTTGTTTTCACGTTCGATCCCCACCCGGTTCGAATTCTGCAACCGGACAAAGCGCCCCCACCCCTGACCTGGACCAACCGCAAAGCCGACCTGCTCGCCGAACTGGGAATCGATGCGGTTGTGGCCTACCCGACAGACCCGGCTCTGCTCGAGCTGACCTACCGCGATTTCTTTCACCAGATTATCGTGGACACCATCGGGGCGCGTGCTATGGTAGAAGGTCCCAATTTCTTTTTCGGCCACGGCCGGGAAGGAACCGTCACGAGACTGGCGGAGCTTTGCCAAGATTCGGGAATTCGCCTCAAGATTGTAGAGCCGCTGACCGTCTCGGAGGATTTAATATCCAGCAGTCGGGTTCGCGACTTGTTGCGGCAGGGAAAGGTCGACGTGGCGTCGTCCATGCTGACCCAGCCCTACCGTATTCGCGGGATGGTCACACACGGCTCCGCCCGTGGAACCTCCATCGGCTTTCCAACCGCCAACTTGGACGCTATTGACACCCTGGTTCCCCATTTGGGCGTGTATGCCGGCCGGGCCTTTATCCAAGGCCGCAAACACTGGGCCGCCATTCACGTGGGTCCCAATCCGACTTTCGGCGAAAACCTGGCAAAAGTCGAGGCTCATATATTGGATTATGAAAACTCGATCTACGGACAACCGATCGAGGTTGATTTTATTCAAAGGGTACGGGATATTCGTCAATTCAATTCACCGGAAGAACTGATTGAGCAACTCGGAATGGACGTCCAGCAGGTCCGACATATTGCCCGTCAAACAGCACTAACGACAAACTGATTTTGGATCTTAATATGAATGTCGACTGGCCCCGGTTTTGCACCACGATCCAGCAAGCAAATAATATCATTTTGACCAGTCATATCCGTCCGGATTGCGATGCACTGG
>JAYZCF010000060.1:0-7545 GCA_036338455.1 Planctomycetota bacterium
ACTGCCGACGAGCGAGATCGTGCTCGCAGCAAGGTACTCTGCTACTACGAGAATAACCAACTCCCCCTGGCTGCCCTGCGTCTCAAGCTGATCAACGACGTTTTCGAAATCAAGCAGATGGAAATCAACGAACTGGATAACGAGTTCGTTGAAAAGTTCATGCCAGCCGATAGTGAGGCGACGGACAAGCAAGCCTCACCCGCAGCGGAAGAACTCACAAAATTCAAAACCGCCCTGGAAAATGACCCCCAACTGAACAACCTGAAACAGTCGGTGGATACCGCTTTCCTGGAGGTAGACAAGAATGGACTTTTGAAGAACCTGGAACATGAACTGGGCCAGGGCAGCATGGAAGAAATCCAGGTCTACCCGCGCGGCAATGCAGAAGATTCTCAGCATGTCGATGTTGAGGATGTTCGCATCGCTCAAGTAGTCGAGGGATTGAGTGCCAACTTGGTGGCAGAGTTAAGAAAGAACAGTGAATTCATTGACGAACCCGAGTTTGTGGCTTCGCTCATCATGAATTACCTCACCCCCCAACTGCCGGTCACGTTAACGCTGGACGAAGATCACACGAGCAGAGAGCGCCGCATCGCCAGTCGCAACGTTGAAACGGTGATGAAGCAGTACGAACCCGGAGAACCCCTAAAGAACCTCAATCACCCAGGGGACAAAACCGTTATCAGCGCCTTCGAACCGCTCGACGATTACGACATCGAGGTATTGCGGGCCGAATACGAAGCGCACATCGAAAGCATGACCATTCAGGATCAGGTCCTGCGATCATTCTCCTTTTTCGGCTTGTTTGCTTCGGTCTTTGCACTTTTCAGCGGCTACCTCTATTTTCGGGATCATGAACTACTGGCTGATATCAAACAATTTTGCACGTTGCTCGCCCTGATGTTGATCACGTGGGTGGGTGCCTGGCTCCTTTCAATCAATGTCCAATGGCGATGGGAACTTGTGCCGCTGACACTGTTCGCCATGACGATTGCCATTGTTTACCATATCGAGTTGTCGATCTTTCTAAGTGCCCTGGTAGCCTTGGCATTTACGGTAGCCCACGGCTTCTCTTTGTCCGAGTTTGTCGTATTAACGGCTTCCTGTTCAACAGCCGCGTTACTTTGTCGTTCGATCCGCAGTCGCACCAAATTGGTCTATGTCGGATTGGTATCAGCAATTGTTGTGTTGCCCACCGTTGTTGGCGTCAATTACATGTTAGGGCAACCGATGAGCGGAAATTTATGGGTCATCGCTCTCTGCTACGCGGGTAGTGCCGGTTTCGCGGGACTCTGCATGACCGCGTTGTTACCTTTTATGGAGAGCTGGTTTGACGTACAGACGGATATTTGCTTGCTCGAACTAAGTGATGCCAACCACCCTCTACTGAAAGACCTAGTTCAACGAGCCCCGGGAACCTATAACCACAGCATCAATATTGCTTCGATCAGTGAAGCCGCCGCAGATGCCATTGGTGCCAACGGTTTGCTCTGTCGGGTAGGTGCCTATTTCCATGACATCGGGAAATTACGCAAGCCAGAATATTTTATTGAAAACCAGTCAGGCGGAGCTAATAAGCATGACGAACTCCTTCCCACAATGAGCACGTTGGTCATTATCGCACACGTCAAAGAGGGGGCAGAAATTGCTCGGATCCATCGCCTACCCCAGCGGATTATTGACCTGATTGAACAGCACCATGGCACCACCTTGGTCGAGTATTTCTACAATCGAGCAGCGCAACAAAGCCGAGAAGACGAAAATGGAGCGGAAATCGACGAAAAGGATTACCGCTATCCTGGACCGAAACCTCAGACACCCGAAGCGGCCGTCATGATGTTGGCCGACGCGGTCGAAAGCGCGAGTCGCGCGTTGCGCGAACCGACGCCCTCAAGAATTGAAAATCTGGTCAACGAAATCGCCAAGAAACGGCTGGACGATGGTCAATTTGATGAATGCAATATTACATTGCAACAGTTGCATACCATCCAGGAGAGCCTCATCAAGTCATTAAACGGAATGTACCATGCCCGGGTCAAATACCCCGACCAGCAATCTGCCTGATTCGGATGACAACCTGGCCTCAGGGGTCAGCATCGTTAACCAACAGTCGCACCCGGTAGACAGCGTCAGGCTGAAACGAGTTGCCTGCCAAATACTATTCGATCATAAATGGTCTCAGACAGAAATCAGTATTGCCATTGTCGATGATCCGACGATCCGTGACTTGAACTCCCGGTATCTCGATCATGATTACGAGACCGATGTTCTGAGTTTCCCGTTTGAACAGGATGCCGATGCTCGACGGCTGTCAGGTGAAATCATCGTCAGTGCCGATACGGCGATCAGAGTGGCGGCAGAACTCGGCGGTAACCCGGCAGACGAATTGTTGTTGTACGTGATTCACGGATTACTTCATTTACTTGGCTACAACGACAAGCAAGAAGAGGATCGTCAGTTGATGCGGGCAGAAGAGCGGCGCTGCATGGAACGCGCTGGGGCCAGTTACCAAGCTCCGAGCGAACCGGATAGCCCCGGGGGGAAAGCTTCTCGATGACCTCTCAATTGACTTTTTGGATCGCGATAATTTCGATGCTCGGGATGACAATCTGCGCGGCAGCTCAACAGGTAATCCATGAAATTTCCTGGCACGATCTCGAGGAATATTGCAACCGAAAACGACGAAACCACACATTCAGCCGGATTATCGACATGCGTGATGAAATCGCGCTGGGCACGTTGATGGCACAAATGCTCACCACAGCCATTTTTGTCTGCTCTTTTGTTTTTCTATTGCTTCACAATCGAGCCACACTGACACTCGAAAGTAGCGAATTGTGGTCGACCATTGGCTTATCCGCATTTTGCTTGATCCTTTTCAGTAGCTGGATACCGTGGGCCATCGCCCAGGCCGCAGCGGAACCTTTTCTGTTTCGGACTTGGCGAGTTTGGTGGTTGGTAGCGGGCATGGCATGGCCTTTGACCGTAGGTGCCAAAGTGCTTTCAGCCTTCTTTTTTCGGGCACGTGGCAAGCGGGTAGAAGACGAGGATGAAGAAGAAGCTTTTGAAGACGAAATCCTCTCCATGGTTTCAGAGGGCGAGCATGATGGCTTGCTGGAACCGGCTCGGGCCGACATGATCGAGGGCGTCATGGAGCTCGACGATTATGATGTCGGCCGCGTGATGACACCGCGATCCCGGGTAGATGCCATGGAATTTTCAACCGGCTGGGAGGAAATGCTGGAATTCGTGGTGGAATCGGGGCGCACCCGAATACCAATCTACCGCGACTCCATCGACAACATCATCGGCATCCTTTATGCCAAGGACATCCTTCGCGAGTCTCTCAGATCAGAAAGCAAACGGCGACCACTGGAAAAACTCGTACGCGAGCCGATCAAGGTTCCGGAAAGCACTTTGCTGCGTGAAATGTTGCAACAGTTTCTGGCCGGACGGGTGCACATGGCAATCGTAGAGGACGAGTACAAAGGCGTTGCCGGAGTGGTCACCATTGAGGATGTTCTGGAAGAGATCGTGGGGGAAATCGTCGATGAAACCGATCATGAAGAAATGGACCAAATTCGAAAAATTGACGGCGATTCGGTGGAAGTCACTGGAACCACGCACCTCAATCGCCTCAACGAAGCACTCGGCCTGACCCTTCCCGAGGATGAAGAATTCGACACCGTGTCAGGCTTGATCATGTCACAACTCAAGGAAGTGCCCAGGATTGGGCGAGAATTTGTAATGGGAAATGTCCGCTTCCGAGTGGAGAAAGCCAACCGCCGCTTTATTGAACTGGTGCGGGTCACCAGAATAGCATCGGACGACGATTACGCTTCGTAGTCGGATAGAATCACCCGGCGCCGCTTGAGAGAATCATCCACAAAGAAGATTGCGATCCCTCAATCGTCAACCACTCCCTCATACCGCAAGCGACCGGTCATGATTCCTGCGGCCCCTCCATTTCAGACCTTTGTTCCCCATGGAAAAATCTTACAATGACGCCTAACTTCGGAAGCAATGGACTAATTTACAGGATACTTGATGGCCGTCACTGACCCGTTTGCACCAACCATGCCAACGATTGCAGGCGTACCCACCTACCAGCTGGCAGAGCAGTTTGGCACGCCGACTTACGTATACGATGCCAGCAAAATATTGAACCGAATTGAACAACTGCGTCAATTCGACGTTATCCGATATGCTCAAAAGGCCAATTCCAATTTGGCCATTCTGGATCTGGTACACCGCCAGGGCGTGGTCGTCGACGCCGTCAGTGCTGGGGAAGTTCATCGCGCCAGCCGCGCGGGCTATAGTTTGTCAGGGGATCCTGCACCCGTTGTGTATACGGCTGACATCTTTGATCATGCAGCGCTGGATCTGGTTGTGCGTGAGAACATCCACGTGAACATTGGTTCACCCGACATGATCTCCCAGTATGGTCAACGGGTTGAGTCCGGTCGAATTACACTCCGAATCAATCCCGGCTTTGGACATGGCCACAGTCAAAAAACCAATACTGGAGGGCAACAGTCCAAGCATGGCATCTGGCACGAACAACTGGAGAACTGCATCAAGACAGCCGGCGATTATGGGCTGACCGTCTCCGGGCTCCATATGCATATTGGCTCTGGCACCGACTTTGAGCACCTCTCTCAAGTCTGCCAGGCGATGAAACGAGTCGCCCTCCAAGTCGGGCCGTCGATCGAAATGATCAGCGCTGGAGGTGGTCTACCAATTCCTTACCGGGATACGGACGAATCGGTCGACATCCAACGTTACTACGAACTTTGGGACGAAACGCGACAACAACTACAACAGGAATTGGGACACCCGATTTCACTCGAAATTGAACCGGGGCGGTTCCTGGTTGCCGATGCCGGTTACCTGGTTTCGGAAATACGTGCGGTCAAGAAAATGGGCGAGAACCTTTTCTACCTCGTCGACGCTGGATTCAACAATTTGGCTCGACCGATTATGTACGGTGCCTATCACCCTATGGCCATCGCTCATCGTGAACCGCGAACATGGAAATTCCAGGACGTCGTCGTGGGAGGACCGCTCTGCGAATCGGGGGATATTTTCACACAGCAAGAGGGCGGCTTGGTTGATACTCGTCAGCTGCCGGAGGCAGAAGTAGGAGATTTTCTCGTCATCCAATGTGCCGGCGCCTACGGATTCGTGATGTCGTCCAATTACAACAGTAAGCCGTTTGCAGCCGAGGTATTGATCGAAAATAGCCAACCGAATCTGATTCGGTCTCGTCAAAGTCCTGAAGATCTTTACGCCGGCGAAATTCTGGGCGACAGCAAAGGTGGTTGATCACCTGGACGAGAACAATTGTTTCTCAACGGACTTCATGTACTCGAGACAACCACGGGTAAGTCGATCGATGCCCGGTTCGTAATCGAAAACTTCCACCGAAATCCAACCGTCATATTTCGCTTCCTGCAGCGCAGCAAAGATGGGCAGAAAGTCGACTTCCCCCATGCCCGGGCCCTGTCGGTTCGGATCATTTGCGTGAAAGTGGGCGAGTGACTCACCATTCTGCAGAATAATTTCAGATATCGACGTCTCTTCGGTCGACATTGCCTTGACGTCAAGATGCAATTTCAGCATTTCGGAGTCGACCGCTCTGATCAAGGCCATCGCCTGCTCCGCTGTCAGGATGAAATTCCCCTCCTCTGGACCAAGGGGTTCGATGGCCAGCGTGACCCCCGTCTCTTCCAGCATCGGGCTCAACTCGGTCAACGCCCCGACGGCAAGCTCCCACCCTGTCTCTTGCGACATACCGGCGGGCAAGTTTCTCTGTTGCGGTGAACCAAACACCATCAGATGCCCTCCCAGATCGCGGCAGAGCTTGGCCAATTCCCCAAGGTACTGGACGGTTCGCTGCCGCGTCGCGGCATCCGGACTGGTCAAATGCAAACCCTCGGTGTGCGCCAGCAGCCAGTGCAAACCGATAATCTGCAACCCGTTTTGATCTGCCAACTCTCTGATCTGTTGGCGTTTTTCGGAAGAGATGGACTGAACATCTTTTTCAATCGTAAACGGAGCGATCTCCACCCCTTGGTATCCGGCCTCGGCGGCACGGGCCAAGGCCTGTTCCCACGAAAGATCCCCGTAGACTTCATTGCAGATTGCGTACTTCACGTTCCCACCACCCGGTTCAAGCAGTTGCGAATTCCAACTAGGGCTGAATGATAAGAGGTTCCCACTCGTTGAACAACAACCGGTTTCCAGCCAGAACCTGAAACCGGCTCATTGAGCGGTTCGCTCGTCATCCTCAGTTTGCTCAGGAAGGCTCTTCTTGGAGTCATCTTGATTGCCAGGGGCCGCCTGAGTCCCGGGCACGACCAATGGACCGGTCGTGTTTTCCTAAATGATCCGCTTCAGTTCGTCCGAGTCGACCGATTCAACTTCAATCAACCTGTCGGTCAAAGCGACCAGTGCCCCGCTACGCTTTTCCAGGATGATTCGAACCTGCTCCATGGCATCTTCGATGATTGACTTAACCTCTTCATCAATCTCACGGGCGGTTTCCTCGCTATGCTGGCGACTGCTGAGTTCACCACTGGACCCTGCCAGGAATGGATTGGACCGATCCTGCTTATAGTTGATCCTACCCAGTCGACTCATCCCGTACTGGGTGACCATCGCCCTGGCAATATCCGTAACCCGCTCAAGATCGTTTTGAGCACCGGTAGAAATATCCTGATAAATCATTTCCTCGGCCAAAGTACCGGCCAACAAGATCTGCAGCTGACTCTCCAACTCACTCTTGGTCATCAAATAGCGTTCACTTTCGGGACGCTGCATCGTGTAGCCGAGTGCACCCAATCCTCGAGGGATGATCGAAACCTTATGGACCGGATCGGTGTTCGGGAGGCTGTAGGCAACCAAGGCGTGACCACTCTCATGATAGGCAACCCGCTGTTTTTCCTCTTCGCTCATCACCCGCTTCTTCTTCTCCAAGCCGGCCGTTACCCGCTCGACCCCCTCGTTGAACTCATCCATGCCGACGGTCGTTTTTTCCTTCCTGGCGGCCAGCAGGGCGGCCTCATTGACGAGGTTGGCAAGATCGGCTCCCACAAACCCGGGACTGATCGAGGCGACGTGTTTTAGGTCGACGTTAGGATCCAGCTTGACATTCTTCACATGGACTTTCAGGATCTCTTCCCGCCCCCGCACATCCGGCCGGTCAACCAAGACATGCCGGTCAAAGCGGCCCGGGCGCATCAACGCTTGGTCCAACGTTTCGGGACGGTTGGTCGCTGCCATCACAATCACACCACTGTTCGAGGCAAAGCCATCCATCTCGACCAACAAGGCATTGAGGGTCTGCTCTCGCTCGTCATGCCCCCCGACAACGCTCCCGCTTCGCGTTTTACCCAGGGCGTCGAGCTCATCAATGAAAATGATGCAGGGCGATTTGGACTCGGCTTGTTGGAACATGTCACGCACCCGTGCCGCCCCGACACCGACAAACATTTCAACAAAATCACTGCCCGACAAGCTGAAGAAGGGAACGCCCGCCTCGCC
>JAYZCF010000061.1:0-13466 GCA_036338455.1 Planctomycetota bacterium
AGGTGAAAAAATCATTGGTATCGACCTGGGAACGACCAATTCCTGCGTTGCGGTGATGGACGGCAATGAACCGACCGTAATCGCCAACCAAGAAGGTGATCGTACGACTCCCAGCGTCATCGCATTTACCGACAAAGGTGAGACCCTGGTGGGAGCCCCGGCTCGAAACCAACGGGTAACCAACCCGGAACGAACCGTTTACTCGGTCAAGAGATTCATGGGGCGGCGACACAACGAGGTAGAGAATGAAGAAAAGATGGTCCCCTACAAAATCGACGGGGGCGCTGGAGAGTACGTCAAAATTGGCGTAGGAGATGAGCAATTCACTCCTCAGGAAATCTCCGCTAAGACGTTGCGCAAGCTGAAAGAGGCGGCCGAGTCCTATCTCGGACACAAGGTCAGCAAGGCCGTGATCACGGTCCCGGCCTACTTCAATGATGCCCAGCGACAAGCGACCAAAGACGCAGGACAAATTGCCGGCCTGGATGTGGCGAGAATCATTAATGAACCAACCGCCGCCGCTATGGCGTACGGTCTGGACAAATCCCAGTCCGAGCAAAAGATTGTCGTTTTCGACCTCGGTGGGGGGACATTCGATGTCTCGGTCCTGGAGTTGAATGATGACGACGGGATGAAAGTCTTTGAAGTGATCAGCACGAGTGGAGACACCCACCTCGGCGGTGATGATTTTGACGAAGTCTTAATCAACTACGTGGCCGACGAATTCAAAAAATCGAACGGGGTCGACCTGCGCGACGACACGATGGCACTACAGCGGCTACAGGAAGCTTGCGAAAAAGCGAAAAAGGAACTCAGCAATGTTCCCCAGACAGACATTAACCTCCCTTTCATAACGGCTGATGCGAGCGGACCAAAGCACCTGCAGATCAACATTACGCGGGCAAAGTTCGAAGAACTCATTGATTCGTTGATCGAGCGTTGTCGCAAACCGGTCGAGCAGGCTCTCAAGGATGCCAAGCTCTCCCCCAGCGACATTGACGAAATCGTTCTGGTCGGTGGTTCTACGCGAGTTCCCAAAGTCCAAGAGATGGTTAAGAAAATCTTCGGCAAAGATCCGCACCAAGGAGTCAATCCGGATGAAGTCGTAGCGATCGGTGCGGCGATCCAGGGTGCGGTATTGGCTGGCGACCGAAAGGACGTTCTGCTTCTGGACGTGACTCCATTGACGCTGGGCATCGAGACCGAGGGAGGTGTTTTGACTGCCTTGGTAGAACGGAACACCACCATTCCGACTGAGAAGAAGCAGATTTTCAGCACAGCGGCTGATAACCAGACAGCGGTCACGATCCAGGTTTTCCAAGGTGAGCGAAAGATGGCCAGTGACAATCGTCTGCTGGGCAAGTTTGACCTGACCGACCTGCCTGCTGCCCCGAGAGGTGTTCCGCAAATCGAGGTCAAGTTTGACATCGACCAAAACGGGATCCTCAATGTTTCCGCCAAAGACATGGGTAGCGGCAAGGAAGCGAACGTTGAGATCAAGGAATCGTCTGGACTATCCGAAGATGAGATCTCCAAGATGCAGGAAGATGCCAAATCCAATGCGGATGAAGACCGCAAGAAATTCGAACTGGCCAATGCCAGGAACGAAGCGGACAACATGTGCTACCAACTCGAAAAAACGATGAAAGAGCACTCGGAAAAGATGCAAGACGGCGACAAGAAACCGCTGGAGGACGCGATTGCCAAAGTGCGAGAAGCGGCCAAAACGGACGACGCCGACGCGATCAAATCGGCCGTTGCGGAATTGGAACAGGCGTCCCATGCCTTCAGCAAAGCGATGTACGAATCGGCCGGAGCACAGGAAGAGAGCAGCCCGGCCGGCGAAGCAGAGTCTACCGACGCCAGTCCGGCGGAAGACGACGCAATCGATGCCGAGTTTGAAGTCAAGAATGACTAACGCTTTTTAGTCACTCAAGCCCGTCGCTCAAGCCCGGTGATGCCTTGCATCCCGGGCTTTTCTTTGCTGGCCCCGGAGTGGCTCGCTTTGCCCAACCCCATCAAGCTTCTGGATTGTCGGGGTAAGGCGAGCATGGCCCCCGAAATCATGAGGGACCGCGCGTTCGCTTTCCATGCGACACACGGCAAGGGTCTAGCCAACAGGCACGCTGCAGGTCCATTCCATCTTTGGCCTGAACTTCCAGCAGACGGCGAGCCAATTTGGGCACGGGGATTGCATTACTGTTTACTTGATTACAATTTGACTGCCAGCCAGTTTCGACGAACGGATCACCCGTTAGCCGATCAGAACCGGGCGGGCAGTGAGAGGAGCAAACCATGACGTTTCCATTTGACAAACTGACCACCAAATCCCAAGCGGCCTTGGCAGGCGCCCAGGCTGCCGCTTCATCGGCAGGCAATGCCGAGATTCTACCGCTGCACCTGTTACAGGCCTTGTTACAGGAATCAGACGGGATCGTGCGCCCTATTCTTGACACTATGAATGCCCCCTTCGACCAGTTACAGCAGATGGTCAACTCGGAAATCGATCGACTTCCAAAATCTTCCGGTGGGAGTGCGGCCCAAATCAGCCGGGACCTCCAAAAAACCCTTGATGCAGCCCTGGAGACAGCTCATCAGATGCAGGATGAGTATGTATCGACAGAACACCTGCTGCTCGGGTTGGTCAAAACCGAGTCCGCTGCCAAACGCATCCTCGAGTTGAACGCCGTCGACGAAAAGTCCATCCTCGACACACTTGTCCAGGTACGGGGAAACACCAAGGTCACCGACCCGGATCCAGAAGGCAAATACCAAGCCTTGGAGAAGTATGCGATCGACCTCGTAGAAAAAGCGAAATCGGGCAAACTCGACCCCGTCATTGGACGGGACGACGAAATCCGTCGAGTGATCCAGGTATTGTCTCGCCGGACCAAGAACAACCCGGTCCTGATCGGCCAACCGGGTGTTGGCAAAACAGCAATAGCCGAGGGCTTGGCACTGCGGATTGTCCACAATGACGTCCCCCAGTCACTGCGTGACAAACGGGTTGTGGCTCTCGACATGGGAGCGCTCATCGCCGGGGCGAAGTTCCGCGGAGAGTTTGAAGAACGTCTGAAGGCAGTCCTCAAAGAGGTAACCGCTTCGGCAGGCAAAATCGTCCTGTTCATTGACGAACTACACACGGTCATCGGCGCCGGTGCGGCCGAAGGAGGCAGCGACGCTGCCAACCTGCTCAAGCCGGCCTTGGCGCGAGGCGAATTGCATTGCATTGGCGCAACCACACTGGACGAATACCGGAAGTACATCGAAAAGGACGCTGCCTTGGAGCGGCGGTTCCAACCCGTTTACGTTGAACAACCCTCGGTTGAAGACACGATTTCCATCCTTCGTGGACTGAAACAGCGTTACGAGACTCACCACAACGTTCAAATCAAAGATGAGGCGTTAGTGGCCGCTGCAAAATTATCCGACCGCTACATCACCGATCGTTTTTTACCAGACAAAGCGATCGACCTGGTCGATGAAGCGGCATCGAAACTGGCCATGGAACTTGATAGTGTCCCACAGGAAATCGACATTGTGCAACGCCGGCTGACCCAACTGGAACTGGCCGCCCGTCAACTGGAAGATGAGGACGACGAAAGCGTTCAGGTCCGATTGGACGAAGTTCGCCAAGAGATGGAGGCGAAAAAGAAAGAACTGGCCGATTTGCGAGAGCAGTGGGAAGCCGAAAAACTCGGCATGACCGATGTACAGAACCTGCGCCAGCAACTCGAAGAGAACGAGCGACAGTTCAATCAGCTGGATGCCGATATCAAATCGCAACAATCCAGTGGCATGCAAGTCGGGGAAGACGATTATCGCAGACTCTACGAGCTGGACTCAACGAGGAGCCGCTTGCAGGAGCAGATCGAAACCGCTGAGTCGGTCGAAATCAAAGAAGCCGATGTAAACCAGAAACGTCTGCTCAGTGAAGAAGTCACCGAGGAGGAGATTGCTGAAGTCGTGAGCCAATGGACCGGCGTCCCGGTGTCCAAGATGATGGAGACCGAACGCGCCAAACTGTTGGTGATGGAAGAGCGGTTACACCAGCGGGTCGTCGGCCAAAACGAGGCGGTCGAGGCCGTCAGTAACGCGGTGCGCCGTAGTCGTAGTGGCCTGCAGGATCGGAACCGGCCGATCGGCTCTTTCCTGTTCCTCGGCCCTACCGGTGTCGGTAAAACCGAGCTCTGCAAGGCTCTAGCTGAAATCATGTTCGACGACGAATCAGCCATGATTCGGATTGATATGAGCGAATTCATGGAACGGCATAGTGTGAGCCGGCTGATCGGAGCCCCTCCCGGCTATGTCGGTTACGAAGAAGGCGGAAAACTGACCGAGTCCGTCCGGCGGCGGCCGTATAGCGTCGTTCTGTTGGATGAAATCGAAAAGGCGCACGATGACGTCTACAACATCCTGTTGCAGGTTCTTGATGACGGTCGTTTGACGGACAACCATGGAAATACGGTTGATTTCACCAATACGATCATTGTCATGACCAGCAATATTGGCAGCCAAGTGATCCAGAAAATCACGGATGATGGCGGAACCGATGAAGAAATTCGCGAAGCGGTCGAGCAGACACTCCGCGCCCGGTTCCTGCCGGAACTGCTGAACCGGATCGATGAAAAAATCGTGTTCCAGCCACTCAGTCGATCGCAGATTCGCAAGATTGCCGATATCCAGATCGTGGAATTGGAAAAGCGATTGGCCGAACAAGGGTACACACTGGAGGTCTCCGAGGCGGCGCGGGAACAAATCGCCGAGGAGGGATACGACCCGGTCTACGGGGCGCGCCCCCTCAAGCGGGTGCTGCAACAACGCATCGCCAACCCACTGGCTACGGCATTGCTGCGGCATGGCCGGGATGAAGCTGGCTTGGTGGAAATCGACTTTGACGGAGAAGAGTTCACGTTCTCCGGATAATCGGCGGGCGTGGGAATTCGGTACGAGCAGGCCTCCCGCGGGGGATTTGTGCTATCCTGAGGAGAGCATCATTTCTTCATTCCCAGCGGGAGGCCAATATGAAATTCATCGCGCTGGTAGCCAGCCTCTGTTGCGGACTGTCGACCACGGCGGTCGCTGACGAAACAACGAACGGCCGCAGCGGTCAGCAAGCTCCCTACAACGTCCTGTTCATCATTTCCGACGATCTGACCGATACGGCTCTCTCCTGTTATGGGAACACGGTCTGCCAGACACCCCATATCGACGCGATCGCTCAACAGGGGATGCGGTTCACCCGAGCGTATTGCCAGGGAACCTACTGTGGTCCTTCCCGCGCTTCCTTCATGTCGGGTTACTATCCGCACGCAACTCGAATGCTGGGGTACAGGTCCCCCAGGCCCGCCATTGGGGACCGGGCGATGTGGGCTGAACACTTCAAAAACCACGGCTACTACACCGCTCGCGTTAGCAAGATATTTCACATGGGTGTCCCGGGCGGCATCGAGGCCGGCACGGACGGGGCAGACGACGCCCGTTGCTGGACCGAGCGTTTCAACAGCCAGGGACCGGAATGGAAAGCACCTGGACGGGGGTGGACGCTGGAGGGTAACCCCGACGGGAAACTACCCGTAAAGGGAGGCAACACGTTCGTGGTGGTCGAGGCGGAGGGTGATGACCTGGTCCACTCCGATGGCCGCACTGCCGAAAAAGCGTCTGAATTGATTAAGGCTCACAAGGACGAACCGTTTTTCATTGGGGTCGGATTTGTCCGGCCTCACGTTCCTTTCGTCGCCCCGAAAAAATACTATGCCCCTTACGATTACGATCGGATGGTGCTGCCACCCAAAGTACCCGGTGACTGGCAGGATATTCCCAAACCAGGAATCAACTATAAGACGAGCCAAAACATGCAGATGGACCTGGCGAAGCAACGCAAAGCGATCGGTGGTTATTACGCCTCGGTCGCCTACCTGGATGCCCAGGTGGGCAAGGTCATGAGGGCGTTGGACGAATCAGGGATAGCCGATCGGACGATCGTCATCTTTACCAGTGATCACGGTTATCATTTGGGAGAACATGACTTTTGGGCCAAGGTCAGCCTGCGCGATGAATCGGCAAGGGTCCCGCTCATCATCAAGGTACCGGGAAAGCCGGCGGGCGTCTGCCATTCACTGTCCGAGTTGATCGATCTTTACCCAACGGTTGCCAGCCTGTGCCAGTTGCCCGTCGAAGACCGCTTACAGGGCCAGGACATCTCCGCTTTATTGGATGACCCGCGACAGACTGTTCGGGAGGCCGCCTTTTCTGTTGCTCCGATGAGGCAAGGATTTTTGCTACGGACCGAGGAATGGGCCTTCATTCAATACGGTGAAGAAGGGCAGGGGGGAGCCGAACTGTTTGACATGCGAAACGACCCAGGCCAATTCACCAACTTGGTCGACCATCCCGACCACACGGCAATCACACAAGCGTTTCGGGAAAGGTTGGCAACCAAACTAAAAGAAGTGCGCACCAACGACCTGGGCATCTCTTATGAGGCGAGCCGATAGGCGAGGTGCTTGACCTAAACTGCGCAGACAAGCCAACCCGTGAAAGGTCCGAGCGAATCACGACCGGTCGGCACGATTCACCAAGCGAACAGGCGACTCAATCCGGGTGGCCGCCTCTTTCCTTTTCCCCCGTCACCTGCTGAATCCACTCAGTCATCTTGTTCAGCGGGACGATGTTGAAAGTTTCGTCGATTTTTGCGTACTCCGCAGGGGACCCGGTAGACGATTCCTGGAAGAGGTGATTCAACCGGGGAAAACGAATGCATTCGGAGGAGGGATGTTTTCCTCCCTGCCAGATTGCCTCCAACACCGGTACGTTCAGATCCGGATGAACCTGCAGGTCGTGTTCTCCGAACAACGCCAACACGGGGCAATCGATTTTTCGGAGTGCCAACGCTGGATCGTAGTCGAGAAAAAACCGGAACCAAGGGCTATTGAACCGGGATAATTGAGCCGCAGCATTCTCCGGCAGTTCAAATTCTGGCTCCTGGCCATCAACCGTCATTTCTTTTCGGGTACGGGCCATCAACTTGTCAACAAAATCAGGAGCTTCCGCTTCCCCGTTTCGCAGCATTTCAAACGCATTTTTTGATAGGGCCTCTTGGAAATCGAGATCCGCCTGACTCGCGCCCGCGGCGGCAGCAATGCGACGCGACTGATCGAGCACAATCTGATCCCCGGGAACGGTCGTTCCCCCCAACATCACTAATGCTGCAATATCAGGGCGGCGGGCGGCAATCATGGGGCCGATATACCCACCTTCACTATGTCCGACCAGGATGATCTGCTCCGGATCGATCATGGCTTGCTGTTTCAACCAGTCGACCAAGGTCTCCACGTCATCGGCAAAATCCTCAGATGTACAGGTCGTCGGGTCACCCGTCGACTTATCTTTTCCCCGGTCATCAAAACGCAGCGTTGCAATCCCATGATTGGCAAAGTGATCCGCAATCACAAAAAAGGCTTTGTGTCCAAAAATGGTCTCGTCACGATCCTGTTGTCCGGAGCCACTAATGAGAATGACGGCCGGAAACGGGCCTTTGCCACGGGGATGAGTCAAGGTCGCCCCCAACTCAACTCCCGGACTACGCGTCGAACGAATCACGTGTTCGGAAGATTCGTACTGGAATGGTCCTTTCGGTGTTTGAGGGCGATCCGGCATTCTCTTTCGCGTCTCTTCCAACGGCACAGACTTGAAATCGAGCGGAAATTCGACGCCCGACTGTTTCCAAAGCCCCTCGACCGACTGACCATCCTCCGAGCGCCTCCCCTCGTAGTTGGCCTTTGTGACCATGATTCGGAAATTGAACTCCTCTGAGTCGACGGATGTCTTCGGTCCCAATTCAAGCGACAACCCCAACAGACCTTCGCTGAAGCTATCCAGTTTTGCCGACAAAGCTCCCTCGTCGTCACGAAACATTCGAATCTGAAAATCAAATTTTTGAGGTCCGGCCACCAGCGTACCCTGCCATGTCTGCACGAGTGTCATCCCCGGCGTAGCGGCGATGCGTTTGAAGGTCATATCAAAAGCCGCACCTCCCTGTTTAAATTTCCCCACAGCAACCTGCTTGTCCGGATCGCCACCTTCCAATTTACCAGCGAACGAAGCGCCGACCTGTTTGACCTCGAACTCCAACTGGCCGTCGACGATTTCGAAACGACTCATCGGCACCGCAAGGTTTCCCTGGTCCAGGCTGTACATGGCCCCTTGGTAGACACCGTCTTGGTCTTTCTTGACTTTGAGTTCCAACCGCAATTTCTGGGGCCCCACTTCCAAGACACCGAACCACGTTTCTCCCGTCTGCTGCGCGAGACACATGCCTGGAACGAGGAAACAGAGTATCGACAAGACGGAAAGACGAAGACAGTTCATTCCTTTTCTCCCGTTCTAAAACTGGAAATTTATCGGGCAGTAAGACCGCACACAACTTTTGCACCCTGCCAAGCAACCGACCGTCCGTGACAGAGTCATCTGCAAATTCTAACAACTTGGAATCCGCGCTTGCAAAAAAGATGAATGTTCCCAAGAGAATTCTTTAGCCCTCACACTGACAGGACGGGAAATCATCGATCCGGTTGCTCGTCCGATTGTGGCGTTTTCGGTTCCTTCTTGTCAGCCGGCTTTTCATCCGACTTGCCACCTGACAAGACGTTGCCAAAGCCCTTGAAGAGATTGAAGGAGGGGAGGGCAGCTTCCGATGCGTCCCGCTGAATATCCAAGTAACCGTGAACGACAAACTGGCTGTCACCATTGATCACCTCGAGCTCCAGTCCTCGAAACCACTGAAACAAAGGGGCGAGGTAATCAGCCGGGATCTGGGGGTTGGCGAAAGATGGCCAACTCGTGGACTCCCACACCAGTCGAGTGGTCGGCGTCTCTACCAGCTCGTACTCCCCTCCCAGCGTGCAAACCAAGTCGACATCCAGTACGTTTTCCGCCGTCTCGCGAGCCGCGATCGGCGATAACTTGAACTGCTGCACGAGCATGTTCAACAGCCGAGCATTGGCGATTGAGGTTTGCCAGCTCCGCTCATACAGGTGAACATTCCCCCAGTTTTTCAAATTGGACTTGCCGAGGTCACCAATTTCCAGCCGCGCATGGGCAGGTCGCTCCAAAGGCTCCAGGCGGAAACTCCGTTTCAGCTCTTCCAGTCGTTGCTGACTCATGGAGATGGCCGTGAAGAGATTCGTTTGCAATCTCCAAACACCCAGTAGTCCCGAAAAGGTATAACCGTCGGCATCCGGCTGCCCGCCGAGACTGGGTAAGAAATCGAGTATGCCCGCTGGGGGCATCGAACCGACGAACCAGGGAGCCGATTTCACGAGATCCAACATGGTCAACAGGGACATTGGCTTGACCTCGACGTCCGGATCGACCGTGTCCTGCACGGCACCAAAGATTTGATGGCTCTCCGTGCCACCCGTCAGAAAGCCTCCCCGGAGACTCGCACTAAAACGAATGATATCGGCCTCGGACTCAACGACCTGCTGGCTTAATGGTGGCCCAATCATGTTAAGCAGCCAAGCATATTTCTGCTTTCCAAACGGCGCCACCCGACCATCAAAAACGACTCGCTCGATGTTGTCGCCCTGCTGGTAACGTTTCAAAGCAAAGAACATCGGGTCAATGCCCGGCAATTTTTCGGCGTAAAAAGCCCGCTGTCGCTCAAAATCTGCCGCCTCGGCGGGCGTCACTTTATTGATTTCCAAGTCACTAATCGGCGTGAAAAAACCGCGCCGGCCACGGATCGAGTCAATCCAGAAATCCCCCTCCCGCGCCAATTGACTGCCGTCAGCCCGCTTCCCAAAGCCCTGAGGCAAAAAACGATTGGCAATCAGGGTATCCGGACTCTCCGCCTCGATACCCTCCGCGCGGGCAGCCAGGTACGCAAGTTCGATCAACTGCATGTCCGCGATGCTCTGATTGCGCCGCCGCAGCTCAATCTGGTAAGCGGGCCCGAGCAGATTCTGGAAAAATTCGGTCGGCAAATAGAGGAAGATCGTATCGTCACGGGTCAGGGGCATCTCCTTGCGGGCATAGCGGAAACCGGGCGTCGTCGCCAAGGAACCAATCCCCTGGGCCGCTTCCAGGAAACGTGTAACCAGTGTCAAGGAAGACGTGATTAAATGACTGTTACCCGAGATCACGTAAAAAGATCGATAGCGGTTGTCGGGGGTCTTTAGGAACTGGACTTTGGTCCCATCGACTTCAAATACCTCGATCTCGGCACCGTCAGCCTTATGATCTTTGGCGAACGCCACCCGCCTGGGTGCCAACTGGTTCTTGAGGGCCGCTGTATTTCGAGCCTGCAGAATGACGCCTACCGAAGCTCCGTCTTCCATGTACATGTCATTACCGATGACCGCCACATCCGCAATCAAGTTGCCACCAAACATCTCGTCAAAATCCGTGGATTCGATCGCCATCTGATCCAGAAACTTGGAATCGATCTTCGGTGCCCAGCCTCTCAAGCTGATCATCTGGCCCAAGTTGTCACCATATTCTTTCATCAGGCGTTTGGCCCACAACTGGTTTTGCCAAGTTCCGAAGCGGAGGTAGAAACATTCGCTTGGCACACACGTGGCAATCGGTTCCACCTTGACATCGGCCCCGTCAAAACCAGAGAAATCCGTGGGAATCCAATTCGGCTCGACCGGCAAAGGCAACGTCGCCTTCCCGACATCCGCCTGCCCCAGTAATGATTTTTGTATCGCCCGACTTCGCTGAGACTCGACGTCAAACACTCGGGCGAGGGTTTCCATCAGCGTATCGGGATTTGTCTCAACCTCGCTGGCCTGCCGGGAAGGTTGCAGGTAAAGACGATTGGGCAACATGAAAGTCAGGTACGTTTCGAACAACTTCGGATAGTCGCCCAGGGCCGTCTGCTCCTCGGTCACCGAGGCGTACTCTTTCCACCACTGCCGCACAATCCTGGAGAAACGCGCTTCCCGCACGAACTCGACCGGCACGGTTTCCGATCTTGCCATCGAACCTTGCAGCGTCAATTCCAACGGCGCGTCACCGTCGAACAGAAACCAGGCTGTATGAAGGGAGGCCGGCGAAACGTCAGCGCGCCCCAGCAGGGCATTGAGAAATTTGGTCGCCGGTGGCTTGGACGTCACCGGGTAGCGGATCCGGCCATTCTTCTCCGTAATCAGGATGGCTCCCGTCCGATCAATCATCTCGTCTCCGGGCCGTAGTCGGAACTCAATTTTACCGATTCCATAAGGCCTTCCGGCGTACGCCTCCACGCGGGTGATCACGGGGGGCAGTTGGCCGATATTGGAAAAAAGGCGTTCCGTAGTTTGTGCATTTGGCGGGTCGTCCGTTTTTTTCTGGACAGGTTTTTCCTCGGCCTGCAACAGTTTAGAAAGGTCAGTGAGCGACTCCTTGAGCAGCGACTCTTTACCCGATTCCTGTTGACCTTGAGCCATCAAGGGCCACGTAAAGCCGACCAATAAATAACAGAGTGCCTTTCCGAAAAAACCAGACAGCATCCGGTTGGCAGACACGACAAAAAGGATCGATGGCTTCATTTTGTTACCGGGAGATTAGAATAACGAGCTGATTTTTCCCACCAGGGCTTCGAGGGCTTATAATTGCCCCACGTAGGTTACTGGATTTTCACCTGCCAAGGAATAATGTCAAAGCCCCGATGAGCGGGCGTCCCGCGGACATCGGAAAACCCAGCATGTGTCTCTCAACTGCCAGCAAGGTGATCTCTTCTGCCGACTTTCTCTGGATTGGCGCGGGGGTTGGTATCGGCGTCGACTCAGGTTTACCGGATTTTCGTGGGGATCGGGGCTTTTGGAAGGCTTACCCGCCACTGCAACAGGCTGGCCTGACCTTTTACGACATGGCCAACCCCCAATCGTTCCAAGACGACGCGTCACGGGCGTGGGGCGTTTACGGGCATCGCTTGCAACTCTATCGTGACACCCAACCGCACGTTGGCTTTCAAATCCTTCGTAGCTGGTGTCAGGCACCCGGAAAGCGGTCGTTCGTTTTTACCAGCAACGTCGATGGACATTTCCAAGCTGCCAGCTTCTGCGAACGGGAAATCTTCGAATGTCACGGCACTATTCACCGTCTGCAATGCAGCCGTCCCTGCAGTGAATTGACCTGGGAAAATACAGAGAACGAACTTGAGATCGAGACAAAAACCTTGCGTGCCGTTTCTCCACTCCCCCGCTGTCCAAAATGCCATTCGATTGCCCGACCAAACATTCTGATGTTTCAAGATGGAGACTGGGTCTCCCGCCATGCCCGGGAACAACTCGACCGGTACGAACAATGGTTGAACCAACTGGCTGGCCATTCATTGGCCGTGCTCGAAATTGGAGCGGGCACCGCCGTTCCCACCGTACGGATGGAGGCAGAAAGACTGGCCCGTTTACCGGGCGCGACCTTGATCCGGATCAACCCGCGAGACCACGACTCACCAGGGGACGCGTTATCGATTCGGCAGCCGGCTGTTGAAGCCCTGCAGCATCTTGATCGCTGCATCCGTCCAACCGGCAGCAACAAAAGCTGATTCGAAATACGGCACGGTTTTAAAACCGCAGAGTCCTAAAAGTTCAAACGCACGCCTCGCTCGTCCAAAGCCTTGAATAGCCGATCGGCCGATTCATACTGGTGCGCATCAAGCCCGGCCAGGCGGGCAGCTTCCACGTTCTCTGGCCTGTCATCCACAAAAAAAATCAATTCGGCCGGCTCTCCAGCCAAGCGGATCGCATCCTGGTAGATCTTGCTGTTGGGCTTCATGCATTTCGATTCATGGCTCAAAACGAAATGACGAAAGTAGGACTGGATCAACGGCGCAATACGCAAAACCTCCTGCCAATGTCCCGGACACGTGTTTGAGAGGATTCCCAGCGGCAGATTGACCGTGCGCAACGCGGTTAACAGGGGGATCAACTCACGGTTCAAGGCAAAGATCCGACTGGCAGCCTCAACCACATTACGGTGAGCGACTTGCGTTTCGGAAAAACAGATTAACTGCTCGGCGAACTGCTGACAGCTGACCTCCCCGGATTCGTAGCGTTCCTGCAATCCTTCCTCGAAAACAACTCGTTGAACCTGCCGCGGATCCAATTCCAATATGCTTGCGATCTGATCCCGGCTCCGTTCGTGACTGAACTGAACCAACACGTTACCGACATCAAAGAAAAAAAATCTCGGAATAGTTACCATGGTCACCCTATGAACTCAATTTCGGAAGTCAGCAGGAACATTTGTGAATCCGTTCGTCTAGAATCATTAACACGTTCCGGGAATCCCGTATAATGCAGCATAGGCTTGACCAGGAAATCAAGGAACAGGGCATCATGGAAACGACGACGTTGACGCGGCCAGCCAATCTGAAACAGCTACTTGATAGCGGCTGGGAATCAAGATCGGTCAAACAGGAAATTCGCGATAACTTCCTCAGAAAGCTCGCTGCCGGCGAGCCACTCTACCCGGGAATC
>JAYZCF010000062.1:0-22907 GCA_036338455.1 Planctomycetota bacterium
TACGTGACTCACGGCTTGGGCTGCGGTCGTCCCTGAAATGAAGGTTTGTGTTTTGCAGGAGATCCTCGGTGCCAGGTCCACAGGGTGCCGGCAGGACCCGTTCATCAGTGGGAGATGGATTCATGAATCAGCGGGATGAGAAAAAATTGGAAGTCCTTGAAGTGATTGTCAAAGGTCTGTATTGGGCTAGTTTGTGCGGGGGAATATTGCTGCTGCTCTCGATCCCGTGGTTGTTTCTGAACGATCTATCGTATGCCCTCCATAATTCGTTTATTCCTTTAGATCGCCCAACATACAATGCTTTAATGTTTCTTATTCTTGCAGAATTGAAACTATTTATCTTTGTGTTTCTGTTGTTTCCGGCGATTGGTCTGCATATCGCTCTGGTTCGGCACCGAAGCGCGAATCAAAAACAGAGATAATTTTAGGAGTTGTTTCGATGAAGTTTGTTTGTTTCTCAGCCTTTTGCATCTCGGTTTTTTCCTTGGCACCTGGCCAGTCACATGTGGGCCCAAGTTCCATAGAATCTGGAATCGGTTCCGTTGGCGAGGCGAGGATTCGCGTCGGTGGCAATGATCGACAGGACGATCCGCGCACAGACCAGGTCATTGAGGTCGTCACTCAATTTTTCAAGGGTCTGAAAATAAAGAATCAGGCAACCCAGCAGTATCGCCAGCATATTACGGATGATTTTTTTATTTTCGAAATGGGTAAAAAGTATTCGATGGATGAACTGATGGAGTTGTTTCAAACGGGGGATCGGCAATGGATTTCAACCGATTGGAAGCTGAGTGATTTCAGGGTCTCCCTCGACGAGAATTCAGCCCATGCCAGCTATGTCAACACGGGCGTTTTCTACTTTGAACAGGATGGGAAGAAGTTTCGTTCCGACTTGAAGTGGTTGGAAAGCGTTTATCTTGTGAGACAAGGTGATCGGTGGAAGATAAGATTTTTGCAGTCGGATGATGTGTCGCGAGAAACGAAAGAAGTCCCAGCGGATTGATTCTCTCTTGAATACTCGGGGCAGACCGGTGCGTTTCCGGGAACCTGGGTTCCCAGACTAGTGGAGTACCCTGCAAGTTGAATCGCTCTCCCATGCCGGAAGTTGATCGCATGTCCCAGACCGAGGCGCGCTGTACCCTCTTGCTGCGCCTGGCGGCATTTTTCTGTTTCGCCGGCTGGACCTGGGTGCACTACTATTGGGAAGGTCCGATTGGCGTCCTGCTCTGGGACGAACATGTGTATCGTTTGATGGAACGACTGGGTGTCAGCTGGGAAGCATTCGTCGGTTCCGGTGCCAATGACGGTGTTGTTCAGATGGTGATCCGTCAGATGTTCTGGCTGTATCTCGGTTGTGCGATCCTCACCTTGACGGTGCGGCAGGGCGCTAGGATCCAAATGACCCTCTTGCTGCTCGGCTCCGGATTACTGGCCTTGGTCGCTTATGCCAAGTATCTGTCAGCCGAAAGTCAACTGCCGATGCTCGTTGAGTTTGGTGGTCAGGTCCTGACGCCCGCCGTTTTGGTCCTGGCACTCGCCCTCGGCGCGCGGCGCCGCTTGACGGTCATGGTGGCGGTGGTAGCGGTGGTCATGACGTTTGCCGGGCACGGTGCCTACGCGATTGGTTGGTGGCCGACGCCGGGCAATTTTTACGGCATGATCACAAAAATTTTGCCCGTCGATCACACGATGGTCGTTCGCATCCTGTTCGCGGCGGGTCTCCTTGATTTTGCCGTTTGTCTGGCGATTTGCATCCCCGGTTTGCGACGGGCGGCCGCGCTGTACGCCACCGTGTGGGGATTGCTCACAGCGCTCGCTCGTCCGTGGGCCGGCATGGATACCACGCTGCATTATTGGGGAGCTGATCAATATATCCATGAAGCCGTGCTTCGCGCGCCCCATTTCCTGCTCCCGCTCTACCTGTTTCTGCTTTGGCGCCCTTCCCAACAAGAGGCTACTGCACCACAACCGGCTGAAGATTAGGACTGGTTGCCGGATGATTCTGCCAGCCAGACGAGTGCGGGGTGCGCGAGTTTGCCTGTCGATAGCCAAAGGCGCAGTCGTGCATTAAACTGAAGGCTTCTGGAACCACAGATTGGGAGAACCGATGAATTGTATCAAGTACCTCGCCCTCGGTTGTGTTGTTTTTTCACTGACGGGAATCACACAAGCGCAACAGAATAAGCAGAAGAAGAAATGGGCCAATCTGAAGATTCCCGAGGTGGCGGCCAAGGATGTCATCTGTTTCGCGTTGTACACGGTCCATGACAACACGCTTAAGCTGACGGCTCAGCTCTACCCCTTGGCCGAAGGGGACAGCCAGGAAGTCCGGCTGGAACTGGAAAAGGATGGCAAGTGGGTTGAAGTGGCGACGACGAAAGTCGTTCAGCCGGGTTGGACCGCCCCGTTTCGGGTCGAGAATTGGGACGACACTCAAACCGTGAAGTACCGCGTTGCCCATGGGACCGAGGCCAGGTACGAGGGCATGATACGTAAGAACCCGGTCGATCAGGATGAAATTGTCGTTGCGGCTTTTACGGGGAACTCCATCCAACCGAGTCATGGTGGCGACATCTCCCGTGAGGACATCATCGAGAACGTAAAAAAGATTGATGCCGATCTACTCTTCTTCTCGGGAGACCAAGTCTACAACCATACCAAGCATTATGCCGCCTGGCTGAAATTTGGTCGCGAGTTTGGCGAGATCATCAAGGACCGACCGACGATCTGTTTGCCGGATGATCACGATGTGGGGCAGCCCAACCTGTGGGGTGAGAGTGGAAAGGTTTCCACGCTGGCTGGCGCGTCCGACGGCGGCTATTCCCGACCGGCCATCTACGTGAAGGAAGTGGAGCGGGCGCAGACGAGTCATTTGCCGGATCCGGCGGACCCCCACCAAATCGGGCAAGGGATTGGCGTCTGGTTTACCAATTTGAATTGGGGAAATATCGATTTCGCCATCATCGAAGATCGCAAGTTTAAAACAGGGCCTGCCGGGCGAGTTCCCAAGCAGGGGCCGCGCCCCGACCATATCCGCAACCCGGAATACGATCCGGCCAGTGTGGACATTGAGGGGGCCGTGTTGCTTGGTCAGCGGCAGCTCGACTTCCTTGAAAAGTGGGTCGAAGATTGGCAGCGTGCCAAGCTGAAGGTCGTCTTGTCGGCCACGATATTTTGCGGCGGCGCCCATATTCATGGTAGTGCCAATGGACGCTTACATGCGGACATGGATTCTAATGGGTGGCCGCAAGCCGGTCGCAACCGAGCCTTGCGAACGTTGCGCAAAGGGTTTGCCTTCCATTGTGCCGGCGACCAACACCTGGCCACGATCTTTCAGCACGGGGTGGACGAGCATGGGGATGCGATCTGGTCGTTTTGTGTCCCTTCGATCGCCAACTTGTACCTCCGTTGGTGGGAGCCGTTGTCGGCCGGCGCGAATCGCGAACCTGGGGCGCCGGAATATACAGGAGACCACCTGGACGGATTCGACAATAAAGTGACGAACTTCGCCGCCGCCAATCCGCAGAAAAAACCGGCCGGTAATCTGCTCAACACCCGCTCGGCCGGGTATGGTGTGCTGCGGCTCAATACAAAGACACGTGAGATCACGATGGAGTGTTGGCCTCGTAATGTCGATATCACGCTGCCGGAAACCGAACAGTACCCGGGTTGGCCGCGGACCATTTCCCAGGTCGATAATTACTCGCCTCGGTCTTGGGGGGAACTTGGTACGTTGACGTTCGACGTGGACAACCCGGTTGTTCAGCTGATCGATGCTGCCAGCAATGAGGTTCTCTACACGATTCGTGTCAAGGGAAAGACGTTTACGCCTAAGGCGCCTCAGAGTAGGGCGTTTACTGTTAAAGCGGGTCAGGATGCACCGAACCAGGTAGTGATCAAGAAGGCTCAGGTCGGCGGTCCGCCGCAGAGCATTCAATTGAAATGAACTCGGTTCAACGGACGCCAGGCCGCGCTTGACGTTGTCTCGGCGGCCGTTACCCGGCGATGGTTTTGGAGAAGATCGGATGAGAGTCGCTATCACCCTGCTGTTGTTCTGGCTGACTGTGCCGCTGTTGGCTTTCGAGCGGCCAAACGTCCTGTTCATTGCCGCTGACGATATGAACTGTGACCTGAGCGCCTTTGGCAACGGGCAAGTCCTGACCCCCAACCTGGAACGCCTTTGCAAAATGGGTGTTCGTTTTGATCGGGCTTACTGTCAACAACCGCTCTGCGGGCCCAGTCGGGCCAGCCTGATGACTGGGTTGCGACCCGACACGTTGGACATGCATACGCTCAAGCATGAGCTGCGGCAAAAGAACCCGGACGTCGTCACCTTGGGTCAACTCTTTCGCAACAACGGTTACTTTGTTGCCCGGGCTGGCAAAATTTATCACTACGGTAACCCGAGCCAGATCGGTACCGACGGAAACGATGACCCGGCGACCTGGGATGAGCGTTACAATCCGGTCGGTATCGATCGATCGCAGCAGGAAAAGATTACGCGCTATGGGGCGGGCCGACAAAAAGATAAAAACCTTGGCATCTCGATGGCCTGGTGGGACCCGGTCAGCCGGGATGAAGAGCATACCGACGGGATGGTCGCTTCGAAGATCATCGAACTGATCAAGCAGAAGAAAGATCGCCCCTTCTTTTTGGCGGCCGGTTTTTATAACCCGCACTGTCCCTACGTGGCTCCGAAGCGATATTTCGATAAGCACCCACTCGAACAGATCACGATGCCGGACCTGGAGGAGGCGGAGCGGGACCTGGCCGACGTGCCGCCGATGGCCATTCAGCGGGACCAGAAGAACTGGCCTTATTTTTTCAAGGATGTGACGCTCGAGCAGGCCCGCAAATGCAAACAGGCGTACTACGCCTGCAACTCGTTTGTGGATGCCCAGGTTGGACGGTTGATCGACGCGCTGGAGGAGAACGGCCTACTGGAAAACACGATCATCGTCTTCTGGTCGGATCACGGCTATTTTCTGGGAGAGAAAGGATTGTGGTACAAGCGGAAAGCGTTTGAACGTTCGGCCCGCATGCCGTTGATCATTGCGGCGCCCGGTCGGGCCCGAGATCAGGTCTGCAGCAAACCGGTTGAGCTGGTCGATCTCTATCCGACCTTGGCCCAGTTGTGTGGGCTCAAGCCGCCGGCCGGACTGGAAGGTGCGTCGTTGCGACCGCTGCTGGTCAACCCGAGTGATCCAAGTTGGACCAAGCCGGCCGTCACCCAGGTCTGGCACAATAAGCGAGCGTGGGGCTATTCATTGCGCACCGATCGGTATCGCTATACCGAATGGTTGGAGGGAAAAGCCGGACGAGAACTGTACGATCATCAGAGTGACCCGGACGAAGTGACGAATCTGGCCGACCGTCCCGAACAGGCAGAGAGGGTGGCCCGGCTCTCAAAGCAGCTGGCCAACTACGTTCAGCTTCAACCAGACAAGCGGCAGTAGGCCGGCGATGATCGACGACCTTTTTCAGCAAGCCAAACCTTAAGGAACCAATCGTGGACTCAATCGTGGAAACCAAGCGAATATTGATGTTGGTCGGAGATTTTGTCGAGGACTACGAAGTGATGGTCCCCTTTCAGATGTTGCTGATGGTGGGGCACCAGGTCGACGCGGTTTGTCCCGGCAAGAAAGCGGGTGAGACGGTCGCCACGGCGATCCACGATTTTGAGGGGGACCAGACGTACAGCGAAAAACGGGGACATCAGTTCCGTATCAACTACGATTTTGAGGTGGTCGAAGTCGGTGATTACGACGGTCTGGTTATCCCGGGCGGCCGGGCGCCAGAATACCTGCGACTCAATGAACGTGTGTTGCAGATCGTCCAACAGTTTCATGCGGCTGCCAAGCCGATTGCCGCCATTTGTCATGGACCGCAGATCTTGGCGGCGGCCGGCATTCTCGCCGGTAAGGCGTGTTGCGCTTACCCGGCGGTTGGACCCGAGGTGAGCTTGTCGGGCGGTACCCCGATCGCGGCCAGCGAGTCCTTTGACAACGTGCATGTCGACGGAAATCTGGTCACGGCTCCGGCCTGGCCAGCCCACCCGGCCTGGATCCGCGCCTTTCTGGAAATCCTGGGAACGCCGGTCAACTAACGAACGCGGACCGCCAGAGGCTTCCGGTCGTCCTTGGTCATGTCCATGGCGAAGCCCTTGGTCTGTTGCATGAATTGGAGAACCTTTTGTTGTGGCTTGGTCAGGGCATCCGTCTGGTCCCCTTTCCGAATGACCCACACCTGGTGCACGTACTCGTTGACCGCCGTGTTCCAGTCGTAGTCTCCGCCCTCCATTCGGTTTTGCTCTTGGATATCGTAATGGCCCGCCGCGATATCGGCCGCCATCGCCCGCCCGAGTAAACTATCCCGGTCGAAACTCCATTCATCCGAATGACGGTTCCAAGCCTCGGTGTAGACATGGAAACATTCCTCCCACAAAGCACTCATTCGTCGGGGGCGCCACATCGAACTGTCGAGTCGCTTGACCCGGAACCCCGTTCCGTCCCAGTCGGGAAAGAAGGGCCAGATATCGGTCTTCATCGAGATGATGTAATGGCCGGTCTCCCGGTCGAGCTGTTCCTCGATCGGCCGCAACGTCCGATCGTAACCAATGGCAAAAGCAAATTTCTCACCCATTGTTTTTAGCAGTTCCGGTTGATCGACCTGGCCATCGGCATCCGTGTCGATCAGGCTGCTGAACAGATGGACCGCCTGCAGAACCACTTCCTCACCCGTCCGGTCCCGCCGATCGGTCTCACGAGGACGCTGGTCGGTCCCCATGATGTAAAAATTTCCGATCCGGTAGACATGGGTAAAGACCGGCGGTATCTGACGCTCAAACTCGGCATTGCCGGGCAGGGGTGACCGTTGCGGCGACGGATCGTCTTGGACCGCCAAACCGGTCGAGGTCAGCAGCGAAAGGACCAGAATCAGGGTGGGCCAGATAACGGGTGCAATGGTGCGATTGTTCGAAACGGAATTCATCATGATGGGCTCGCCGTTACGTCTCCTTCCGCTCCTTTGTCGATGGGAGTGGAAACGATCGTTTCACCGGTGAGAGCGAGGTAGATATGGGCATTACCAACGAGGAAAACAATGCTCAAGATGAAAGTGACAGGGAAGCAGCAGCAGGTGGCGATCAGGGAGACCACGAGGGTGAGCCAGTACAAAAACAGTCGCCCGCGCGAACCCCGGGTGGCCGATATCGACTGGCCGATCGCCCGGAGCGGTGACATATTTTGATCGACGATAAACCAGGGAGTCAGGTAACAGGCAAGCATCAGTAGGATGCCGGGGATAATCAGCAGCAGAAAACCGAGCCAGATTCCGACAAACAGAATCAATCCAGCAATAAAGCCCGCCAGTAAATTTCGCCCTTGCGAAAAGAGGTCACTAATTTTCGGCGTTTCCCCCCGCGCGACCTTCAGACAGACAAAGCACTTTCCCAGGGAGAAGTAGACCTGGAGGATGAAAATCACGAGGTAGAACAGAATCCAAGGCGTGGAACGTGGGAAATCATTTTTGAAGAGTTGGAACAGTAAATCCTGAAAGGATTTTTCATTCTGCTGAGGCTGCTCGGTTTTTTCGGTTGTCTTAGCGTCTGGTTTCTCACTGGTTTTGTCGTTTGTTTTATTGGCTGTCGTCCGTTTGCTAGGGGATTGGCGGTCACCCAATTTGCTATCCAAAAATTCTTCGACCAGCTTTTCCGATTTCGCCTGTTGCTCGGGCGTGCTCGTTCGTATCTGCATCGCGATCTGCATGATGAATTGAGGTGACATGGCGATCACGATGCAGACGATTAGAACCATGGGATAAGCTACAAATCCCTGCCACCCGGATTTGATGACGGTTCCAATTTGAAATTGGGGGGGCGATGAAGCCATGGTGGTCTCTCTGGGGTTGGTGGTCGGTTTTATTTTTGCCGTTGGTGCAACAAGGAGACATGAGTGTAACCCAGCGAACACTTGCGTCCAAGGTGAAGCCTCTCTGCAGCTCCGTTGGTGGAGACCGGCTGTCCGACCGAATGATCGATCCTTGAGCGGAGGGCTCGGTCCTCACTCGATCGCTAACAATTCGTCCGTGGTGCGAAGGAACAGCACGCCCGCCGAGAGGGCAGGGCTGGCAAAGCAAGGCTGGCCCATCCGGTTTTCGGCCATAAGTTCAAATTCGGGGCCAGCCTGGACCACGTAGACCGTCCCGTTTTCAGACGGGCAATAGATCTTCCCATCAGCCGCCACCAGTGAGGCGATGATGCCCGCATCGGAACCGAGTCGTTGCTCGTAAATTTTTTCACCCGTCTTGGCATGAAAGCAGCGGAGGACGCCATTGGAATTTCCCAGGTAAAGGTAATCACCGTACACGACCGGGGTCGACATGTAGGCACCCCCTCGCCGCGTGCTCCAGACGATCGCCTCATTGGAGGTTGCCTCTTCGGTCGGGGAGACGTTGCCCGTCGCTTCGGGACGAACGACATAGATGGGTGACTGGCCGCCGTGGGAACTGGTGATATAGATCCAGCCGTTTGCGACAAACGGGGTGGGCACCGGGTTGTCACCCCCGCCCTTGATCCTCCATAGTTCTTTGCCCGATGCCAGGTCGTAGGAGACGACCCAAGGCCAGCCATTGACCACGACCTGGGTCCGCTCGCCGGTCGGATGGATCAGGGGCGTGCTCCAGTTTCGCTCGCAGATATCATTCCTCGCTACGCGCCATAGTTCCTCGCCATCGGACAGCTGCAGTACAACGAGGTAGGGGTTGTTGGGGTCATCGCAGATCAGGGCGATCCGGTCTTGGTAGATCGCCGGGGAGCTGGCGTACCCCCAGCCGATGCCGTACTTGCTAATGTCGACGACGCCCAGGTCCCGTTTCCAGAGCAGTTCCCCTTCCAGGTTGTAACAGTACAGCCCTTCGGAGCCGAAGAAGGCCACTACGCGGTCCCCTTGGACGGCGACGCTCGTGTTGGCGTGGGTCGCCTTGGCGTGACGCGTGGCGCGGGGCAGGCCTTTCTTGGCGACTTGCCGCCATAGTTCCCGGCCTGTCTGCTTGTCGTAGCAGAGCACGACCCAGCTCTGTTCCCCGTTGTCGTCAGCCGCCTCGGGGCGTCCCCCCGCGCCTACTTTCAGCGGCGCCTCTCCTTGACTGGCGACCGCCGTCAGGACGAACACCCGGTTGCCGCTGATGACGGGGCTCGAATGACCGAGACCGGGGACAGGGGTCCGCCAACGGATATGTTGATCCGGACCATGGTCGCGATCGGCGTTCCAGTGGCTGGCGACCGCACCGCTTTCGACCACGCCCTGGGCCTGGGGTCCGCGAAAGGCGGGCCAGTCGGAGGCCTGTTGGGCATCTACGCCGGTGACCACGCACAGTAGCGGAATCCCTAGCCAAGTGACTCGATCAAATTTCATCCATTCTCTCCCTGATCCCACTGATGATCCCGGGCTAGTACGTTGGCACTGACGGATCAATTTCTTCGCTCCAGGCGTGGATGCCACCACTCATGCTCTGGCTGTTGTCAAAGCCCTGTTGCCGCAGCCAGTTGACGACTCGCAAGCTGCGCATTCCGTGGTGGCAGTAGACGACGACTGGCTTTTCGCGGGCTGCTTCCAGTTCGCCGATGCGCGTGGGCAGCTCATCCATCGGGATCAGGATGGAACCGTCGATTTGGCAAATCGCGTATTCGTCATCGCGACGGCAATCGAGCAGCAACAGATCGTCCTGCGCATCGAGTAACTCTTTAACTTTTTTGGTGGAGATTTCGGTGGGAAGCATTTCTGTGACTTGGGGCAATTCAATATGACGCCATAATAGACCGATCGCTCCAGCGGCTCGTTATTGCCTATCATGGGCAGGCTGTCCCATTCTGACAGGATTCGCGCGAATTGCGAAGCGGCCCCGGCCAGCCAGGAAAAACAGGAACCCCGATGCTGCCAAGAGAATTTGCCACCGAAGTCGCCGAAAAACTGCAGAACGCCGGTTATCAGGGTTTGTGGGCAGGTGGTTGTGTGCGCGATCAACTGTTGGGAAAGATACCGACCGACTACGATATTGCGACCGATGCGACTCCCGAGCAGGTTCGCCAGTTATTTGGTCGTCGACGTACGTTGCCGATCGGTGCCGCGTTTGGGGTGATTACGGTGATCGGTCCCAAATCGGCTGGGCAGATCGAAGTGGCCACGTTTCGTCGCGACATGGAATACAGTGATGGCCGTCGCCCCGACTCGGTTGAATTTACCGATGCTTGCGAAGATGCTTCTCGGCGAGATTTCACCATCAATGGGATGTTCTTTGACCCGGTGAAAGATGAAGTGATCGATTACGTTGACGGGCGTGCCGATATCGACTTTCGAATCGTCAGGGCAATCGGTGACCCGCATGAAAGGATCCGGGAGGATAAGCTCCGCATGTTGCGGGCAGTCCGGTTTGCGGCCACGCTCGGTTTCGAACTCGAACCCAACACGCGCGCCGCTGTTTGCCAGCACGCGACCGAAATTGGTACGGTCAGCGCAGAGCGAATCGGGGGGGAAATGCGGCGGATGCTGGTTCACCCAAACCGTGCCGCTGCGGTCCAGTTGTTGGCCGATTGCCAACTGTTGGGAGAAGTTCTGCTGGATGGCCAGCAACTGGTTCAGAACCGGGCGAATTGGAGAACGCGATTGGGATGGCTGGAACAGCTGGGGAGCGACGCCGATTTTGCCCAGGCAGCGGCGATCCTGTTGTCTCCCTTGCTCAAGGAGCAGGGGATGGAACCGACCACCGAGCGTTGGAAACTCTCCAATGCCGAGCAGAAGACGATCCTTTGGATCGAACAGCACGTTGTCCCCATGTCGCGTGCCCACCAGATGCCTTGGTCCGAGTTGCAGCCGATTTTGGTACAGCCGGATGCTGAGCGGGCATGGCAAGTGGCCCGGGTTGAGTTCGGGGAACATCACCCCGGGATTCTGGCTTGCCGAAAGAAACTTCAGTTACCCGCCGATCAGCTCGATCCCCCGCCCCTGTTGAAGGGGGACGACCTGATCCGGCTGGGGATCGAGCCGGGACCGGCCTTTTCCAGACTGCTCCAGCAGGTCCGCGCCGCGCAGTTGGATAGCGAGATCGATACTCGGCAGCAGGCGACCGAACTGGTCGAATCGATTCAGACAAGTGAGGACGATTAACATGAGTCAGCTACTGCAAATGAGTTTCACGGGAGTACCCCTGTCATGATGCCGATGGAGAAAGTGGAAGTCTTGAGAGCTTGTTGCTGCGTGACGGGTGCTGGCGGCACCACCACCCCGGAGGAGCGGGTGTTGTTGGACCGGTTGGCAAGGCAGATTGGCGTCGGGAAAGCTTCCCTTGAGGCGATGATCGCCCGTGGCGAGACCGACCCCGATTTTTTTCGCGAACAGTTCCGAGTCTTGAAGTCAGACCCGGAACAGACGATGGCGATTTTGATCGAAGCGGCCATGTCCGATGGTCAGCTCAGCCCGGACGAGCGCGAAATGCTGAGCGATTTTTCGGTAAAACTGGATCTGCCAGCTGAGGACTTTCGTAGTCTGATCGAAAAAGTTCAGCCCAGTTAAGCGAGTCTGTTTTGGTTGCCCAGTGTAGCGATTTGATTCAGCAAGGGAGTTGTCGATGAAAATGTGCAGACGTCTTTTGTTCACCGTCCTGATATGCCTGGCCCTGATTGGCACCTCGGAATCACAGGAGGACTGGCCGCACTGGATGGGGGAGCGGCGTGATGGCGTCTGGCGCGAAACGGGAATGCTTGATTCTTTCCCGGACAGTGGGCCGGCCATCTTGTGGCGTTCCGAAATCGGTTCCGGTTACGGCGGCCCAGCTGTCGTCGGCCAAGATATCTACCTGATGGACCGTATCAAGGATGCGGGCAAAGGGGGAGAGGTCGAAAACAACATACGCAAGGCGGGGCAGATTCCCGGTGCTGAGCGAATTCTCTGCATCGACAAGGATTCGGGCAAGACTAAGTGGTCGTATTCGTATGATTGTCCGTACAGTATCGCTTACCCGACCGGTCCGCGCTGCACGCCGGCCGTTTCCGGAAATGAGGTCTACAGCTTGGGTGCCATGGGGAACCTGATCTGCCTGGATCGTCAGCGGGGAACCATCCTTTGGCAGAAGGACCTGGTGGCCGAGTATGGTGCCCAGCCACCGTTGTGGGGATTTTCTTCCCACCCCTTGGTCGATGGCGAGCAGCTGATTGTCCCGGTTGGTGGCCAAGGGACGGCCATCGTCTCTTTCGATCGAAAAACGGGCCGGGAAAAATGGCGCGCCTTGAGCACCCTCGATGTTGCCTACGCCCCGGTTCAGATCATGGAACAGGACGGGCAGCGGCAATTGATTTTCTGGCATGGCGAAGGGGTCGATTCCCTGAACCCGGAAACGGGGGAACATTACTGGAATATCAAGTTTCCCGAGGAGAAGAACCCTTCGATCACGTCGATCGCGACGCCGCGAATCATCGGTAACCAGATCTTCATCAGTGAATACTATAAGGGCTCCCTGTTGCTGGAAGTCTCTTTGAATCCGCCGGGCGTCCAGGAAATCTGGCGGAGTTATCAGACAGACCCCCGTCATCTGACGGCGTTGAACTCGATGATGACGACGCCCGTTATCAAGGACGGCCTGGTCTACGGGATCGGCTACAACCGGAAGGGGGAGGGAGTGTTTCGCTGTCTTGAACTGGGGACGGGGAAAATGCAGTGGACGCAAGAGGATTGGATGTCGGAAAAGCCGTTGATGTTTGCCACGGCGTTTATTGTGGAGAATGAGGAGAAGTACTTCATGTTCAACGACCAGGGTGAGTTGATGATCGTCCATCTCTCTCCCGATGGGCTGAAAGAGAGTGGCCGCGCCAAAATACTGGAACCGACCGGTGTCGCCCGTGGTCGTAAAGTGGTCTGGTCACATCCAGCCTTTTCGGATGGCAAAATGGTGGTGCGAAATGACAAAGAGATCGTTTGTGTCGACCTGCGAAAAGCTCCAAACGTCGATGGCCCAACACCACCATCCTCTCCCGGCCACTTGCCTGCTCCTTGACGGAAAAATCGGGTGCTGTGTCACTCGGTTGCGAACCTGTAGAATCTGCGGGTTGGCAATGCGAATCTCCTATGCGATTTTGTCATTGGCAGGTTTTCCGGCAATCCGATCAGCACGCGACCGTTCATGAACAAGTACTCTCCTCTGTATGCAACCTTGGCCGGGTTTTGCCTGATCGGTATAGGTTTATGTCTTTGTCGATACGCTTACACGCCGCTCATCCCTTCGATGGTCGATGGCCACTGGGTTACCAAGCCGGGCGCCGGTTACCTGGGTGGATTCAATTGCGTGGGCTACCTGATGGGATGCTTGTCGGCACTTTTCCTGCCGCGGTATCTCGGCATTCGCTTCCTGCTCCGGAGTTCGCTCATCTTGGCTGTCTTGGGGCAGGCGATGTGTGCCTGGGATTTCGGATTTGCCTGGCTGGCTTTCGGCCGATTCGTGACCGGGTTTGCCGGGGCATCGATTGTGATCCACACGCCAACGCTCGTGTTAAAACACGTGCCCGGGCATTGGACAAAAATTGTCAGCGGGCTGATTTTTGCAGGCGCTGGATCCACGATCGTATTTGTCTGTTTGATGTTGCCGTCGTTTCTCAAGATTTCCATCATGGCCGGGTGGTTGTTTGAAGCGGGCCTGACCTTGGTTGCCGGCGCGATCGCTTGGCCAATCGTTCATTCCGCGTCAACGGCCCAGGACCAGCGCGAGTCGACGATTCCTGAATTAAAACGTGATGCCAAGGTGGCGTTGTTCCTGCTGGGAGCCACTTATTTTCTGGCTTCCATCAGTATTACTCCCCATACATTGTTCTTGACCAATTATCTCTACGAACAATTTGGTGTTAGCATCGAGAAGAGTAGCCAGTTGTTCAGCTTGGTGGGCGTGGGCTCCCTGGTGGGCGCATTGACCAGCGGTCTGTTTGCCAAGTGGTTGGGGACGCCGTTGACCTTACTGGTCAACTACCTGCTCGGGTCGATTGCCATACTGATGGTGGTCATCACCAGCAGCGTTAACATCATTACGGTTTCGGCTTTTCTGATCGGTTTTTTCCTGATGTGTTGTGTTCCCCTGACGTCGATTCGATGCGGGGAAATTTCGGGATCTGCCAGACATCCGCGCGACTGGGGAGTCCTCACGCTGCTCTTTGGGGCGGGGTTGGCAGTGGGCAGCTATGGAATGTCGGGATTGTTATCACTTGGCCTGAGTTACTACCAGCTCTTTCTGGTAGCGCAAGTGACAATCCTGTTGGCCTTCCTGCTGGCCTTGGCGCTTTACTGGATGCGCCACTCCAAGGCCGGGTCGGGCGATTGAGAATGGGTGGTAAGAACGACTCATGCCAAGCGGGGCCGCGCGTCGCGCGGGATGTTAATCGCTGATGCCGTGAAAATCGGTAATCACCTGCCAAGTCTCTTGGGGTGTTTCCGTGTACTGGAAGAGCTGCATATGTTCATCCCGAATCACGCCTTCGTCGGCCAGGAACTGAAAATTGATAATGTTCTCCCAGTACTCCCTTGAGTAAAGGATGATCGGGATCTCCTGCATCCGACCCGTTTGCCGGAGTGTGAGCGCGGTGAACAGTTCATCCAGTGTGCCAAAACCGCCCGGGAAGCAGACCAACGCTTTGGCCCGCAAAAGGAAGTGCATTTTGCGGATCGCGAAATAGTTGAATTGAAAACAGAAACCGGGAGTGATATAGGGGTTGGGCGTCTGTTCAAACGGCAATGTGATATTCAGGCCGATCGAAGGTGAGTCGGCCTCGTAGGCGCCCCGGTTGGCTGCTTCCATGATCCCGGGCCCACCCCCGGTTTTTATAATATACTCGCCATCTCCGTATTTCTGGTTGTGAGTCGAAACGAGCTTGGCGAACTCGCGGCACTCTTCGTAGTAGCGAGCCTTGGCCAACACTCGCTCGGCCCGAATCATCAGGCGTTTCGATTCCGGGCTGTCCGGATCCTGTTCCATGGCCGCTTTTGCTTCGGCCATGAGTCGCTTGCCTTCTTCCTCATCGGCGACTTGGGTGCCTCCAAAAACGACGACGGTGGATTGGATTCCCGCTTCGTCCAACAACATTTCCGGTTTGAGCAACTCGAGATTCAATCGGAGTGGGCGCAAATCATCACGGCGTATGTAATCCGGGTCGAGGTAAGCCAAGCGATAGCTGGGGTCTTCCATGATGTCCAGGAGTCGCTGTTCAAGATTTTTGTCGTTCAATCGAATGCCTCGTTTACGAGTGGGGCGCTGGGTAAGAGGGTTCAGGTGGTAACTTGGTGGATCGACTGTCGCCTGTCAATATCGTTCTTCCCGACAACGGCTGCCGTCTGGCTGGCAACTGATAGATCAAAAGATAGAATATTCTATTTGGCTGATGGAAACTAGCGAACCGACGGCCGCGATCTTTTATGCATCCAGGCAACCGAGGACATGACCCGACAATGAATATCGAAATAACGACTCTGGCACCACAGGACTTTGAAGGCGAGGCGATCGTGGTGGGCGTCTGGTCTGATGGCGCCCTCCCTCCATCCACCGCCGCGATCGACGAGGCCAGTGGCGGGATCGTCTCTCGGTTGATCGAGTTGCAGGAGATTTCGACCGCCCGCTGGGATGTGACTCCGCTCTTGGCACTGGCTGGTGTGCAGGCACCTCTGGTGCTGGTCGTGGGTCTGGGGGCGTCCGACAACCCTCCAGCCGGCCTGGCGAAACATGCCGCCGGGGCGGCCGCCAAGCACCTTGCCTCGCGAGCACGTAAATCGGTCGGTTTCTATCTGGACTTGGAACCTACTGGCGAAGCGGTGGCCGGTGCCCTGATCGGTTGCGTTGGGCAAGACCTGTTTCGCAGCGAACCGAAGTTGTTCCCCTTGGAGTCCATTGCTTGGCATGGAGCGGACGCGAGCGCGATCGAGGAGGGGAGAGCTTTAGGGGAGAGCATCAATCTGGCCCGGCGTTTGGTGAACTTGCCGGCGGGTGACCTCTACCCTGAATCGTTTGCCAAAGAATGCATTCGTTTAGGCCAGCAGTACGGTTTCGAGGTGGAAGTTTGGGACGAGACGCGCTTGGCCGAGGAGAAATGTGGCGCCCACCTCGCTGTGGGACAGGGTTCGAGTCGGCCGCCGCGAACCGTCATCATGAGGCACCTGAAAGGGGATCCCGGGGCCGCGCCCCTGGGACTGGTGGGCAAAGGGGTGACGTTTGATGCGGGTGGGCTTTCACTCAAGCCAAGTGAATCGATGCTCGACATGAAATGTGATATGTCCGGCGCCGCAGCCGTTGTAGGCGCGATGACGGCCATCAGCCGGATGGCCCTGCCGGTCAATGTGATTGGCCTGGTCGGATTGGCGGAGAACATGGTCAGTGGTAACAGCTACAAGCTGGGGGATGTTCTGACCGCTCGCAATGGTAAGACGATTGAAGTTCACAACACCGATGCCGAGGGACGCCTGGTGTTGGCCGACACCCTGGACGTGGCGGTCGGTTGCGGCGTCGATCGGATTGTCGACCTGGCCACGTTGACCGGTGCATGCATGGTTGCCCTGGGGCAGGGGGTGGCTGGGCTGATGTCCAACAATACGGCTTTTTGCCAAGAGGTCCAACAGGTCGCTGATCGAGTCGGCGAGCCGGCCTGGCCCTTGCCGATGTTTGCCGAGTACGGGGAACATATTAAGAGCCAGGTCGCGGATATCAAAAACGTGGGCGATGGTCGCTGGGGTGGGGCGATCACGGCCGCCAAGCTCTTAGAAGAGTTTGTGGATGGAACCCCATGGGTTCATATTGATATTGCCGGCCCCAGTTTCCTGGCCAAGCCAAAGCCATGGATCGACGCCGGCGGTAGTGGCTGCTTTGTCCAGACGCTGGTTGAACTGGTCCGCTCCCGCTAAGCGGGAACCTCCAAGGCTATTGCTTGTCGCTTACCGGTTCCGGGCTGACCCGAAAGAAGGCCTTGAGGCTGCCGGAGTTGTCGGCGAGTGATCGCCAACTTTCTTCACAGCGCAGAAAGAGCTGTCCCGTGGCGGGTGCCGTAAAGCGGCCCTCGGTACTGAGAGGGAAGGGCTCGGACAATTGGTAATCGTGAAAAATGACGCCCACCAATTTGCCCGTTCCATCAGGAGTGCCATTGGCGTCCACTTCTTTCCCGTCCGCTTCGATCTGCCACGTCCCCTGGCTGATGACGTCGTACGATTGGCCGGCCGTCAATTGGAGCGGAGTTGCCTGCCAACCACGCGCTGCCTCAACCGTCGTCTTGACGGTCCTGGCCGGTTTCGGTTCCTGGGCGCGTGTCTTCCAATCCCAGGAACAGAGATCCACCCGGTAGCCGTTGTCAAAATTTCGGACGAACTGGTCGTACTCGAACGAGATCTGCGGGGCAACGCTGCCAAAGGCAAGCTCGAAAGAATCGTCTTTACCCGCCATGATATTCATACCGAGTTGTTTGAACCTTCGTTGGTAGTTCGGGTTGCTGGAGAGGAGGTGGCAGAGAGCCCAACGCCAGGCGTAAGCCTTCCAGGAATCTCCCGTTATCTGCCCGGCCTGGACAATTTCGCCCAAACGTTTCGGTTGGGAGGCGTGGGTCAGGTAGTCGATGACCACCGGATCGACTTGCACGGCCAGGTTGCCCGGCCGCCAGTACTGTCCCATCTCGGCCATCCCTTCGGCATACCAGACAGGACCTGTTTTGCCGAACGTTTGGGCACAGTAGGCGTGTACGGATTCGTGTTGTACCACCCCATGCTTATCACAGGAAAAGACCACCGAGCGGGTTTGTCGACCGTTGGAAACGGAGGCCGTCACGCCAGCTCCCTCCTCGATTTTGAGGACCCCCACACCTGGCAACTGGCTCAGCCAGTACTTACGATTGACGATCCGGTTGGGCATCGGCCCACCTCCCCGCGACGGGTTCGACTCGATGCGGATCACGTAACATTCGATCGACTGGCGTGGTCGTCGGCCGTAATACTTGGCAATCAGCGCGTACATCGTTTCCAACTTGGTTAGCAGGACCTGAGCACTCCGCTCGGAGATGTCGGTGTAGAGGGTGAAATGGTCGGACGTTTCCTGCCGCGGTTGGCCCGGTTCGTCCGAAAGGTGACTGAACTTCTGGTACAGCTCATCGGAGTAGGAACGGGTCGCTTTCTTCCGTTGTCCCGTTAAGCGGATTTCGATCTGGCGGATGATTCGTTCGCCGTTGCTCATCAGGACGCCCTCAAGTGAGTCGACCGTGTCCCCCGGTCCAACCCGGTTCAGATCGTCGGCCTGTAACTCAAAGTTCGCCGTGGGGGAGAGCTCAACCTCGAGCCGTTCCCGGCGAGCCAGTTTCGATTTGGGAACGGCGACCAGGAGTTTTTTGGGCCGGTTCGTAATCACCCGACCCACGACATCGCACTCCACAAACTCGGCTTCCTCGGGGGGCGATGCGGGTGCGAGTTGCAGTCCGTTCTGATCACTCGTCACGAGGGTCAGGCCTTCAATCGGGCGACCACTCTTGCCGAAGCGATTGAGCGAGGCCGTGAAGCGGACGTACATCCCTCGCTCCAGCATTTCAGCCGGTAACGTACCGCGCACGGCAATCTTTGCTTGCAAGTTGCGGAAGATGAAACGCCCCCCATCCAACGAGAGCGCTTCTTCATCCTTGTCCTGGATTTTGAATGTCTGTACTGGGCCGTCGGCCAGGCGGATGACCAGTTCGCCCGGGTGAATCGCCTGGATCACACCGCGGCCACGGATCGGCTGCTCGATGGTGGGTCTTTGAGCGAGCAGCGGTTGTAGAACGCCCAAACTTACCGAGCACCACACTCCCATCAGAACCAGCCGGCGCGAGCCGCGGAAAAACAGGTTCTTCATCGGTGTTCGGGATTCGCCAGAGCCTGGCATGGGGAGATCGCAACCAATAGACGGGACAGAGTTGTCAGGGCTGGTATAACTCTACGTCCTGCCAGGGGAAAATTCAAATCGAAAAGTGGCTAAGCGTGGGGTTTGAAATGGGCAAAGTTAGGGATTACTGTTAAAACCGATGAAACAAGCGCCCCTTTGAGTTGGTAATTGTTAGTGTGTATGGACGTGGTATGACTCCGCTGAAAATCGTGTGATTTTAATCCTCCTGGAGTGGACGGCTGAAAACTTTCCCACCTGTTTCTTTTTGTCTCCTCTTGTTCCTGTATGGTTGCAATACGGCCTGTGAACTTGATTCGAGGTTTGTCGGGGGATGGCAATCAGGGCTACCAATCAGTGGTAATCTTTCCAGTGGTAATACGGTTTTCGAAAAAGAGATTGAGCGTCAATCAAACGAATCGCAGCGACAAGCGAACGCCAGTCAGTCCCGTTTTCTCAGGATCAACATCTTGGCCGATGGCACGTTTAACATGCACTACAAAATGGACCATCAACCACTGAAAGAAATGATCGAGCTCTTGGCATTAAAAGAAGATGATGGAACGCCGGTAAAAATACCCGCCGAGAATCTTTATTTTACGGGGGAATGGTCCAGTGATTCGGACACCATTTCTTTGCGCTCTAAGTCGATGATGCCTTTTGCTCATCAAGAACATGTTCGCCGACGCATCGTCTGGCGGCGTTCCCGAGGCCGTCGTTCCTACGTCCTGCGTGGGTGGCGAATGCTGTTGCATTTACATGACAAAAACCGCCTGCGCCCTATCCGTAAAGGGACCTACCTGAAGCGGGAAGATTCGGTGTTGGATTTCAGAAGACTCCCGGAGTGAATCTGGGGGTTTTGGAAGATCACCTCTTTGTCTGGCTGTGTGTTAAAGAGTTAGACCTCAGAGGTCTGGGCGTTTACCGCATCCGCCTCGGATATCAAAGTCTTGGTTGTGATCAACTTCCTGGCTGGAAAAGGGGCATCACCTTTGGATAAATCTCCGTCCTTGGACGCAGCGACTCTCGACAAATGGCTGTTTCGTTTTTATTTTATAAAGCTCCAATCGATTCCGGGGATGTGGCGGAATTGGCAGACGCGCTAGATTTAGGATCTAGTGTCCTTTGGACGTGCAGGTTCGATTCCTGTCATCCCCACTTAGGCTTTTACCGTGTGAAATCATTTCATGCGGTAAGAGCCTTTTTTTATGTCAGAAAAAAACACCCAAAGCGATCAGAGGTCCCAAGACTAGCCGTTCTCAGCAACGAAATCGCCGCGACAATTTGGGCAAAGATAGAATTGTCGCTCACGATCAAAAAGAAGCAATGATTCACAATCAGGGCATACGATGTCTGTAGCCTCGCAAAGGGCCGGTTCGAACTGGCTCCCTTATCTTTTTAATTTTCTAACAGCCCAGCTGATTACTTTTTTGCATCGCCCAATAAAGATCTGGCCTAGCCTAGACTGATTAAGACGTCGAGTTTTCAATTGCAAATCACTCGCTCCGATTAATTTGAGAAACGCTTTGACATTGTCTTTTGAATCATAGCTCCAATAAACTGCGTCCGGAAAAACACTCGAAACAAGTCTCTTTTTTCTTTCGTAGTCAAACAACCACGAATCTGGTTCGAGATAACGAAAAGAGTCTGGTTTACTTGATGCACTGAAACCCATTTTAAACAATTGACGCTTATATGATTTTTGAAAATCCTCAACGTCACGAAAGCAGCACAGAACTTTAATGCTATCCGTGTGCTTTAAGAACAAGCCTTGCAAAACTAGATACTCTTCCTCCGAATTCAAAAGGTAGAGGCCCTCGTTTGAAAAAAGAACCGTATTGCAATCTTGCTTTTTCGCATCGTTGTAAATTAAGGAAATGTCATTAACCAAACCTTGCCGAAAACCCTCCCAAGAGATGGCATTGCTTTTATTGAAATTTGTTTTTGCAACCGAAAATCGTCCCTCCGCCAAGCTAAAAACGTTTAACTCGACATGATTGGGGCTTTTAATATACTCCAATTCCAAATTGGGATTACACAACGGAACGTAGATCCCTCGCTCCAAAAGTTGTGCACTTTCATCAAACATCGCTTGTTGTATCGAAGTCGTGCCTGTCTTATGCGATCCTATATGGATAATCGTATCGATAGTCCGCCCCTTTAGTTACAAGTCGATAAAAGCCATGACGCATTGCATTGACAAGAAAAATACAGAACCATTCAAACGCAAAAAAGAATGCCTCGCCTATCCCATCATTGTAAATATTAATTTAAAAATAAATCAAACATGAATTTGGACACAAGTAAAATCCGGCTTCTATCAAAGCCGGCAAAATATAGATTTTCAAAAAAAGGCGAACCGAGAACGCAAACTCCCCAAGACAGTTAGCCGCCCCGTTAAAAAAACTTGCCCAACAAAAAGCGGTTTATCTAGGGCCCGATTTAAACATCCCGAACACCACACCCAAAACGATCGTCAACACGAGGCTGCCGATAATTGAAATATGCAAACCGTCTCTTCCAAAAAAGAAATTAAGGCCGATCAACACAAGCACAAAAATCAACAACTGACCAATATAGGTTTTCAAAATAATACGCCATGTTTAAAGAACGAGTAGTTTTTCGATTTCACAACCATCCATTTTGTGCAAACGTCGCGATGGACAATCATAGCCAAAACATAATTAATCACTTTGACTCTCAACGCGTCGCTGGTAGTTTATACACTTTCCTCACCGAACATAAGATCCTCTGTCCTGCGGCTCTGCGAACCTCAGCCATTAAAATTTATTCAGGATGAGCTTGGGCGGGGAATCGCCAAGATGTTTAAGCTCAGTGATGCTCCAGTGATCAGGCCAGAGCAGACCAGATCTGAAATGCTCATCTGTTGGGATGCCATACTAGATTCTCAGACATAAAAAAATTGATAGTTTGCAAGGGTTTGGGAAAGTGGAGATAAAGGAAGTAAGAGTTCTATATGTTTGCAGATTCAGATTGAAAAACTTTGTGAAGACCCTGTGGAAAGTTGCCCATTGCATCTGAGCCACCGCAACCCCCGTGCCACTAGCAGGGATGTTTTGAAACGAACATAAAACCCCTTGAGAAAAAACACCTAAAAAACACCCAAGCATTTCCAGTAACGTCGCATCACAGGCAACAACTGTTTACCATTGAAAGTTAAACGCCTAAGTCGGATGATGTATCACGTTTCGAACAGCATAGAAAACCATATTTTTAGATTTAGGAATTAGTGTCCTTTGGACGTGCAGGTTCGATTCCTGTCATCCCCACTTAGGCTTTTACCGTGTGAAATCAACGCATGCGGTAAGAGCCTTTTTTTGTCGCAGAATTATGTCAGAAAAAGCACAACTCCATTTTGCCGTCGGGCTGTTCTCCTATTTTCAATGGGAACCCGGTCCAACCGTGCATGCATGTCCGAGGACCCTGTAGAATTGCTGTTTTTCTTCTGAGTCAAACTCCCTAAAACCACTCTGCATGCCAGCAGCACGGTTTCCGTGTCTGGCAGAGAACGAGGGAGCGATAATCTTTCAAACAAAGTGACTGTTCGGGAGGTGATCGTTGTTGGTAACCATCGGTTCGTGGCAAGGAGAAACAGGCATGAAGAGGTCAAAAAAAGTCGTGGGGATCGTCACGATCTCGGTGGTGGGATTGGTTCTTCTCGTTTTAACATCTCGAGGCAGTCACTACGCGGCCGATGTGACCCACCATCATCATTTCAAGATTGATATGCCATTTGATGAACTGCGGAAGATTATGGTTCGTTCGTCGGCCTGCCGTGAAATCATGAACGCGGGAAAACACAATGAATTGCTCTCTCAGAAATGGAACAATAAGAGCTTCCATCTCGGTCAGCTTAGTTTTTCCAATCCTGACTGGAAGGTCGATGCGTCGGGCGAATTGAAAGTCAGGTTTACTGATCCCTATATTGGTACAGCGATCGCCCAGTTCACCCAAACCGTGGCGATCGTGCCGGAGAATAT
>JAYZCF010000063.1:0-14714 GCA_036338455.1 Planctomycetota bacterium
AGGTTAACCAGCGACGGGAGCGCCTGCAGCGGATCCTCGATCGTTTCCCGGCTGACGCCGAGGCGCCTTTTCCGGAGTTCGAAGCGCGGCACCGCAAACAGTGATCTGCGGTGCTGGGGACAGATCCATGAAGAATGCCGGCAGGCCCGTTCTCATGTCGGCGGGTCGGACCGACCGAGAATCAGGCCTGGGCCCGGACATCCTGGAAGTGGTACGCTCGGAGCGAACCATGGCATTCTTGCTGGAACTATCCCGCTGTAAGACCTCAGGCCATTAGTGGCCTGAGGAAAAGGCTTTTCCAACTTGTGCAGACGGGCGCCGGCTTGCTGTACGAGACACTCATCGTTTGGGGTGGCGAATTTGGCCGGACGCCCATGATGCAAAACAATGTTAACCAGGAACTAAAGAAAGGCTTCATCGGACGAGACCATCATCCCCATGCCTTTACGATGTGGTTGGCCGGGGGAGGCATCAAACCGGGAGCCTACGGTCAAACCGATGCGTTGGGCTACTACACCGCCGAAAGCCCGGTCAGCTAGCGTGATTTGCAATCGACTCTCCTGCACCAGATCGGCATCGATCCCCACCGTTTTCATTTTCCGTACCAGGGTCTGAATCAACGACTGATTGGTCCCACAGATGAGGGGCGCGTGTTGCGCGACATTCTCGCCTGATGGATCGGAGGCCCGCAGAGGACCGAGCCACCTCCCGTTGTTTCAACGACTGCCGCCATCGGCCGGCGTTTTCTTCTTGGCGGCCTTGTATTCCGGCCAGGAAAGCTTGCCATCCTGATCCGTATCTGCCTCCGGGTGTTGACGGAAGAATTTGTCTTTGGTGGCTTGGGCAGATTCTTTTTGGGAATCACTGGGAGGTGGATCTTTTTTCTTCTTCTTGCCGGTTCCCTGCTTCCGGCGAGCTTGCTTGGCCATCACCAAACCGGCAAACGCCGGTTCGATGTTCGGCCGGTTCCAGTCTTCCCAGAGTTTCGAGAGTCGCTGTCGGATTTTCGGATTGTGTGCCACGAGGTTTTGGTTTTCACGGATGTCGTCGTTCAGATTGTGAAGGGAACGAAAACCGGTCTTCTCGTACTCCACCAGTTTGTAAGGGCCGCTCCGCACGGCTCGAATCCCTTGATCAAATTTGCGCAGAAAAATTGCTTCGTGCGGAGAGTCCTGCCGCTCGCCGTTGACAAAAGGTGTCAGGTTCACACCGTCCAGTGGTCGTTCCGCTGCAACCGGCGCGTCGGCCAGGGCGGTGATCGTCGCAAAGATGTCGAGGGAACTGACAGGCTTGTCGTAACGAATGCCTTGCGGAAATCCGGCTGGCCACCGGGCAGCGAACGGAACGCGAAAACCGCCTTCCCACGGGTCGCCCTTATCACCTCGCAAGGGATCATTAGATGAGGCGTTCTTGGTGGTGGGCCCACCATTATCGGACAAAAAGAAGACGAGCGTGTTCTGGTCAACCGCATGTTTCTCTAACGCGGCCAGAACGCGGCCGACACCATCATCGACAGCACTGACCATCGCGGCATACGTACGACGTTTGGAGTCCTCGATATGGGCAAAACGGGCCAAGTATTTCTCCGGCGCCTGCAGGGGGCCGTGGGGCGCATTGTAGGCCAGAAAGAGGAAGAACGGTTGGTGATGATTGCGCTCGATGAAGCGGACGGCTTCATCTGAAAAATCATCCGTCAGATACTTTCGTGGTGGCACAGGTTGATGGTTCTGCATGATCCAGGTTCGGTAGCTTTCGGCCTCATTTTGGGCGGAGTAGCTGTCCTGGATCGTCAACAGATCGGCAAAGTAAGCATGCCCGCCGCCCAGGTGTCCGTAGAATTCGTCAAAGCCCCGGTTAAGCGGGTGAAGTTTGCGCGTTGCCCCCAGGTGCCACTTGCCGATGAGCCCGCTGCGATAGCCAACCTGTTTCAATGTCGTCGCCAAGGTTTTTTCTGATAGCGGCAGTCCCATCTGATCATCTTGCGGTTGGTATTGGGGGTTCCGCTCGAAGCCGAAACGCTGCCCGTAGCGACCCGTTATGAAGCTGGCGCGACTGGGCCCGCACACGGAGTAGCCAACATAGCCCGAGGTGAACTGCACTCCCTCGGCGGCGATGGAATCAATGTGCGGAGTGGGAATGTCCTGGCACCCATTGAACCCCACATCGCCATAACCGAGGTCGTCGGCCATGATGACGATTAAATTTGGCTGTTCCGCCCGCAGCGTAACGGCCATCAGACCTAACAGGGAGGCGAGTAGCGTGCGTCGGATGATGGATCGAAGGTTCATGATGTGACTCCGGAAACAGGGCCGCGAGCGGACCTGCTTCGACTTCTGAAAGAATTTTACGGCCGCCCTCGATGCCCATTTTACCAGGGGCCGGACCATTGGGTTCCTGAAAAAATGGAGCAGTCAGCCACAGGGGGCGTAAAACGGATGGGTGGTCGCGGGGCGGAGCATGGGACGAGGCCTCATACTTAGGGGTGATGGTTACGAGGGATCTGGATCGCCTTGGTCCACGTCTGCCCCCAGGCGTGCGTGGCCCAATTGTCATCGGTGTAAATGGATCGCACGACCCATTCGTCGCGCTCCGTCCCGGGGCGATCCCGCACTTCCACGTAGAGAAATCCATGGCGTATGCCGACCGGTTGATCGGGTTGCTTCGAATCGGTCTTGGCGGCCCCCGAATCGTCCGGGTTAAAGAGATCGATTCCCCCGCTGAGATCGCCCCCAAATTTGCCGTCACGCCATTGCAGTCGACTGGGTGGGGAGCCGTGCGTGTGCCCATGGAACATGCCGATCACGTTATACGATTTGGCCAGTTCGCCGAACGCTTGCAGATCCTCGGGCGGCCAGTCGAATTCCGGTCCGTGTGGATGGAGGTGAAACGCCAGGATCACGGGACGCCCCGAATCGCCCACTTCTTGGGCCAGGTCTTCCTTTAAAAACTCGAGGCTCTGCCGCGGGGCATAATGAAATTCTTCACGTCGCTCATCCCCGGCACCGACAAAAATCCCGAGACAGACCAGGTGCAGGGGCCCCCAGTCCCAACTGTAATGCAGACCGTTTTCGGAAACATTGACCAGTCCCGGTCGAGTTTTGTTGCGGGCGATAATGTCCTCGACGATGAACGTATCGCCCTGGGGACCGTCGTGATTGCCATGTAACTCGTAGACAGGGTAGGGGAGTCCATCCTCTTCCCCCGTCAGGCCATAATCTTTTTTATAGCGATCCCATTCAAAGCGTTGCATCTGGAGATAGTTCCCGCCCGATTTATCGGCGCTATCGATCAGATCACCCGTGACTACCATCCCTTTAATTTGCTTGCTGACCGAGCCTCCGCCCTGCGTCTCGGGAATCGATTTGCCGGGCATCTTTTTGAGCAATTCCAGGAATCGTTGATTCGCTTCTGCGGAATACGGATCCAGCTTGGTTGGTTCGGCCGCATTCTCGGCTAAATATTGCGGGTCACCGCTGACAAAAAAGGCCTGCACCTTTTCAATCTTCCGCGGCTGCAGTTCGAATTGGTCTGCGATCGTGCCATCGAGGCAGATGCAGCGGGTTTCCAAACGGTCCGAATGAAACGTCAATTGAAAAACGTGGCTGGCCGAACTGGCCATCCCCGGGGGCTGCAGGTACCAGCGATCGGTTTTTGGGGTCCGCTGCGCGACCCCCAAACCTCCCTCGCCGATGTAAACCACACCCGTTGCGTCCTGGACATTCCCGCGAATGGGAACTGTCCGTTTGATGTTGTGCCCATCGGCCTCGCAAACCAGGTCCACATCATGTTTTTCAAACACGGGGACCCAGCTTTGCAATGCCGTTCCGGGCGTTTTCACGGCCGGGTAGGCGGGGCGATGATACTGCGCTACGAGCCAGCGATGTTTGGGTCGGGAAGCTTTCAGTTCCTTGCCCAGCCACTTGGCCTGATCGCCGGCGGTGCTGATTTCCGTATTCAGCGTGACCCAGCGGACGACCGGGTTCAAGTTGATGGCATAGTAATTTTTATCTTTGGGCGGAAATCCGAAAACCTGGTTGAACAATTCGCTTTGGTCATGATTTCCGCGAGTCGGGATCACCGGCAAGACGCGGCCGTCGGGCCCGATCGTTAATTGGTGGTCGCTGAGCCACGCCTTCCATTGCCCCAAATTGTCTCCGTTGTTTACAAAATCTCCGCCATGAGCCAAGGCGATAATATTGTCTGCCGGATCTTCGTTCTGATAAGACTTCGTCACCAAATCGGCCATCATCTGATTGACCTTGCGTCGATTGGCGTGGTCCGTGCGGGAATCCCCCCCATGCAACAGGCTGAAAGGAACATCTCGGCCAGGCGCGGTAACGAAATACAAGCGGGCCGATTTTTTCCCGTCGCAGATCACCTCGAACTTGTAAGGCGTGCCGGGTTGCAGATCACGAACATCGACATGGTGGTAGTAGAGCTCCGGATCGGAACCCTCAAAAAGTCCTGACTGGGGAACGAGTTTGCGTTCTTTCGCATCGGGCCCGATCAACTTGAGGAACGTTTGGGCGGGGCGACCTTCGGTAGACCAGGAAATGCGTGCCTTGGTTGCAGGGTCCTCGGTCCAGATCACGCGCAGATGAAGCGGCTCCGACACCTCAGCTTGGGAGGTAGAACCGGAAAGTGCCTGGGCGACGCCACCGGTCAGCCCGGCCATCAACACAAGCATCGTTACAATCACTGCTACAAACACTGCCGATTGCAGCCTGAACTTGTTCATCAAACACCACTTTCTTCGCAAACTTCGGAGGAGGACTCGCTCTCTGTCATCTTAACCCGTCTGAGTCGTTGAAACAAAAAGAACAAACCGAGCGGGGCCCCCCCCATGGCGATGCGGATCAGCGATTCGGGCCAAGCCACCAGGCCCAGGGCCACGACTCGACTGGTGACGGTCAAAAATCCCCAAAACGCCATATACAGGGCGACCCATCGCCAGCGAACCCCAACGATCAGCGCGGCCAAGGCAATATCGATCCAGCCGATTCCCCACAGCAACCGTTCAGCGAAGGCTTGTGACATGTTGCTGACCCACGGGAGGGAATCGCTCAGAAGAATCAGATCGACAAACGGACCGTAACCGGCGATTGCCTTCCAGCCATGCACGGCAAACGTGGCGGCCACGGAGATTTGCAGCATCCAGGCAATGGTACGGCTGAAGCGTTTGGAATGAACTGGCTCGCGAACGAGTAAACCGATTGCCAAAGCCAGGGGGACCATGAATCGAACGGCCTGCTCGGCAATGGCCCATTCGGTGTAGGCGCCGCCCCGCATCATTTCGGCCCAGGCCAGGGTCAAAAACCAGCCCGCCACGAAAATCAGGATCGGAAATTCCAGCCAGGTCAGCCAGCGTGGGGGCAATCCTTCCGATGCCCTGCGGTTTCCCAGCAGGTTGAAGCAGGCTGTCAAGCCGAACAGGATGGCTGCGACCAAACAGAGCCCGGCGCCGGTGTCATCCAGGGACTGGGCCGTTGACTCATCCCAACCCCAGTCAAAGAAGAGTAGTCCATAAAGGCTGCTCTCCTGCTCCCTTGCGCTTACCAGATACTTCCCCGCCGCCCCAAAACATTGGATCGAGACAATCACTCGCAGGCAAATCATCGATTTAGTCAGCATGGACATGTGTCAACCAAGCAAAGTGATCCGTAAAACAAACCGTAAATGTCGATGAGCAGACCATTAAGTCATAACATGAAAAAAGACCCGCCATTGGCGGGCCTTGATGGTGGATGTGATGAATGGACTTCACCACGAGCTCCCCCGGTAGGACTCGAACCTACGACAAAGCGGTTAACAGCCGCTCGCTCTACCAACTGAGCTACAGGGGAATATCGTCTGATGAGCCAGTAGTTTAGAAAAACTCGATTGGGCAGGCAAGGCCGATTCGACCGGCAGAAAGCCCGTTTCGGCCGCTGGCCGGGTGCTGCCGAAGCCCCGCCCAGGTTCGATCCCGGCCGATTAACTGCTCTCCCGGAAACGGTAGCCGATCCCGCGCACGGTCTGGATCAGCTTATTTTCCTCGCCCAGTTTTTTGCGCAGCGAGCGGATATGGACATCGATTGTCCGTTCCAGCACGAGCGTGTCGGCGCCCAGGGCCGCGTCGATCAGTTCGCTCCGGTCAAAGGCGCGGCCCGGCTGGCGAATCAGCGTGTCGAGTAAGCGGAATTCACTCGGCGTCAGGTCGACAGCTTGACCCTCCATCGAGACACGATGCTTGATCCGATCGATCGTTACCCCGGAACAGGTGATCAGATCCGTGCCACTTTGTCGGGCTGGGCTGTTGCGACGCAACAGGACCTTGATCCTTTCCAGCAAGATCTTAACGCTAAACGGTTTGACGACATAGTCATCGGCGCCGAGGGAAAATCCGACCAGCTGGTCCGACTCTTCGCCCTTAGCCGTCAGCATCAGGATTGGGGTTTGGCAGGTCGCTTCGGACGCCCGAAGTTGCCGGCAGACTTCCAAGCCGTCAATCACCGGGATCATCAGGTCCAAGACGATCAAATCGGGCAGCTTCAATCGCGCCGTATTGATCGCGTCCTGACCGTCGGTGGACAGGTATGTTTCGTAACCCGCATTGGTCAGATTGTATTCGAGCACCCGGGCGAGTGAGCGGTCGTCTTCAACGATAAGAATACTGGTTTTTGCCATTGACTATAAACGGGTTGGTTAAAGGTTCTCTGGAATAAAAACACCATGTCGGTGACGAATGATTTCCCCATCCACCAGGTAGATCACATCTTCCGCAATGTTTTCTGCGAGGTCGGCGATCCGTTCGATATGGCGAGAGGCGGAGAAGCAGTGCAGGGCGGGTTCGGTCAAACTGGAATCCTGTTTGATCAGATCCTTCAGCTCGGAAATGATCACCAGGTTGCTCTCATCCACGGCATCGTCGCACTGGATCACTTTCTTGGCGAGCTCTGCGTCGGAGTCGACAAACGCATCGAGTGTCATGCGCACCATCATGGTGGCTTGGCGAACCATTTCCGGCATTTGATCGGGGATCGGGAAGTAGGCATAGCTGTGCAGGCATTCAGCCCGCTCGGCAATGTTGCAGGCCAAGTCGGCCATCCGTTCCAGTTCCACATTGATCTTGAGAACGGTGGTCAATCGTCGCAGGTCGGCTGCGACCGGTTGGTGCAGGGCCAGGATCTTCAAGCACTCTTCCTCGATTTCGACTTCCATCGAATCGACCTGGGAGTCGCAGTCGATCACTTCCTGGGCCAAGTCGACCCGCTTTTCACAGAGAGCCCGAGCGGCGTTGTCAATCATTTGTTCCACGATGGCAAACAGGCTCATCAGTTGCTTGTGGATTTTCTTGACATCCCGTTCCAGATGTTTTGACATGTTCAGTATCCGTTTAACCAAATTTGCCTGTGACGTAATCCTCGGTCTGCTTTTCCCTTGGCCGGGTGAACAGTTCTCGGGTTGGCCCAGCCTCGATGATGCGGCCTTCAAAAAAGAAAGCGGTTTGATCGCTGCAGCGGGCTGCCTGTTGCATATTGTGGGTGACAATCACGATCGTGTATTGCTTTCTCAGTTCGTAGATCAGGTCTTCGATGCGCGAGGTGGATGCCGGATCGAGTGCCGAACACGGCTCGTCCATCAGGAGGACTTCCGGGCCGATCGAGATGGCGCGAGCGATGCAGAGCCGTTGCTGTTGCCCGCCCGAGAGGCCCAGGGCGGACTGGTTCAGCCGGTCCTTCACTTCATCCCAGAGGGCTGCTTTCTTGAGTGACCATTCCACCAGGTTGTCCAGATCGCTGCGACGCAGGCCTGTGTAATGCAGGCGGGGTCCAAAGGCGATATTGTCGTAAATCGACTTGGGAAAGGGGTTCGGTTTTTGAAAGACCATCCCGATCCGCCGGCGGAGGGCCACCACGTCGGTGGTGCGGGAGAGAATATCGATATCCGGCAAACAGAGACGGCCGGATGCATGTGCCGTCGGTACGACGTCGTTCATCCGGTTGATCCATTTCAACAAGGTACTCTTGCCGCATCCACTGGGGCCGATGAACGCCGTGACGCGCTTCTCGGGGATCTCCAGGTCAAGATTGTCGAGGGCCTGGAAGTCGCCGTACCAGGCAGAAAACGAACCCATCTCGATCATGGTGGCGGGCGCCTCGGCCGAATGACTGTCGGTGTCTACTGCCATGAAACCAGTCGGTTTCTTCGAGAGCGAAACAGGTTCTTCGGGATTCATATGAATTGTCATCGTTCTCCGGCCATGCCTAGGTTAAGTTAAGTTCTTTTGTGTGAATTGCCGTATCAGGACGGCCGTCAAGTTGAATACAAACAGGATGGCCAGTAGCACTAGGATACCGCCACCGGCCAGGTGATGGAATTCTTTATGGGGCCTGCCGGCCCAATCAAAGATCTGCAAGGGCAGCACCGTGAAATCGTCCATCAAGCTGCCCGGATTGTTGGTCAGGAAAATAGCGCCGGCCAGGATCAGGATCGGCGCCGCTTCGCCGATGGCGCGGCTCATGGAGAGAATGGAGCCGGTCATGATTCCCGGTATGGCGGCCGGCAAGGTGATGTTGCGAACAACTTGCCACTTGGTAGATCCGAGCCCCAGTCCGGCTTCCCGTAATGACTGGGGGACTCCCCGTAACGCTTCCTGTGTGGAAATGATGACGATGGGCAGGATTACGAGCATGAGGGTCAACGAACCGGCTAGAACACTTCGGCCAAAGGGGATGCGGAAGTAATAGAAGCTGCCATCCTCGATGCGCCCCGATGATTTCCCTTTGACGATCGCGTAGCGGCGTTCCTCCAGGGAGCGGGGGAGGTCGCGACGTGAATCGACGACGTTGACGTCGACCCATTCATTGTCCGAGTTCAAAGCCCGCATTCCCGCTTCGGCAATCGTGTTGGGTTGGGAGGGGTCGTCAATCGGGATGCGAAGTGACTTTTGCCCGGCCGTGAAAAATTGATCGTAATAACGGACTCCCACCGAAACAAATGGTTCATTGGGGGTGCCAAACAGGCCGGCCATGGAGACAAACAGGGTCAGGCCGAGAATCCCGTAGACCACACTCGGTACACCTGCCAGGTTGTTGATGTTGAGCTGGATAAAACCGTGAAACTTGAGCAGCCATTTGTTGGAAGGCTTGAACTCTTCCAGGAACACGGCGGTCGCTACCCCGATCGGCAGGGCAAACACGCCACAGACGATGCAGACCCAGATCGTTCCCCACAGGGCCGGGCCGAGTCCGGCTTCGGCCGCGTTGGGCTCGGGGTAGTGGGTCATGAAATTCCAGTTCAGCGAGTCGATTCCCAGGTAGAACACGGCGACCAGCAGCACCGCCAGGATCATGATCGAAGTCGAAGCGGTCGCGATGCAAAACCAGCGGAACGACTTGTCCAGCAAGGTGCGATCGCGGGGTTGGATTCGATCCGCCAAGGTGCTGAGTGGGTGGGAGCCGGCTTGAGTCATTGGTACTCCTCCCGAAAACGGTTCCGTACCATGTTGCCCGATATGGTCAACGACATCGTGATCACAAACAGGACGGTTGCCACGGCGTACATCGAGAGGTAGGTCATGTCGAAGTTCGAGTTATCGCCCAGGGCCATTTGGACCATCCAGCCGGTCATGGTCTGGGTATCATCCCGCGGATCCATTGTCAGGTGGGGGCGGCTGCCGGCGGCCAGGGCGACGATCATCGTTTCTCCTACAGTGCGGGAAATCGCCAACAGGAAGGCCGACATGATCCCTGAGAGAGCGGCCGGGACAACGATCTTGGTTGAGACCTCAAACTTGGTAGCGCCCATTCCATACCCGCCTTCCCGCAGGGAGCGGGGAACGGCTTGCAGAGCATCTTCCACCAACGAGCTGACAATCGGCAAGCAGAGGATCCCGACCGCCAGCCCCGCCGCGGTCGCATTGAACGTATTGAAGCCGTCGTGGAAGAACTGCAATCCGGGCGTAATGACCATCAAGGCAAAAAAACCGTAGACCACGGTCGGGATCCCGGCCAGCACTTCCAGCGTCGGTTTCAACAGGGATCTGACCCGTGGATGGGCATATTCACTCAGGTAAATCGCCGTGATCAAGCCGAGCGGGATGGCCACCAGCATCGCAATCAGACTGACGATGAGCGTCCCGGAGATCAGGGCCCAGACACCGAATTTTTTATCCGTCTCTTTTCCAATCAGCGGATTCCACTCGGTGCCGGTAATGAAATCGTAAAACGTCACCGGCGCGGGGAGGACATGGCTGGCACCGCATTCCGGGCAGTGGACGACGTCCCCGGCCGTTTCGGGTGTCGATGTGGCCACGTAAACACCATCACACACGACACGATCCGAATTAAAAAACCGGGTCGCTTCGGTAAACAGGACCACCACGATCGCCCGCGTGGTCAAAACAGAGAGCAGAGCACAGGCGGCCAACAGGGATTTGACTCCCCACTCACGAGTGTAAATGCCACGGAGCGACCGGAAGCCGAATCGGCGATTCGGCTCAGTCGGTTTCAAGATTGGATGCTCCGTATTGGCCACTTAAGTTAGCGCCTCTTGTAGCTACTTGACCAGGTTGTCCTTGCTGTAAACCTCCGTGACAGGGCCTGACCGTTTTTCCATCTCTGCGGTCAAGTAATGCGTACCCACGTTCTCGGAGATGAAGTTCTCGAGACCAGCCTCATAAACTGAGGTGGGCAATGCGACATAGCCAACCTCCTTCGAGAAGTCGGCGGCTTTGGCGATGTAAAAATCAACAAATTGCTCAACCTGAGGCTTGTTGATGGACTCTTTGTTCACGTAAATAAACAGAGGGCGGCTGAAGGGTGCGTAGCTGCCGTTTTCGATGGTCTCAGCCGTTGGCAGGACTGCCTTGTCGGTCGCCGGATTAACGACTTTGACCGCTTTCAGTTTGTCCATGTTCTGGAAGTAATAGGCGGCCCCAAAGAAACCGATGCCGAATTCGTCTCCCGCCACCCCGTTGACCAGGACATCATCATTCTCACTGGTCGACATATCGCTTCGAATCGAACCTTCTTTGCCAGCGATGACCTCTTTAAAATAATCAAACGTCCCTGAATCGGTTCCCGGCGCGAAGACCTTGATTTCCTCTGCCGGCCAATCCGGGTTGACGTCTTTCCAGGTCTTGGCCGCTTTATCGGCCAGGAAAATGGTCTTGAGCTGATCCACCGTCAGCGTGTCGAGGAAATCGTTGTCCTTGTGGGCGACAATCGTCAAGCCATCATAGGCAACAGGAATCTCGATGAAAGAAACGCTTTTCTCCTGGCAGGCTTGGAACTCTTTATCCTTGATCGGTCGAGACGCATCCGAAATGTCGGTTTCGCCTGTCTGGAACCGCTTGAAGCCACCACCCGTTCCCGATTTGCCTACGGTAGTGTTTACATTGGGGAACAGTTTCTTGAAGGAGGCTGCCGCCGCCTCGGTGATCGGGTAAACCGTGCTCGAGCCGTCGACCTTGATGTCTCCCTTCAGTTCGTCGTTGGACTGTGCCTGAGCCCAAGTCTGGCGGGCCGTTTCCAGGGGCGAGCCCGGATTGGTTACCGGGTCAGACGTTGTGGCGCTCGGTGTATTAGCGGGTGGGGTTGTTTTTGCTTCGGGTGAAGAAGACTTACTGCAACCGGTCAAAGCAATCATCATAACGGCGGCGCAGCAGCTCCAGGTAATGTGCTTTGGGCAATTCACGTTTGCGTACCTCATCGTTTTGTATGTTCAGAGTTTTTATGGAATCAAAGCGTTGAGCCGGTATGCGAACAGAAGCAGAAGCGAATGTGAAGAGAGATTAAGAAAACTTAAAGTTGGCTTAAAATTACCTTAAAAATTGACGCCCATTTCGGTCGCGGTCTTCGTTTCCCTGGCGCTGAAAGCCCTTCATTTTTAGGGAAAACAGCTTGGCTGGGGTTCTCTGGGGCCTTTGCGGTTCGCAGCGGACAGGTTTGGCTCATATCGGCATCTCGTCGTCGCCGAGGCGCCCGGGGTTGCTGCCCGGGCTGTTGAGTCCTTTGAGGTATGCGGACCGTTAGAGCGGTTTGTTAGAGCGGTTCGGAATGGCGGGGCAGGATGACGCGAAACGTCGTGCCACGACCGAGCTGACTTTCCAGTTCGACCGAGCCGGAAAACGACTGCACCATGTGTTTGACGATGGCCAGACCTAAGCCGGTACCACCTTTGTCCCGCGATCTTGCCTTGTCGACTCGGTAAAATCTCTCAAAGATCCTGGCGTGATGTTCGGGCGCAATCCCAATCCCGGAATCCTCGACCACGACCAGGACGTGATCGTGCTCGTGCGAGGTAGACAGGGTCACGCGACCTCCCTCGGGCGTGTAATGGATCGCATTGCTGACCAGGTTGTTGACGATCGTCAACAAGCCGTCGGTGTCCACGTAAGCCATTGGCCGGGTCTTATCCGGTTCAAAGCGCAGTTCGATTTTCTGTTTTTTGGCTGCCGAGTCGAATTGCCGAATCGAGGCCGCGCAGACGTCGTTGATGTCGACCGGCATGAATTCCCATACCTCGTTACCGGATTCCACCCTGGCCAATTGTAACAGGTCCGCGATCTGCTGGTTCAACACGTGTGCCTGGTCCTCGATCTGCTCTACGAACTGGAGGTTCAGGGTGTTGTCATCGAGGGCTCCCAGCCGCAAGGTTTCGGCATAGGCCAGAATGGAAGATAGGGGTGTTTTCAACTCGTGTGAGACGTTGGCCACAAAGTCACGCCGCATCGTCTCCAGTTGTCGGAGTTCGGTGATATCGTGCAGGACAATGGCCAGGCCTGACTGTCGCCCCGGCTCTACCTCGGCGGTTGGCGTGAGAACCGACACACGGGCGCTGATCGTTTTCCGGTTGGGCGACAAGGTTTGGAATTCGGTCTTGGAATAGTCGTTTTTGCGGGCTTCTTCGATCGCGCTGGCCAATTCCGTGACCCTCACAACGTCCAGTAGTTTACGTCCGACCAGTTCCGTCGCTTCCATGTTGAGCATGCGGCAGGCCGCCCGGTTGGCCAGCATCACCGTCTCGTCAGGTTCGACAGAAATCACCCCTTCAATCATGCTGCCCAGCACGGCTTCTTGCCGGGCGCTGTTTTTCACCAGGCCGACTTCTCGTTTTTCCAGTTCCTGCTGCATCGTTCGAAACGCTTCGGCCAAAAGCCCCCATTCATCGGCGCGACCGAGCATGGATGGGGCCGCATCGTAACTGCCCTCACCGATCTGTTTGGCGGCACGGGAGAACAGGTTCAGCGGTTGCAACGTCCGGGAGGCGAAGATGGACATAATCAACGCGGTCAGGCCGCTGACGAAAAAAGTGAAAATCCAGACGTAGGCTTGCAAGGAACCGATGGCGTCGTTAATCGAGACGGCCGGAATGGCGACTCGGACATACCCGGTGGTCCTGTCGGACCCGCGGGATGCGTTCCGGCCCGGCTCGTACGGCAGGGCCAGGTACATCATTGGCTTTTCCAAGGTCTTGCTGTATCGCTCCGAGAACCCCAACCGGTGACGTTCAGCATCCATCACCTCGGGGCGGTCCCCGTGGAATCCGGTGTCCTCGGTACCTGTGTCCGAATCACAGGTCACGATTCCGTCGGCTGTGATCAGGGTGTAGCGGTACCCGGTTTTCATTCCGAGTGTTTTCAGATGCTGGGGCAGAGTCTCGTCCTGAAATCCTTGGTCCAGGTCACCAATATGCTCGATCAAGATCTGAGACATGGCCGTCATTCGCAGGCGGGCATCGGCGATCATCCGCTCGCGTACCAAGGAGGTCAGGATCCAGACCAGCAACGCCGCCGCCAGGAAATGCAGGAGCAGGTATCCCAGCAGAAATTTCCGCAAAGCCTTGGGAATCTTGTTCATTGGCCGTTTTTCCAGATCATCCATACGGGTCACTATGACGGACAAATCGACTCTCGAAGTCGGGGCTTAACAATATATTAACCATTTCTTAACATGGTGCTCAACACTTCCTTAATTTCGGTTTTTCAGGAGCCTGACTCAATGAGTACCATCGGCAAATTGTTCGGGAGTTCCCCGTTCGGCCAGATTCAATTGCACATGAGTCAAGTTGCCAAATGTGTTAACAAGTTGACTGAAGCCTTGGATGCAATGCAACAGGGGCGGTTTGATGAACTGGAAGAGATGTACCAACAGGTCTCGAGCCTGGAGCATCAGGCCGACCAGATCAAAGACGATATCCGCAACCGGCTGATCCGCCGCTTTTTTATGCCGATCGATCGTTCGGAGATTTTGGAAATCGTTGCCCTACAAGATAGCCTGGCCGACACGGCCGAAGATCTGTGCGTCGTCATGACGATGAAGAAGCTGCCGATTTTTGATGATTTCCGTGAGGACCTGGAGAAGTTCATTGAATTCAATTTGCAGTCCTTTGCCGGTGTCGAGCAGATGATTGCCCAGTTGGACGAATTGATTGACAGCGGTTTCGGTGGGCCGGGCGGAGAGAGAATTCGCGCCATGGCTCATGAAGTGGCCTACGCTGAACACCAGGCCGATTTGGTCCAGGCGCAGCTGCTGAAAAAACTTTATGCTCACGATGCGGATTTCAGCATCGGCGAATTTCATCTCTGGATGCGGTTGACCCGGTTGCTGAGTCGTATCTCCAACAACTCGGAGAACTTGGCGAACCGGATTTTGAAAACGCTAAGTATCAAGTAGTCGTTCTTTACTGCCCCCAGCTCTCTCTAACCCACTCACAGGCTGACTGAACTG
>JAYZCF010000064.1:0-6959 GCA_036338455.1 Planctomycetota bacterium
CGAGTGAAACGGCCGGGCGGGCGCGGGACCAAGCCATAGATCCCAATCCAGGATATCGGGGACGGGCTGTGCATCCTGGGGCGTTTCCTGGGTCGATATCAGGTCCCGGTTCCGCTTGGCGTCCTCAGCTGACTGCCAACCCCAGGCCCGGTTCACCCAGGTGTGAACTTCATGGACAGGGCCAATCGCCCCGGACTGGACCAATTCGACCACGCGGCGGTAGTTCTGCCCCGCATGAATCTGAGTCCCCATCTGGGTTTGCACCCCGGCTCGGGCGGCCGCTTCGGTAATGATGCGGCATTCATGCACGTCGCGTGTCAAAGGTTTTTCACAGTAAACATGTTTCCCGGCCTGCAATGCTGGCAGGGTGGCAAAGGCGTGCGTGTGTTCCGAGGTAGAGACGACGACCGCGTCGATGTCGTCCAGTTTCTCGTAGAACTTTCGCAGGTCTCGGTAGGTCCGAGCCTGGGGCGCAATCTGTTGGGCTCCCTTCAGGCTATTCTCATTCACGTCGCAGAGGGCGATGATATCTTCGCCGGCGCAAGCCTGTACGTGCGCCCGCCCCCGGCCTCCAACACCGATCAAGCCAACCCCCAGTTTTGCGTTAGGCGAGCGACAACTGATAAACGCAGGACAAGCAAGCGCGGACAAGCCGGTCATCGACGTGCCAACAAATTCCCTTCGGTCAAATTTCGTGTTCCTACCTTTTGGTTTCATGATCGATCCTTTTTCCCACTCGGACAACGGAACCGGATGTCGCTTTCTCGAGAGGCGGCAATCCGCCCCGCCTTCAGACAGCCCGTCACAAGCCAACGGGTGCGGTCAACGCCGTATCAGAACGTTGTTTGAGTAAGCGAACAAGCAGGGGAATCTTCGGTTCGCCCATGATTTGCTGGCACTGATTCGTTAGTAGAGGAGTGAATCAAAGGGTAAATCGGAACGCCTCACTGGCGTTTAGGGGCCGAAACCTTGAGGAGAAAGGGCCCTTTTAGTCACAACGGTCGGCCGCTCGAAGTAGCCATTGCTGTCCGTCCAGTTGGCCCACGACCGCCTGCAAACGAGGGCTGACAAATACCCGCACCTGTTTGACGAAATCATCAAATTGTTGTTTGGCCAATGTGTTGACGACCGGTGAAATATCCCCCAGCCGGCGAAACAGTCCCGGCTCTCGCTGGGCGACCTCCACTTGGAATTGGACCTCCAAACCGACAGGCGGGGCATCGACCATGACTTCCCACGGCTCGATCGCTTCCCCCGTCTCGCGGGCCAGCAATTCGGCCAAACGTCCGCCACATGCGACCAACCAGGCGTACGGCTGCTGAGCGATCTGCCGGTAGGCTGGTTCGTTTTCGAAGCAACTGAAGCTGACCCACCGTTTGTGCAAGATTCGGCGAGGGCCAAACAGTCGATCCAGGAGTTGGCAACTCGAGCCAGGCGATCCCGCGGCCGTCATCCGTTGCAACAAGGCGACTTCGTCGTCCCCGATCCAGTCCCCCAGATCCGCCCCACCCCGCGCGGCAAACCAGTCGTAAAAGGCGCGTTGGAACATCGCTGTGGCGCTGCGAACAGCGTGATGCCAGTAGACTTCACTGAACATTACGTAGCGGGCAAAGACCATCAACTCGGCCGCCGTCCTCCCCTTGCCCGTAATCGCGATCCCATCTCCCGCCCGATTCAACACGAGACTGCCGATCAGTCGCGGCGCATCGAAATTTCGACCGTACGGCACACCGGCATGTAGGCTGTCCCGGTAAAGGTAGTCCAGCTTATCGACATCGATTGGCCCAGAAAGGATCGACTGCATAATCCGCGTGGGCACCGAGTCGGCTGATCCGACCAGGAGATTGATCACGTCCTCGGGCGTCGCTTGCCAGTCGCTGGTGATCAATTCACTCAGCTCTTCCCCTTGGATATACCGGGCTGCGACCGTTTCGTGTGAGGGGATCCCCGGGATGGCCAGGTCTTCGATCGGGTGACAGAACGGCCAGTGGCCGATGTCGTGGAACAAGGCCGCCAGGAGCAGGGCCTCAATCTGCGGCACACTAACCACGGTCAGTGCCCCAACCCGGTTCAGTTGACGGACGAACAGCAAGGTGTTGCGATAGACTCCCAAGGAATGTTCAAAACGGTTGTGTGTTGCCCCCGGGTAAACCAGTGATACTAAACCTAACTGAGGAAGATGGGCCAGCCGCCGAAACGCCGCCGAATCGACCAACCGTTTGACGCGGGCGGTGAACGGCACATCGATCTGGTCCGGAATTCTCATTACATGAGGAGGGCACTCCAGTGCCAGCAGTTCCGGAATTTCAGAGATTGCTTCCATCAAAGGATCACTCCGGGGGGATCAACCGATCCCCACCGTGTCAAGGAACGGCTGGAGGTTTGGCCAGAGCGCACTGATGGTGGTGGAATTGAGTTGCCCTGCCCCCTCACCCGTTCCGGGAAAGACCCCCACACCCACGATCACGCGGGCCAGCATGCAAGCACCGAAATACATCCCAAAATGCAGCAGTCCGATCAGGTAGTCGAGGTCGAGGGACAGCATCCCAACCGCCCCACCCACGGCCATCATACCGACGCCCGCGGCAATCCAAGCCCCAAGGCTGTATCCATCAAACGCGTATTCAGCCAAGGGGAATAGACCCCAAAGTGCGACGTACAACACGGAACAAATGGCCACTCGCAAACTCAGCTCCTGGCCGGTGAACCGACCACGTTCCTGATCGCGCAGAAACGTATAGCCAGCGAAAACCGTGGGGACCGAAATAAACAGCGCACCGACGGCGAGCAGCAGCCACGAAAGTTTGGCAGGTTCGGCCACCATCAATCGCACGATTAAGGACCCGATAAAAAACCCGATCACCGTCACGCAGATCAAGGTGATCTGGACGCCGGACAGGGAGGTCTCGTCCCGCACAAGAGGGGCCAGCGTCGACTTGCCGGCAGAATCCTTTGGCCCCGAATGCTCCGGAGCGTGAATGACAACTTCGTCTTCTTTGTCCGGAATCTTAATGATCGTTTTACAGCTCGGGCAAGGGCCCTCCTTGCCCGCATACTTATCGCTCACGTCAAAACGTTTGTGACAGGTTGGACAAGTGACTCGAATCGTCATGGAATTATTTTTCAGAAAGGAGAAATTAAAACAGCGACCCTCTGGTTTTCCTGGCCGCGCGCCAGGTCCCTGGCCCAGCCGATTAGATCATGTCCAACAGGTCATTTTCCGTGACCAGTTCAAAGCCTTCACATAGCAATGTCCGTTGCCCGAGCTCCACGTTATCGACCATCAACGCCACCACCGTGTTTTCACCCTCGGGGCGGACCAACAGCGGGTAGGTCTGGATCAGGTTGACCTCGGCGTGCAGGAGAGCGGCACAAACCGAAACCAATGGTTGCGTAGAGGGGGGGAGCTGGACGCCAATCAAATCGTGTTCGATCATCGCCAAACCAGCCCGCTCCAGAATTTCACGGCCCTGCTCTGGGTGCGTCAGAACAAACCGGACGATACTGCACTCAGTTGAATCGATAATATTCATGGCGACAATTCGAGAGGGGGTGTTCTCGAATCGCCGGAGCATCTCTAGCAGCATCCCGATGCGGTTTTCCAGGAAAACCGTAAATTGTCGAAGGGTGGGGTAATCTCGTCCTCGCATCGTGTCAAATTCAACCGCGGAGTCGGAGTCGTCACCATAGCTCATGGATTTCTCATCAGAAAAAGTTAAGTTAACGTCCTATCTCGTATTGTCGGGCTGCCGAACTCGTGTTATTTCGGGCGTTATTGTACCCCAGTCAAAAGTTAAAAAACGTAAAAAATCACATGTCTAACGTCAATCCGCCAATTTCCGTACCGAGGGAACATCAGACCGAAATTCGTGTCCGCTACCAGGAGACGGACGCCCAGGGGCGGGTCCACCACGCCAATTACGTGAAATACTTCGAAATTGGACGAGTGGAGATGCTGCGGGCCAGCGGCATCACCTATCGGGAACTGGAAGCGACGGGTCTCATGCTCGTGGTGGTCGACCTGAAATGCCAGTTTTTTGCTGGTGCCCGTTACGACGACCTCCTGTTGTTGACGACGCGTATCAAGCGATCCCGCGGGGTCCGGATACAACACGCCTACGATTTGACGCTCGACGGCGAATTGATTGTCAGTGGCGAAACGACGGTCGCCGCCGTCGATCCGGAGGGGAATGTCATCCGCCTGCCTCAATGGCTGCGTCTCGATTCCTGAACGCCGTTTCGAGAGACGAGGTCGATGCCAACCAGCTTTAAAGAAACTCGTCTCCCTCACTGATTCCGACCAAAAAAGACCCGGACCGGGATCGGGCAAAACGCTATCACTTTCGTTCTCTCCCTCTCGTTTTTTTCTCGGTTTTCCTTCGCTTCACACTGCTTGTGAAAATTCGAAAAACTCTTCCGGTAACCTAGTTAAGGTTTTCCGATTCCGACGCTCACTTTCAACGCATCGTCAACCGGCTTCCGAAGAAGAGCATTGTACCCAATTCACCCGTCCGTCTGCGCGACCCAGGCCAGCCGACCGCGGGTGACGATGACCCATAGAAGCCAAAGCGAACCCGTATGCCTTCACGTCGCAGCTATAAGACCCAGCTGTTGCTGCTGTCACTTGGTGCCCTGCTCCTGCTGGTGCCCACGTCCATGGCCCCAGGCCAGGAGCGTGAGACGCCGTTGGTCAAAGCGGTAGCCAATGGGCGAGCCGCCGTCGTCAACCTACGTGGGCGGAAAACGGTCAGCTCTGACGCATCCAGCCTGACGAGCGACACGGTCAAGCAGGTCAATGGGATGGGCACCGGCGTGATTATCGACCCGCGTGGTTACGTGTTGACGAATTACCACGTTGTGGATGGCGTCCAGCAGATCCAAGTCACCACTGCGGATCGCCAGCAGACGACCGGAGAATTGATCGCCCATGACCCCCAAACGGATTTGGCGATCCTGAAAATAAAAACCGACCGACCACTGAAGACCATCGAGATCGGCACATCGTCCGATTTGATGCTGGCCGAGACGGTGGCCGCCGTTGGCAACGCCTACGGTTACGAGCATACGGTCACCGTGGGAATCATCAGCCAATTGGGACGCACGGTCCAGGTCAACGACGACCAGATCTATCGAAATCTGATCCAGACCGATGCCCCGATCAATCCGGGCAATTCGGGCGGCCCGCTACTCAACCTCGAAGGCAAGATGATCGGGATCAATGTCGCTGTCCGAATCGGCGCGCAAGGGATCGCTTTTGCCATCCCGGCCAACGACGCCATGAAAATTGCCTCCGAGTTGATGCAGAGCGTGGGAGCCGAACAAGTGGTCCACGGCCTGGTCACAAGGACCGTTTACCAAGACCACCAACCGCAATTGGTGATCGACGAGATCCAACCGGACAGTCCCGCAGCGGGACTCGGCCTGGCGGAAGGAGATGTGATCACCCGAATCGACGACCAAAAAGTCGTCCGCTGTCTTGACCTCCAGTGTGCCTTGGTCGATCGGCCAGCTGACAGTGCCCTGACACTCGATATCGCTCAACCGAACGGCCCCCGAACTGTCCAACTGGTTCTGGCTAAGAATACACAGACCATCAGTCGGATCGGCTGGGACTCCTTGGGCGTTACCGTCGCACCGGTTACCGAAAGTGAAATGGCCAACCGCCATCCCAATTACCGACGTGGCTTACGCGTGATTGAAGTACGTCGCGGCAGCCCCGCCGAACAGGAGGGGATTCTCGAGGGGGATATTCTGGTAGCCATGCACGGCTGGAAGACGGAAACTGTAGAAAATCTGGAATACATCCTGCGACAACCGGATGTCAAGAATCGACAGAACTTCATGTTTTACATCTTAAGAGAACAAGAACCTTTTTGGGGTCAGATGCGAATAGCCTCGGCTTCGCAGAAACGGTAGTGCAGGGCTGCTGCGAATTCCGCGCCGTGCCTCGAAGGTTCATCACGAAAAGTCGCCACGTTCGCGTGGCGGCTTTTTTTCATGCCAGCGCCTCAGGAAACGGCTCAGACACGTCATTCCAGGCATTCAACAGTCAGACTGCCAAGTGTTACAATGAGCGGTCCACGGCTTATACGATTCGTCGTCGAGGCCCCACCACACAACTGACCGACCCGGAATGCGGTAACCGAGCCATGCAGGAACAGGAAATCATCGATTGGATCGAAGCGGCTTGCCACATCCCTGCGGATGTGGTCCAGCTCGGGATCGGTGACGATGCCGCCATTCTGCAAACCGGGCAGCCCATCGTTTGGACCACTGACCAGATCGCCGAGGGGACCCATTTCGACCTCGAGCAGGTCACATTGGAGCAAGTTGGTCGCAAGGCGATCGGCGTGAACCTGAGCGATTTAGCCGCGATGGGAAGCCACCCTTTGGCGGCCTTGTTAAATCTTCAACTTCCGCAACACCTGAGCGAGAGCGATATTCATTCCTTGGTTCACGGGTTGCTACATTGGCCCAAGCATTTCGATTTTCCGATCGTGGGAGGTGACACGAATCGGTGGTCCGGTCCTCTCGTCGTGGGTGCGACGCTACTGGGGACTCCCTGGAAACAAGACGAAACCACCACGAGCCTGTGGACCAAACAGGGCGGCCAGCCGGGCGATTCGATTTTCGTCTCGGGTCTTTTTGGCGGGAGTCTTTTGGGAGCCCATTGCGATTTTGAACCCCAAATCGTATTGGCAGAATTTCTGGCCCGGAACTACCCGATCTCGGCAGCGACCGATGCTTCGGATTCCTTGGCACTCGACCTGGCTCACCTGGCGCGGGCCAGCCAAACCGGGTTTGAAATCGACAGTCGCCTGCTTCCGATTTCTCCCAGTGCCATCGAACAATCGGTCAGCAGCGGGACTTCCGCCCTGCAACACGCCCTGTACGATGGCGAAGACTTCCAGCTGATCTGCGCGGTTCCCGCCGACGCAACTCGCAGGCTGGAGCAGGAC
>JAYZCF010000065.1:0-20694 GCA_036338455.1 Planctomycetota bacterium
TTCGCGATGACACTCGATGCAGTGACGTTCCAAGATCCGAGCGACTTGGTTGGCGTAAGTTACGGAGGAGCCTTCAGCCGGTTTCCGGATGCGACCGATCAAGCAGCCCTCGACGACCGTTTTGGGCTGGCTGACCGGTTCTCCCTGGGAGATTTGACGCAAAGCAGCAGCCAAATCGTGTTCGGTCGCCGCGGCCCGGGCGATGCCAGGTGAATACTGGTTGTCGACCCGGCCTCGGTAAACGATTTTCCGATCGGGTGAAACGATAACGATCTCCGGAGTTCGCTGGGCGGATAGGAGATCGGCCAAGCGATTGTCGTAGTCCTTGACGATCGGGAACTGGATCCCGAGTTGTTCCTGATACTCTCCCACTTCCTGCAAGGTATCCTGCTGGTTGCTGTTGACCCCGATAAAATCAAAACCTTGCTCCGCGTATTGATCAGCCAGAAGGTTCAATTTCTGTCCATAGAGCCGCGCCAAGGGGCACTCACAACCGACGAAACAGAAAACCTGGTGGCGTGAGCTACCCCAGGTCAGGGTTAACGGTGGACCGTCCGGACGTGGCAATACCATTTGGCCAGCCGATGAGAGCCGATCCTCGAGGGTAGGCGTTGCTTCGTCGTTGCCCGGACAGGGGCCGGTAACAAGCCCGGTCGTCAGCGTGGTGACCATCAAAGCCAGGAAGGAGCGAAACATGAGGAAAAGTGCCCAGATATTGCCAAACAGGAACTGATAGAGTTAACTTTTTTTCTGCTATGCTAGTTTCAAAATACCGTCAAAAAAAAATTCCGACAACCGATATTTTGGTTTCCGGGGCCACCTGGGCAGCCAGATCTCGTTAAAATGCAGAAAAAAACAGAGGGCCAAAGGATGCGTTTTCAAGGATTCATTGCGACACTTGTTCTGCTGATCATGTCGCCGTCGTTCACTTTGAACTTGATGGCTCAACAGGGATACCAATTACCCCCACCCTCGGTGGTTCAGATTATCGATGCGGATCCGGAACCGTCAGTCAGTTTCAGCCCGGATCGAAATTGGACGGTGCTGATCGACCGTCCCGCCATGCCCGGTATTGAGGATGTTTCCAGGCGGATGTTGCGATTGGCCGGTATGCGAATCGACCCGGCGGCCAACGGTCCTTTTCGGACCAGCTACAACAGAGGGCTGACGTATCGCTCGATGGCTGACTCCCAGGTGGGGCGCCGTATCGAATTGCCGCCGGGTGGAAAATTGGCCACGATGAGCTGGTCCCACGCCTCCGATGCTTTTACCTATTCGGTGGTTACCGATCAGGGGACCGAGTTGTGGGCGGTTGGCGAATTGCGGTCGGGTGATCAGCCATCGCTGGGAAAACAACCGGTCAAGCTGGCCGACCGTCTCTCTACCGTGACGGGTGGTAGCTCCTGGATGCCCGATGGCAAGACGGTGCTCGCCCGCATCGTTCCCGAGAACCGAGGCGCGGAACCGGTTGCTTCCCTGACTCCCAGTGGACCGAATATCCAAGAATCGTATGGCAACAAGTCACCCACACGGACCTACCAGGACCTGTTGGCCAATCCTCACGACGAAGCGCTGTTTTCCTATTATGCGACGAGTCAGATCGCTTTGATTGATTTGTCCGGGAAGGTGACCCCGCTGTGAGAACCGGCCATTTATTCCCGTGTCCGTTCCTCACCTGACGGAAAGTATTTGCTGGTGGAACGGATCAAGAAACCGTTTTCCTACCTGATGACTTACCGTTCGTTTCCCCGCTCGATCGAAGTCTGGGAACTGGGTGGACCGAACGGTGACCCACTGAAATCCCGGCGCGTGATTGCCGATATCCCGATGGCCGAGAACATTCCGATCGAGGGAGTCCGGCAGGGCCCACGCAACGTGGATTGGAAAGCGGGGGATGCGGCAACCTTGATTTGGACCGAGGCACTGGACGGTGGCGATCCCCGATCCGAAGCTGAATTTCGGGATCGGATTGTCGCCCTTTCAGCACCCTTTGAAAATGAACCTGCTGAACTGGTCCAGTTGCAGCACCGGGCATCGGACGTCTCGTTCCTTGCCGATCCTTCCATGCTCTTGACGACCGAATACGATCGGGAACGCCGCTGGGTGCGGGCCCAGATGCATGATTTGAAAACGCCCGGTTCGACTCCGCAAACGATGATGGATCGAAGCATCCGGGACCGATATGGCGATCCCGGCCGGATCGTGTCCGTCCGTGACGAAACGGGGCATTCGATTGCTTTGCAGGACGGGGATTGGATCTATCGAACGGGTGACGGGGCCTCGCCCAGGGGTAACCTTCCGTTCATTGACCGACAGAACTTGAAGACATTGGAAACGGAGAGGCTGTGGCGTTGTGCCGACGGCAGTTACGAGCAGTGCGTGGGGATGGCCAGCAGTTCGCCCGATCGCAAGCCGGTGATCATCACACGCCGCGAAGACCCGACGACCCCGCCCAACTATTTCCTCCGCGACTTGAACGACGACACGTCGAGTCAGTTGACCGATTTCCAGGATCCGACACCGGCCATTCGGGGGATCAAGAAACAGTTGGTGAATTATGAGCGAGCCGACGGCGTTCCGCTTTCGGCAACCCTCTATCTGCCGGCAGACTACCAGGAGGGGACTCGCTTGCCGCTGCTCGTGTGGGCTTATCCCAGGGAGTTCAGCGATGCCAAGACGGCGGCCCAGATCTCGGGCAGTCCCCACCGTTTCACGCGGATGGGCGGGATTACCCACCTGACGCTGTTGACCCAGGGTTATGCCATCATGGATAGTGCCACGATGCCGGTGATCGGTGACCCGGAAACGATGAATGATACCTTCGTCGAACAGATCGTGGCGGCCGCCCAGGCAGCGATTGATAAGGCGGTCGACATGGGCGTTGCCGATCGCGACCGTGTTGCGGTGGGCGGTCACAGCTACGGTGCCTTCATGACGGCCAACCTGCTGGCGCATTGTGACCTGTTTCAAGCTGGGATTGCCCGCAGCGGTGCTTACAACCGGACGTTGACGCCATTCGGATTTCAATCCGAGCGGCGAGCCTTTTGGGATGCCAAGGATATTTATTTCGGGATCTCACCCTTTCTGCACGCCAATAAGATCAATGAACCGATCCTGTTGATTCATGGTGAGAACGACAATAACAGCGGGACATTCCCGATGCAGAGCAAGCGGATGTACCAGGCGATCAAAGGGAACGGTGGATCGGTCCGACTGGTTATGTTGCCGAATGAATCGCACGGTTCCCGCGCGCGGGAATCGGTCCTGCATACCCAGTCCGAGATGATTGACTGGCTCGACAAGCATGTCAAAAATCGGGCTGACTGAGTTGGGCGACGAAATCGATGGCTATTGATTGGTTGTCTGTTTCAAAGTCTTCAGGTATTGAACGAGGTCGACCAACTGTTGGGCGGTCAGGTTCTTATGCAGGTCGGCTGGCATCAGCGACACATCCTGTTGCTTGAGGCCCTCGATGTCCTTCTGCCGGATGCGATGGGTTACCCCTTCGGCATCCCTGATTTGGACTTCCGAATCGGATTCGCTGACTTTCAGCCCGGAAATCAGGTTGCCATCGACCGTTTCGACTTTCCAGTTTTCATAATTGTGGCTGATGCCTGCCGATGGGAAAAGGATCGACTCGAAGAGCGCTTCGGACGAGAGCTTCTTTCCAATCCCTGAAAGGTCCGGGCCAATTTCCGTCCCCTGGCCGTTGACGATGTGGCATTTGCTACATGTTCCCTCATTTGCAAACAAGCTTTTTCCGTTACTGGCGTCACCCTTTAATTTCATCAAGGTATCCAGAGTGGGTAAGGGTTGATTATCCTTGGCCGCAGCGATGGGAAACCATTGATTGGCCCGTTTTCTGTAATCTTGCCATTTTGAGTTATGAAGAGCCGAACGGATCGCTGACTCGAGTTGCCGATCATACTTTTTCGTATCGACCCAGCGAAGAATCGTGTCGCCCCCGCTCCGTATTTTCCCCATTACGCGTACCACCGAACGGCGTCGCTCGAGCGGGTGGTTTTGGTTTTGGGCATAGGCGGCCAGGATCGGTGAAACGCGGTTCTGGTTCGAGACGGCCATATTTCCCAAGGCGGTCTCAAAATGGTTATCGCCCGCTTCGTCCAGGAGTTGGGTGACCAGTGTGTCATTTCCCGATTCAAGTAAAGTGTTGAGGGAGTCGATGGCTAGTTGACGATTGTTGCCGACTAGGTATTCGCTCAAGTCTGACATTCGGTCCTTGAGTTTGAACTTCGCCACGAATTCGACGTAGTCCTTGTTTCCTTTGATGGCGTCCAAGAAGGGGTTGGCATGATCTCCGATTTCACTTTCCAGGTCGGATGGGGGAAGGCGTCGTAGTGTTTCGACAAAAATGGTCTGGTTGCGGGGGTTGGGACCCTCTAAAGCGAGGATCATTCCCAGCAGTTCTTTTGAGTGCTCAGCCGGCTTCAAGAAATCGAGACTGCGAAAAAGACGGGGTAGTTCTTCAGTCGCTGTAGATGGGTCCTGAATATACTGCAATATTTGTGGGAAAGACTGTTTGCCGCGGGATCGCCAATAGATCGGTTGGTATGCAATCTTTGGTTTTTTCTGAGTGTCGGTTTGTTCTTTCTGTTGCGCTTCCAGCTCGGTCAAGCAGGTATCCCAGTGCCGGTCAGCCGCAATGCCCATGGCTTCCAGATACCAACGGTCTTGGCCATCAAATTGTCTAGCCAATTGGGTCCATTTTGTGGCACGGTCAACCGCGCTGACTTTTTGGATCTGTTTTTCACTCAACGCGATGAGCATCTCTCGGCGGACCGCCGGAGACGGGTCATTCAGGTCGATGTTTTCCCATATGAAATCGGCTAAGTCTGGCGCATCCGTTTGTTGGGCGATCCGAACGACCGTGGCCCGTAGATCGGGATTGGTGTCTTGCAGCGCCCTTTTCAGCCAACGGAATTTCGTCGACTGGTCGGTGTCCATTTTGACCACCAGCCAAAGGGCCCGTGCCTGCCAACGGGGGTGACGAGAACTCCAGATCGCTTCCAGGCCAGGGAGCGCTTGGGCGGGTTGTCGGGATAAGGTCTGCCAGCCGAGGTAACGGGTTGCCTGGTTCGGGCTTTTCAGGGCCAGCAAAGCGCCTTGCAGTTGGGAAGGATCGATTTTGGGGGACTGGTAAACAGATGAATGGCCACGCTTGGTAACACGGAACAGGCGTCCGCGAGCGATATCCTGCATCCGGTGGCCCCCCACACCAGGATCGTGCCAATCGGCAATCAGCAGCGAACCATCGGGGGCGACGCAGACATCGGAAGGGCGGAACCACTGGTTGAATTGGGAACCGTCGAGGATGTTGACCGTCTCGGCGCTGAACCCGGCCCCTGATTTCTTGACCGGGTAAGCGCGGACAATGTTGGGGCCCGCATCGCAATGGATCATTTGACCTTGGAAGACGGCGGGTAGGTGTTCTCCTTCGTAAACGCAGATCCCGGTTGGGGATCCCGCTCCGGTCAGCAGCAGATTCGGTACCACGCCGGGGTCATTCTGGTGCCAGTGACGGTTGGGAATATCTTCGGCCCAGCCAGAGCGATAATCCCGCCAGCCGCTCCCATCGATGGCGTCGCGGTACCCGTAGTTACCAAACGGGAGAACGTAGTTGATCCGCACACCGCGGTTGCCATCATCGTCATTGTCCGATTGCCAGATCCTACCAAACGAATCGACACAGACTTCCCAGTTGTTTCGGAAGTTCCAGGCCAGCGTTTCGAATTGGCTGCCGTCCGGGTTGCAGCGAAAGATCATCCCCTCTTGATACGGTTCCCGGCGGTTGTTGACTTCGTTGCCGGCCACGTCGACGATCGGCTTCCCCTCGGCATCACAGATGGACCGTCCACTGTTGCCAAAATTGAAGTAGAGTTTTCCATCGGGGCCAAATACGAAAGCGTGGATACCGTGATCATGTTGAACACCGGATATCTTGGTAAACAGGATCTGCTTTTCATCGGCCACGGAGTCACCATCACGATCGATCAGGTAGAACACGTCGGCACCGGCAGAGACTAGTAATCGGTCACCCAATAAACAGAGGCCGTGGACGGAGTCAATATCTTTCCCTTGGTAGAACACGGTTTGCTTGTCTGCTTTGCCATCGGAATCAGTATCTTCGAGAATCAGGATCCGATCGCCTTCCGGTCGGGCGGGCTGGTCGCCATTTCTCATCTGGTTTCGGTAATTGAGAACTTCGGCTACCCAGACACGGCCCCGATGATCGACCTCGATATTGGTCGGGTTGGCCATCATCGGTTCACTGGCAAATAGTTCCACTTCCAAATCGGGGTGAACTTCGAATTGCTCGATTGCGTCGGATGGCTCCCGTTTTGCCGTAGTTGCGTTCCCTTTGCCAGACCAGAATTCTGCCGGGGGCGCCTTGGTGAAGACCAAGAATTGGATGCTGGCTGCTGCCCCGCCCCCTTGGGACGTTCCCCCATCGTCAATGGCCACGCCGGAGGTGAATCGCCGGTAACTGTGTCCTTTTGGTAAATCAAATTGAATCACCGAATTGGCATGCGTGCCTATCCCTTTCGGTACTTCCTTTCCACCGACTCGAATCGGCTCATTTTGATTATTACGATTGGCCAGCACGGAGCCGAAGTCGGTTTCTGCGCGGGACCATTTTAGTTCCGTCAAATCGAGTTTTCCCTGCGGACCCTCCAGCTGGGGAGCGATCCAGGCGGCCCAGTCAAAACTGTAGCCATTCCCGGCATCGGTCACGACCAGGAAGAGCTTTTCAGCACCTCGAATGTTGGCTTCGATACGTGACTCGAATTGGGCAGCGGTGAGGATCGGTGATTTGGCAATCGGTTGTTCTGCCCGACTATCGCGACTACCGGCGAGCAGCACGAGCAGGCTTGCTGTCAGCACGGTGCAGGAAAACGTTCGGCAATTGTCAATATTCACACTGTATGGTCGCATCACGGTTCAATCTCGAATAAAACAGGTTGCTGACAGGCAGGTGGTTCCCGCTGTTCGTATTGTAAACGACGAACCGCTTCGATTGAAAGTAAACAGGACTGATAGAAACGGGTTAAACATGATACAGAAACGAATCGAATGGTGCCTGGTGGTTGCGTTGTTGAGTGTTTGGCTTGTCGACGGGGCCGTTGCCGAGGACTGGACCCAGTGGCGGGGTAATCAGCGAGACGGGACGTGGAAGGAGACAGGTTTGGTTGAGAAATTCGAAACCGGATCTCTCCCCGTTGTCTGGCGCCAACCAATCAGTTCTGGTTACAGCGGTCCGACCGTGGCAGACGGAAGAGTTTACGTGATGGACCGGCAGACGGAACCTGAACAAACGGAGCGGGTCCTCTGTTTTGAAGAGCAGAGTGGCAAGCCTGTCTGGACCTATCAGTATCCGTCTAAGTATGTTGCGGTCGGTTACGTTGCTGGGCCCAGAGCGTCGGTTACGGTGGATGAAGGTTTGGCTTATTCACTGGGAACGATGGGGCACCTCGCTTGTCTGGATGCGGCCTCGGGAGTTCTCAAGTGGGAAATCGATCTCAACCAGGCTTATTCGATCGTTGATTCCAAGCGGATGCCTATTTGGGGAATCGCCACGTCTCCCCTGGTCTATGAAGACCAGGTGATTGTTCAATTGGGTGGCGACGACGGTGCCTGCATCGTCTCGTTCGATAAAAGGAGCGGGGAAGAAAAATGGCGGTCCCTGAACGACCGAGGCCAGTATTCCAGTCCGGTATTGGCCAGGCAGAATGGTCGCGACGTCTTGGTTTGCTGGACCGGCGATAGTGTTGCCGGGCTGAATCCCAAGGATGGCGCTGTTTAGTGGCGGCACGAATTCAAGCCTTCGCGAATGCCGATCGGGGTCGCGACTCCCGTTATCCATGACAACAAGATATTCCTGACGTCCTTTTATGATGGCTCCTTGATGCTGGAGATGGAAAAGGACAGTATGACCGTGAAGGAAGTCTGGAAGGCAATGGGCCCTAATGAGAGGCAGACTGAGGGCCTGCATTCGATCATTAGTACGCCGGTATGGATCGGTGATTATTTGTATGGTGTCGATAGTTATGGGGAGCTGCGTTGTCTGAATGCCGAGACGGGGAAACGGGTCTGGGAAACTCAGGAAGCGGTGCCCCGGTCGCGTTGGAGTACGATTCATTTTGTGCAGAATGGCGAGCAGACTTGGATGTTTAATGAGCGTGGTGAGCTGATTCTGGCTGAGCTTTCCCCTGACGGGTTTGTCGAACAGAGTCGAGCGAAATTGATCGATCCAACCACGGCCCAGTTAAGACAGAGGAACGGTGTTTGCTGGTCCCATCCCGCTTTTGCCAATCGCTGCATCTTTGTTCGCAACGATGATGAGATTGTCTGTATCAACTTGGCGGCGGAAGGGAAATAACGGAAAGGGATCGATGAGAATTGGATTCATTGGCACTGGCGGCATCAGCGAGGCGATGATCCGTGGTTTGGTCGGCCATGCCGGGTACCGCGAACCGATCTTCGTATCGAAGCGATCGGCAAATCGATCGGGCCGTTTGGCAGAGGATTTTCAAAATGTTACGGTTTTGGATGATAACCAGGAACTGGTCGATCGGTCCGATTGGGTGGTGCTGGCTGTGCTCCCCGGTCAGGCAGAGCATGTCGTTCAGGATTTAAAGTTCAACTCAACCCATACCGTGATCAGTTTGGTGGCTGGCTTGGAGCTCAAATCATTGTTGGCGTTGCTCTCTCCTGCGCAGGAGATTTGCCGTCTCATCCCGTTACCGCCGATCGAGTATGGAACTGGTCCAATCCCGTTGTTTCCTTGCCTGCCCAAAGTGGCTGACTTTCTACAGCCTTTGGGAACGGTTATACCGGTGGAAGATGAAGCATGCTTTACCGTGTTTTCGGCTTGCAGTGCCTTAATGGCCAACTTCTTCGAGGCGACAGCCTGGCAGGCCCGATGGATGGAAGAGCAGGGGGTTCCTCGTGAAGAGGCGGCTCGTTACGCCAGTTCTTTGTCCGCCGGATTGTCGGCATTGACGACCCGATCCGACCCCGCTGAACTTCAATCGTTGAGCCGGGAGTGCTTGACTGCGGGTGGACTGAACGAACACGTGTTGAACAAGAGCCTGGAAATCGATTGGTTCGATCGGATCCGAGTGCCTCTCGAACAGGTTTTGAGTCGTTTGAAGCAAGCTGGCGGCCCCGGAGCTGGTTAACGGATCGGCACGGCAGGCGTGTCGAGTTGCCTTGTATAAGTTGCCAGGAATTCATCCAGTTGAGTGCGCAGGTTTGCCAATGCGGTTTGGGTGGCTGCCCCGTGCCGGAGCGCTAGTTCGACTTGGGGATTCCCGCCAGGCAGGCCCAGCTGGTCAAGCGTATCGAATATCTGTTTTACCTGGGGTTCCTGCCTCAGCCGCTCAAGCGATTGTTGGGACTGTTGTTGGATAGGGCTTGCCGCCTGCAGATGAACCACTTCAAACCAGCTACCGTCCACATGTTTGGCGAAGAAATGTCCATCGACCTTCACTTCAGGTGATGTGTAATCCTGAGACATTCGAATGACAAAAACCCCCTTGGATTCCTTCCGTTCAGCGCCCTCTCTGGCGGTCTTCCACCAGTCTGGGTTTTCTTGGATAGGAGGAGCGCCAAGCCCAAGTTGCTCGCTCAATTGTTTCAAAAGTGGATTTTCGTTCCCCAAGATGGGGCCCAGTAATTTCCCCGCGTCCAAGGGCTCGCCTGATGGAAAGAGCGTACTTCCGGTTCCCTGGTACTCGAGCGGAGGTCGATAGACGTGTTCCACCAGAGCGACCTTGGCACTCCACTGCTTGTCGGAGTGGGGCATTGGGGGCAGTTCATTGACTAAGTTGACAACTTCGCTTTGGATGTCGACCTGTTTCTCTTCCAATCGCTTTATGAGAGTCTTGGTTGAGGTGATGGTTGGGTTGGCCAGCCCGTTTTGCCATGCCAGTCCGGTGATTTTTCGCCGTTCCATTGGCTGCACGTAAACGTTCCGAATCTCGTCCTGAGAGAGCTCGGGAACAATGAACATGGGTTCGTTTTCAGGTTGGTCAACTGCAGCTTGGATCCGTTTTTTTTCATCCTCCAGAAACGTGGATAACAGGGCGTCCCCCGCCCGTTCCTGGGACCATTGCGCGATTCGCTGAATCGATTGTTCGGCCAATTTTTTGTCGGCAGCAAGTTCCCGGGAGCGATACGTTTTAAAAAGCTGCGGATGGGTCTTTTTCAGCCAAGTTCGCTCGATGGCCATTTTCACGTCTCCGCGGTCCGTTTTTCCAAGCACGACACCATAGAGCTTTGGGCCATCGGAGAGGCTGACGATATCAACGCCGAGTCGATTCTTAGGAGTACGAGGCACTTGCCCCGCTGCGAGGGGCAGAAATCCTGCCGTGAACAGGTAGCAACAGAGGATGGAAGTGAACGAGGACTTCATGATGGAATCGAGGGGGTTGAATCACCTTGGTAAGGTATCTTCTCCTCCCGCCAATTGCAAGAAAACGGTTCGTTTTTGCCAAGGCAATCGAGGCAGAGCCACTTGTACCTGCTGTATTTGACCGTCCAAGCCCGCTCGCTTAGGAGAGCGAAAGACTGTCAAGCAGAGCCCTGAGGTAGCGGCACCAACAGGGTGAGGTGGTGGGCCGCGTGGCCCAACTGAAGCTGCTGCATCTCTTCGGGAGTCATATGCCCAAAGACCGGAGAGGCGTGGTAGTTTTGGTTGTGACAGTGGAATCGATCGACCGAAGCTAAGTATCGACTGACTGCTTTTTCATCGTCCATTGAGCCCGCTGAATAGATAGTGGATCCCAAGGTCGGCCCCCCGGATGGAAATCCGGAACGCAGGATTTTTCTTAATTGCCTGCGCCCTGCTGTTACTTTGAGCACCCAGAGCGGAAAGCGCTGCCAAACAGGCAGCCGAGGATAACCGTCGATAGGAAAAGTGATCCAGTCGTTCAGATGCAACGCCGTCTGAGCTAAATCCCATGTCCCAGTCTGCTGGTATCCCTGCTTCAAAAGTTGGTGCAGATAGTCTTCGAGTTGCTGAAAATTTTCAAATACGAGATCAGGCACTGACGCCGACATGTGGCCGAACTTTCACAAGAATGTCAATTTATGAATAGCGAGGTTGGCAGGAGCTCAGGTAGTTCGAGCGAGATGGAGGCAAGGCAAAGAAGAATCCAGGGAGCGAGACCCAAGAGTTATTCACCGAGGATTTCCTGCACCTTCTCTTTGATTTGGTTTTCGATGGCACCGCGGAACATGGCGGCAGCCAAGGGCATCTTGCCAGAAACAACGACCTCGTTTGCTTCCACGGTCATGTTCCCTGAGATGGACATGCCCATAGCGGTGAAGGCAAAAAACAGGTTGCCGTCCTCGTCCCACGTTTCGGTAACATTGGATAATGGGACGGGAGATTGTTCTTGAATCACTTGGGAGAACTTTTTGAGATGCTCGACGACGTATTCTCGGTCGTGCTTGTGTGCGACAACAACGTTAAATTTTGGCACATTGACTCCTGTTGGCACGGACCTCTCACTCGTCGGGGAGGTACCTTGCTGCGACGACTTAGGAAGAAAGGATCGGACGTTTATTCGAGAGCTTTGTCCGTATCGTCATAAGATTGTCTGTCATCCGGGTGCCAAAGAGGTAGCCCATCTTTTGCCCGCTCAGCGAGTTCCTGAATTTTTGCTACGGAACCGGGCAAAGCCTCGGTTGAATCGTATTGGTCGTCCTTTACCGTTTCCGGTTCAAAGTCCCAATGGCCTTGTCGAATCGCTTCCAAAACTGACTCTCGCACGACTAGTTCCTTCTACGGTGTCAATGAACTTACTTGGTAGATTTGCCAAGTTGATAAATGCTGGGTACCGTCGCTTGTTAGTGAATGGCATCACAAAACTGGCTTTGTCAGCTCACAATATGAAGTTTTTTTGAACGTTGTCAAGCAATTTTTGCCGATTTGCGTTGGTTTCAAATCGGTGCTGAAATGTCTCTGCTGAAATTTTTTTACTCCCCTTTTCAAAGAGACTCCGTCGCTCTTAGCTGCTACTGATCCTCTTGAAGGCGGCGGACGAGTTGCGATAGTTTGTCACGATCCAACTCAGATTCTCGCCCGGCTCTGCAAACGGCTCGACGTACGCCGATGTAATCGGGGGCCATCTCTTTGCACTTTTTTACGTCCTGCTGGGTAATGGAGCCGGCGATCACTGTTTTCATACCCAGGTTTTTTGCCTGCTGGATCCATGGTGAGAGAGTCGATTGCGGGAGGAAGCTAAAAATATTTTTCCTTTTTAGCTTGGAAAAAGTATCGAACAGAAAAAATTGGCACCCGAGTTGCTTGCCAGCCTCCATGACTGCCTCGGGATGGGGTGCCGCACACTCCTTGTAATCTGCATAGGAAACCGCAACGGGCTGCATGCCCGCGAAACGTCGGATCTGCGATTCCCATAAGGTCGGCCAATTGGCGGTCTGGTTCAGCCCTGACAATCCGAGCTTGAAAAACTTGAAATTCTTCGGGACTTGGGGAGGCTGCTGCCTGTTTTCGATGTAATCCTGCAACTCGCCACAAGCGACGCTGCGATCAATTGGATTGGCCGGTTGGACGGCACCAATCTGTTCCAGGTCTTTGTCCAAAGGCTGGCCAAGGGCGCCTCGCTCGGGTGCCTTGACGTCCAGAATGCTAATACTCTCTTGCAAAGCCACAGCCGCTTCGGCCGCATTCTTAACGCTAACCAGCAAACGGACGGTGGAGCCCGAAGATCGACTTGGCTGAGACAACACGGAAACCCCGCTATCCATTCAAAAAATTACCGTTTAGGCTGTAAACAGTTTGAATTTAGCCCATTTCCTGTTCGGGTACAAATCGACACCACCTGTTTGATGACTCCATGACTGAAGAAATTAGTTACGAGACGATTACCTCCGCCAAAGACCTTTCTCTTTTCTGCGAGCGTAACCAGGGCAGTCGATATGTCGGCTTCGATACCGAGTTTGTATCAGAAAACAGATATCGACCGGAACTCTGCTTAATTCAAGTGGCGACCGACAATGAAATCGCCATCATTGATACTTTGGCGATTGAAGACGTGGGTGAATTTTGGCGTTGGCTAGTCAAGGGTTCCCACATCACGGTTGCTCATGCCGCTCGCGAAGAGTTTCTCTTCTGTTTTCGAGCCTGCCAGCAACAGCCTAAAAAACTGTTTGATGTCCAGCTCGCGGCTGCGTTCATTGGATTGGATTATCCGGCCTCCTACAGCAATCTGGTATCCCAACTGTTGGGCAGCTATGTTGCCAAAGGTGAGACACGAACGGATTGGCGCCGTAGGCCTTTGACAGATCGTCAATTGCAGTACGCGCTGTTTGACGTGGTCCATCTTCGCGATTTGTACCAAGTGATCGAAGAGCGATTGAAACAGCTCAAGCGTTTGGGGTGGTACATCGACGAAGTCGACTTGTGGATGGAAGAGTTGGTCAAGACCGAGACTGAGCCGCAGTGGCAACGTGTCAGTGGTATCACAAGTCTGAATCCTCGTGAGCTGGCGATTGTTCGGGAATTGTGGATCTGCAGGGATGCCGAAGCGGCGCGTCGCAATCGATCGGCCAAGCGTGTGATTCCTGATGATTTGATCGTGGAATTGGCCAAGCGAGGTTCTTCTTCGGTCAACAGTTTTAAGGCGATACGGGGTTTCGAAAGTCGTGTGACACGCGGTATTTCCGCTGAAATCTCGGAGGCTATCGAGAAGGCAAATGGGTTGGCTAAATCGGAGTTGCCGAGGAAATTGCCTCGCGGAAAATCCATGAACCTGGGGCTATTAGGGCAATTTCTCTCCACGGCACTGACGGTTGTTTGTCGAGATCAGCAAATATCACCGGCCATTGTTGGGACCGCCAGTGACGTCAGGAAGATGGCGGCTTGGCGTCTGGGCTTGCTCAAGATGGACGAGCCACCCAGCCTGGTTCAAGGTTGGCGGGCGGAGATTGTTGGCCAGCTGATAGATCAGGTACTGAACGGGTCGATTGCCATTCGTGTGGGTGACCCTAAGTCCGACACCCCATTGGTAATTGAGTACTTGAGTGACCCGGGAATCACGACAGACTGACGTTAGAGAGAAGCAGCCTGTTCATAAAAATGGGAAGCTCAATCGGAAATCAGTTTTCAGCTTGTTTGTGTCGGTGAGCAGAACCGCACCGGATCCTAGACGATCAACAAGCTTTCGAGGAGCAATCGCATTTTTCGCATTTCCCCCATATGATCCAGTTCCGAATTCGGTTCGATATCGACGATCAAGCCTCGGTCGTAACGAAGTTTACGTAGTTGATTGATTAATTTACCGTAGTCAATCACTCCTTGGCCGACTCGAACTTGTAGTTCGTCCCGAGTGGAATCACGAAAATAAACTGCTTGGAAATAAGGCATCAATTTGTCGCAGTCGACTGGCTTGTCCGCCTTGTAAATGTACTGGCTGGGATCAAACGACAGTCCTAATCCTTTGACATGCCCACAGATCACAGAAACTTGATCCGGGTCACCGGAAAGGTGGCCGTATTCGCTTTGCATACCAACCCGGACGCCGTGCTGTTCTGCAATGGAAACGAGTTTTTTGAATTTTTCGACTTCTTCATTGAATGGTGTGCCATGCACTCCTGAGCGAACGGTCAGGGTGACGACTCGATTCGCCTTGGCCATTTTACAACAGGCCGTGAAGACGTCGAAATACTCTTCTCCCTGTTGAGCAATGTCGAGTGTGTAACCCGAAACAGTTAGACGGCGGGTGGCGCTGGCCAGTTCGACAGCTTGCTGGAAATCTTCGACAGCAAGAGTGGGACTAAAATGTCCTGTTGTTTCGTCCATACACAATTCGATGGATGTAAACTCCAAGTCGACGATTTTTTCAATCGCTTCGGCAAGGTCCAGGTTTTTGAAACAACGAGTTGATGCGGCGACAAACAAACGCAACTCCCTTGCTTATCACAGTTTCCGAATAAAACATTCCGTGTTCAGTCGCGTAGCTTAAGTAGGTTGGGGATATTTGGCAACACCAATGTCGCATATGATGGTAGGCCGCCACTTGCCGATTCTCACACGCTACTCAAATGGTCGGTTGCTGGCTGTTGGATGAAGAATTCGCATGTGTTCAAGCCATTCTTACAGGAGTCGTGTTGGTGAAACAGCTTTGTTTAATAACGTTTATCTTCGTTTTTATGTCGGGTTTGATTTTTAAGAATGCCGACCTGTTGGCTCAGTCGGGTGCTGCGACGGTTGGGGAACAAAAAGAAAAAGAGGATGTTCTGCAAAGGCGCTACAAGAATTTCAAGGAACGTTTGACAGGTACCAAATTGACGGGCAAATTCACCGTTACCAGTCAGCCGGACCAGGATCTTACCGCCGAAAGTTATGAAATCCTCAAGGTCGAAAAAATGGAAGAGGGGGATTATTGGAGGATCACCGCCCGCATCAAATACGGCAAAAATGACGTGACCGTTCCGCTTGCCATCCAAGTTAAATGGGCGGGAAACACACCGGTGATGACCGTCGACAGTCTGTTTGTGCCTGGTCTTGGGACATTTGATGCGCGGGTTGTTTTCCGGAAGAACAAGTATGCGGGAACCTGGGCTCATGGCGATGTAGGTGGCCATCTGTTTGGGACCTTCGAGAAACTGAAGCCGAGTGTGACCCAAGATGAGTGATCTGCCGCGTCCCATGAACAAGCAGTGTTCTTTTCAGTGCCACTCGACCAGCTAGGGTGAGATCGGATCGTTCCACTTCGTTCGATCGGCTGGACTAGTCTTTGGTTCCGAATGCTGACGGGTTGCTGGCAATGCCAAGCAAGGCCGCTGCAGCAATCGCGGCTGTTTCAATTCGCAATGTCGCAGCTCCAAGTCGCAGGGGCGTCCAACCTTCTTGTCGAGCGACCTCCGCCTCTTGCAGGGTGAAACCGCCCTCGGGTCCGATGGTAAGGGACGCCGATTTGGCTGCCCGCGCGATTCGAATCGCGTCAGAAATTTTTTCTTGCTTGGCGTTGGGGTCTGCCAGGAACCGGGGGCCGTTGTCGGTTTGCTTCATCCATTTGTCAAATGAGATGGCTGCTTCCACCTGCATGAGTTGATTTCGTCCACACTGCTTACTGGCTTCTTCAATCCATCGTTCCATCTTTTCCATCGATCGAGCTTGTACTTTTACTACGGATCGCTCCGTGAGCAGAGGAACCAGCCTGTTGACTCCCAACTCGACTAATTTCTCGATCATGAACTTTTGGCGATCACCCTTGGGGAACGCGACTGCCAAGGTAAGGCAGACGTCCGGTTCGCGGGAAACTTCTTCGACCGCCTGAAGAGCGAGTGTGACCGATTTCTTGGTGACTTCCTCAATGATGCCCAAGTATTCGTGATTCGAGCCATCGAACAGGATTACCGAATCACCAACTTTCATCCGCATGACATTGATCATGTGATGAGCGGTCTGGTCAGATATTTGAAAACGATCGGCAGCCGGAGGCTGTTTTACAAAAAATCGGTTCGACATTGATTCAATTCGGTTGATCTGGTGTAAAGCTGGTTTCCGGGTAGAATGGCCGAAACTCCAGACCCGAACTCAAAATGGCCACCGGTTTGGTCCGGCCAGGCCATGAATCGAGCCCAAATGGTAGAAGTAGTTTATCCACAGGAAGACGGGAAAACAGTCCGGGTTGATTTGCGCGACCCCTACTGGGCTGCTTTGCTGGCCTGGTTGTGGCCCGGTGCAGGCCATTTTTACCAGCGCCGGTACGGCAAAGGCCTGCTGTTCATGGTCTGCATTTTAAGCATTTTTATTTTTGGTCTTTACCTGGGCCGGGGCCGGGTTGTCTATGCCTCGTTTGAGCGGGGGGATTTTCGTTGGCAGTACGTCTGTCAATTAGGAGCGGGGTTGGTGGCCTTGCCGGCGATTGTGCAAGCGGTAAAGACTCGAGATGGTGGTGATCCATTTCTCGTGATGTGCCAACGCTACCCCGAAGGAAGTGGTTTGGGTAAATCATTTCGGCAAATTCCTCCCGATGTCGTGGACAGTGGACTCGGGCTTCCCAAGCGGACCTACAAGGATGGTTTCATGGCGCCGCCGGCCGGACCGATCGACCAGAACGAGGTTGATGTATTGGGTATGTGGCATTTCGAAATGAAACATATGTACGAAATGGGGACGCTGTATTGCGTTATCGCAGGCCTGCTGAATTTATTGGCCATCTACGACGCCTTTACGGGGCCCGCCATTTTGACTGATGAGGAAAAAGAGAAGATCCAAGCGAAGAAGAAAAAAAAGGCATCGCCTGATCGTCAAGAGTCCGCCGGTCGTGAATCGCGAAGGAGTCGATCTTGAACGAATTGCTGGAAATCCTGCCGTTGGCCCAATCGTTGGCGAAAATCTGGTTTGCTATACCTTTGGTGATCGTAATCAGCATGGTTTACGGGGCGACGCGCCATGAGGAGATGCCCGAAATTGTGAAACAATCCTATCGCTCTCTGATCTGGGTGGTTGGTTTCATGGCCATTATTTTTGCCATCATTTTTTTTGCAGGGATCTGGAATTAAGAAGTCTCGGACGGTGGTTCTTCTTTAATAAGCTGGCTGATCGCTTTAAAATCGGGCGAGCCAGAACTCTCGCATAATTCGAACAGCACCATTTCCGTGGTGACCAAGGTTGCCCCACTGGTTTCGAGGCGGCACAAGGCGGTTTCATGATCGATCTGATAGCGGGAGCTGATCGCATCGACGGGGATAAATACATCAAATCCCTGGCTCATCAAATCCAGAGCTGACTGCATGACGCAGACGTGAGACTCGATTCCCGTTACGATCAGATTTTGAATTTTCTTCTCTTGAAGTTGCTCAAAAACGGGCGTTAGTTCTCGGACACTGAACATTGTTTTTTCGAAGCAATTTGAGTCGGCATCCTGGAGCAGGGACGAGAGCGACGCAATCGTGCTTCCCAGACCGGCCGGGTATTGTTCCGTTGCGATGACCGGGATTTGTAGCAGCTGGCTGCCACGTACCAAGCGCCCGATGTTCCAACAGCATAAGGTCGAGTTGTCGATCAGAGGGGTGAGTTTCTCCTGCACGTCAATAACCACCATCGCTGTCTGATTTCGGTTCATCAATAATGGACTACGAGATGGGGGATTTTTCCTGTTTTCTGTCATGGAGATATTCCGGTTATTCGAAGTGGATGCCATCAATATAAACTCGTCGTGGGGTGTCTTGCAAAGGTGGCTGTCATCCGGGCGTTTCCTCCTGCCAAATAGAAGACGCTTGAGTGGCCTAGAGAAACGGGCTCAAATCATAGACAATAGGATGACTTAAAAACCGTGAGACCAAGAAAATGAAAATTCACGCCACGACGATACTGACGGTGGAGCATGAAGGCTCGGTCGCGATGGGGGGCGATGGCCAAGTGACCCTCGGCAACGCGGTCATGAAGACCGATGCGATGAAAATTCGCAAATTGCTCGGGGGACGCGTTTTGTGCGGGTTTGCCGGAAGCAGTGCTGATGCCTTTGCCCTGTTGGAGCGATTTGAACAGCAGTTGAAAGATTCGCCCGAAAACATTCCCCGGGCAGCTACGGAGTTAGCTCGGCAATGGCGTACCGATAAGGCTTTGCGGCAGCTGGAAGCTCTTTTGACGGTGACGGATGGGAAACACACCTTGCTCGTCAGTGGTACGGGAGATGTTATCCAGCCGACCGACGGGATTGTCGGTATCGGTTCCGGTGGCAACTATGCGATCGCGGCGGCCCGCGCTCTGAAGGAACACAGTACGCTGTCTGCGCCGGAAATCGTCGTGGAGGCATTGAAGATCGCCGGAAGTATCGACATCTATACGAATACGAATATCGTTGTGGAAACGCTCCAGATGGCAGACCAGTAAAGTCGTGGTCTGGACTCAAATCTTTTCAATTAGAAAATCATGTTTGGAATAAAGAAAAAAGCCCAGACGCCGCGCGAATTGGTTCAGCAACTGGACCGATACATCGTTGGCCAGGGTAAAGCGAAACGGGCTGTATCAATCGCCATCCGGAATCGTTGGAGACGTCAGCAGCTACCGGAAGATTTAAGGGGCGAAGTGGCGCCCAAGAACATCTTAATGATCGGTTCGACTGGGGTCGGAAAAACAGAGATAGCAAGACGGTTGGCAAAACTGACGGAAGCGCCATTTATCAAGGTTGAGGCAACGAAATACACCGAGGTCGGTTATTACGGTCGAGACGTGGAGAGCATGGTTCGAGAATTGGTCGAGAATTCCATCTCGCTGATTCGGGCCGCTGAAAAGAAGCGGGTCGAAACTCTCGCTCGTGACCTTACGGATGATAAGTTGTTGGATTTATTGGCTCCTCGGCCGAAGGCATATGAGTTTCGTCCATCGGTCAGCGGAGATGAGTCGGTTGCCGACGCGGCGCCGGTCGAGGTAGAGACGGAATCATACGAGCGCACACGAGCCAAAATGAAGGATATGCTGGTTGCGGGAGAACTGGAGGACCGGCAGGTAGAGCTGACCGTTGAACAGAAGGCGCACCCGGTCATGATGGGGGGGATGGGCCTCGAGCAGATGGATATGGACTTTCAGGGCATGCTCGAAAAGATTATGCCCAAGAGTTCCGTTACCCGTTCCTTGAGTGTCGCCGATGCTCGCAAGGTCATTTTTGACCAGCAGTGCGAAAGCCTGCTGGATCAAGAGAAGATCAACGAGATGGCAATTGTCCAAGCCCAGGATATGGGGATCATTTTTCTGGATGAGTTGGACAAGGTCATTGCCAGCGACGGGAAAGGAACGGACGTTTCCCGGCAAGGCGTGCAGCGCGATTTGCTGCCAATCGTCGAGGGGACCACAGTCCAGACCAAATACGGTTATGTCAAAACGGATCACATACTTTTTGTTGCGGCGGGTGCTTTCCACAAAAATCAGCCTAGCGATCTGATGCCGGAATTGCAGGGACGATTTCCGATTCGAGTCGAGCTGGACGACCTGACCAAAGATGATTTTGTTTGCATCCTTACGGAGCCGAAAAATTCCCTGACCCGACAATATGCGGCTCTTCTCAAGACCGAAGGCGTGGATTTGGAATTTACCGCCGATGCGGTCGAAGCGTTGGCAGAGTATGCCTTCCAAGTAAACCAGACGACACAGAACATTGGGGCCCGGCGTTTGTATACGATCCTGGAGCAACTGCTGGAGGATCTCAGTTTTGAAGCGCCCGACATGAAGATGGGTAAGGTGGAGATCAATGGCAAGTATGTTTCCCAGCGTTTGGCAGCCATTACAGAAGATGAAGATTTGAGTCGCTTCATCCTTTAGATTTTTTCTCCCAGCGCGAAAACCGCCCACTGCTGGTCACGAAATTTTGGTAGCGCGCACAAAAAACCCGCTGAGGTCCTGGCTGAGACCTACAGCGGGTTTTTGTTATCAATAAAGTAGTTGGTGATTGAACACCTGACTCTTGTACCGTTGCTTGAGATCATGTTCCACTAAGAATCACAACATCATGTCACCATGAAGTGTGACCGAACGATTCGTAAATATCGTTCGTTTTCATATCCTTAGAAAGGAGGTGATCCAGCCGCAGGTTCCCCTACGGCTACCTTGTTACGACTTAGTCCCAATCATCGAGTTGACCTTCGGCGCTATCCTCTCAGAGAGTTAGATTTGCGACTTCGGGCCCCCCCAACTTTCGT
>JAYZCF010000066.1:0-15710 GCA_036338455.1 Planctomycetota bacterium
ATGATCATTGAGCGAAAGGTAATCGACCTGATTACCGACAGCGCCCAGTTTACGGCTACCCCGTATGAAGTCGACAAAGAGTCGGAAACCTCCGCGTTGAACTTCTTTGTTGCCGGTCGTCCTAAGGAACAGATTCCAGAAGCCAAGTATGACGATGCCGAGGCGCAACCTCTGCCCACGTCAACCAGCAAGTCGGATGACCAGTAGAGCCATCAGGGAGCCGGCCCGCGGAGCGATTAGCCAGCTAAGGGACTGATCTCCCTGGGGACTATTGATTTGCCCTGTTGCCCGCGGAAGTAGAATTCCTCAACCACGACCGGGCCGCAAACCGGCGGGGGAACGGTTCGATCCCGTCTTGTCTCTAGCCGTTAATGTCGGTACGGTGAGACGGTAGAAGAGATCCCACAACAGCTCGCGCTCCGCTGGTCACACCTGCTTGGCGTTACCGGTGGACGAATTGCAAACCATTATGATTCTCAAAGGATGTTGGTCTTGAACGATAATTTTCCATTCGGACTTGATAGCCTACCCGGCGAAGCCCGGTCCCAGCTTCAAAATTCCTACGCGCAACAGCAGTACCAACGTCAACGGCAGATGACCCTGGGAGATCTGCTGCTGGAAAACCGCATTGTGTTTTTGCAGGGCGAAATCTATACCGGTAACGCCAACGAAATCGTGATGAAGTTGTTGTACCTGCAGAGTGAAAACAAGAAGAAAAACATCAATTTCTATCTCAATTCACCCGGTGGAGACGTCATCGCAACTTTGGCGATCTACGACACCATGCAAATTCTTTCGTGCCCGATCTCGACATTTTGTGTTGGCCAAGCAGCCAGCGGCGCAGCCGTGCTTCTGGCCGGGGGCACGAAAGGCCAGCGATTTTGCTTGCCGCATTCACGGGTCATGATTCACCAGCCGTATGGCGGTGTCAGCGGCCAAGTAAGCGATATCGAAATCCAAGCAGAAGAAATCCTGCGTAACCGCCATGTTCTGAACGAGATCTTGGCCAAGCATACAGGTAAAACCGCCGAGCAGATCGCCGCCGATTGCGATCGCGATTTCTTCCTGACGGCGGATAAAGCGGTCGAGTACGGGCTGGTGGACGAGATCACGCGACGACCTGATGCCGATGCTGACGAAGACGACTAAATCAGACCATCCCTGATCCTTTTCACGGGCTTGAAACCAAGACGGAGTTGAAAACCGATGCCATATGTTCCTTACGTCGTCGACAACAGCGGCCGCGAAGAACGCGTCTACGACATTTACAGCCGTTTGCTGAGAGATCGAATTATTTTCCTGGGCACCCAGGTCACTGCCGATTTAGCAAACTCACTGGTTGCACAAATGCTCTTCCTGCAATCGGAAGACCCCAAAAAGGACATCCACCTGTACATCAATTCTCCGGGTGGTAGCGTGACGGCCGGGCTGGCCATCTACGATACGATGCAGTTCGTCACCTGCGATGTAGCCACCTATTGTCTCGGGCAAGCAGCCTCCATGGGTGCCCTGCTCCTGACGGCCGGCGCAGAAGGCAAACGCCATGCGTTGCCCAATGCCAGTATCATGATTCATCAGCCACTGGCGGGGATGCAGGGAACGGCAGAGGATATTCTGATCCATCGCAACGAATTGCGTCGTATGAAGCTGCGATTAAATGAAATATTGATCGATCACACAGGGCACTCGCTGGAGGAAATCGAGCGGGATACGGATCGCGACAATTTCATGACAGCCGAAGAAGCTCGCGACTACCAATTGATCGACCGTGTCGTCAAAGATATGGCTGAAACTCAGGCCAGCGGCTAGACGCACGAAGCCGCTCTGCCGAGGGATGAACCTCTGGCGCCGGGCCGCGTTGTCGGCCTCTCGTCAAACCGGGTGATCGAGCCTGAGTCAACGGCCTGATCCGGCGGCCAATTACGGGGCCTTTCCTTTTACACTTCCGTTTAAACTTCGCTGAAAACCGAGAGCCATGAACCTGCCCCACGACTATCAAGCTACCGCCACTGCCCAAACGACTGGAAACGTTGTTTTGGCCGTTCCACATGCTGCCGAGATTGCCTCCCACGCGCCGAGTGAATTCGGTGGTCCCGGGGATCAATGGTCACCCGAGGATCTGGTGGTGGCAGCTGTTGCCGATTGTTTCATCCTCTCCTTTCGGGCTATCGCCAGCATGTCAAAGTACGATTGGCGTGACCTTCGCTGCGAAGTTGTCGGGGCCCTCGACAAGGTGGATCGAGACATCCAGTTTGTACGATTTCAACTGAAGGTAACGCTGGTCGTTCCTCCCGAATCGGATATTGAACGCGCTGAGCGCCTGCTGGCCAAAGCGGAAGCAACCTGCTTCATCACCAATTCGCTGAAAGCAGAAACCCACTTGGAAACCGAGATTCGTACCGGGTAGAACGACGGCTTCAATCCCCAAGCCGAGCAGCGCCCTCGATAGCGGTCCTCAAGGTCACCCCTGCATTCACGGCCGCTGCCAGATCGATGGCCGCCCGTACCGTCTCCTCTTCCACACCCGCACCTAACGCCTTCTCGATTCGCCCGCCCGTGCAGGCGATGCAACCGCGGGTAGCCGTGACAGCCAACCCAACCAGGTGTTTCTCACGCTCCGTCAACGCTGCGGTCTGGAATGTTTCTTCGAGTGCTTTTTTGACTTTGAATTGTGACGAATCCATCGGTACTTTCCGGAAAAAATGGCGGGCGGGCAAATGTACTCAGTTGACTACGAAATCCTGAAGAGCGGAAAATTCTAGCATTCTCTGCTATCGGTTCGGTAGCCGGCAGGTGCCCCTCTGGTTTTGCGAATCCGGTCACGACAAGCAACGACCCTAACGGCGCCCCACCCGACGCGAGGGTCCGCTAGCAACCGCCCTGCTGGTGGGTGGAAAAAACATTGGATTTAACGGGCCAGGTCAGATTGGCATTGCCAGGCCGAGCCGGTTTCCCCTAAAGAAACCCTGACTGATTTTTGCAGCCGTATTAATTTCTGTTCCCACCACTCGAAATTTCAGCATCCATGCGCCGGTTAATGTTACTTAGTCTGTTGGGCTTGGGCCTCTTGGGGTGCAAGACGGATCCCCATGCAACGCGTGAAATCGCGCTGTTGCGCTCGGAGATTCTGGATCTGGAAGACCAGTATTATGCTCTCAAATCACAGTACCGCTATGTCATGGAAAACATGCGGGAGAGCCATGGAGACAAAACCGTTTCCGACCCGTATTTGAATGATGGACCGGTCCTCTATGGGCCAGGCATGCCGTATTGCGAAGAGCCCAGCTTTTCGTATGGAAACGAGACCATCATGGAACCGGGCGGGGCCATACCCCAATACCGGGAACCGCGAATCTCGCCGCAGCGCGAAGAACTGCCCCCACCCAGTAGTCGTTCCGAGACATCTAACGAAGTTACAGACAATTCAAGTAGTCGCTGGAATTTCGGCAACCAGATTCTGTTGGAAGGATCGAACATGTCCGGTCCGCCTCGGCAAGCCTCGACGGTCATGGAAGTCGCTTCGATTTCTATCAACCAGTCTGCCACGCGCGGGGAGGATCTGGATGGTGTTCCCGGAGACGAAGGGGTTGTCCTGTTGGTACAGCCAAGATCCGATTCTGGAAACGTGATCCAGACAACCGGTGAACTAACGGTGAGCATCGTCGATCCAAGGGAACCGGCTGGTCGACAAACCATGGGAACCTGGCAATTCAGCGCTGCGGAAGTCCCCAATTTTTTTGTCCGGGAAGAGTTGATTCAACAGGGAATCCTGCTTCATTTGCCATGGAGTTCAGAGGTCCCCCGCAATCCGAACCTGGTCGTCAATGTCCAGTTTTTGGATTCGACAAAACAACGGCACATTTCTTCCTGCGAAATCAACATCACACCGCCAGCAGACAACTATGCTCCCGATGAAGCCTTGATTGCTGAGTGGCTCGAGAATGACAGCCGTTGGGTTGAATTGAACTCGGGACCCTCCAAATCGGGAGGGATGACGGAATCTGCTAGAAACGAAGCGGGGTCGGCCCAGACACCCGGGCGCTCCACGCCACGCTGGCGGCCGGTCCGCTAATCGCTGCCAGCTACGAAGCAGACTTAGCGACGCGCCTTGCCGGTACGATTTCTTCGCCGCTGCATCGTCTCCGCCACGACCTCTGGATCACTGGCATCCATCCATGAAACGCCGATCCAACCGTCATTCAAGACAAATTGGCCAACCTCGACCATGGTGTCTCCCAAACTTTGGGCCAGTTTTTCCGGGACCGCATTGATTTCGTACTGCGGATCAAAGAGGGCCGTAAAAATCGTGCGGATCGCGATTTGGTCACCCAGTCGCAGGCGTTTTCCTCTGAGCGAAATCCCATCGGGCGTTTGACGGAAGACCACCCGGGTCCCTTCGACCTCGGGATGATAAAGGGCTTTCACCGTTAATTGCTTCCAGGTTTTCCCTTTCTCACCCACGCGCAGGGACTTCAGGTTGATGGTCAAGGCCAAGCCTCCCTCTTCAAAATCAACCCTCAGTGGGTCAAATGAGGCGAACACAAACTGAGCGTCAGCGCGGGCCTCCAGGTCCGTCGGCTCCGACGGAGGAAGTCGGAAGACGTCTTGCAGGTGGCTTTTCAGCTCTGGAATCGAGAACTGTTTGCCCGCCAGTTCGATCCGTTGGTGTAGATTATTAAGAGCCGTTTCATGAACTTGCATGCTGAGCAGATTGTTGTCTAAGGGGACCGGACGAGCCGTACTGGCCGCCATCTGGTCTCGGCCCGCCAGGCGATACCGGATCACGACATCCTGTTCAGTCGTTTTCGTTTCAATTGGCTCCGGTTCCAGCTCCAGAGCGATGAGGGGTTGCAATAGATTGACGTAGGTCTGGTCGCGCATCAGGTCCAGGTAGTGGTCGACCTGCTCGTCGACTCGCAGGCGGGCCATCGACTCAATTTTCTGCTTCGTGATTCTTTCGGTGTTTGGGGCCTGTTGCTGGACCTTCTGTTTCGCAATCTTACGAGCCATCCAACCAATAATGGGAATGGAATCCAACTCCGAATTCATGCCCGTCAACCGCTGGCTGGTGGAGGAAGAGGAAACGGGTTTACCCGTGACAATCCCATTGCGCCCAACGGCCAAACCCTTGATTACTTGGAACCGGGAAGAACCTTCATTGTGGATCGTAAACCCGCTTCGATGGGCGCGACTCCTTGAAAAGACTCTTCCCTGCGTCTCCAGATGCAATTTGATCTGTTCCGTATCGGGAATCAGACGAATAAAAACTTCATTGGAAATCTGGTTTTGGCCAACCACCTGGGCGCCCAGTATTCGCTCCCGAAAAGGTTCCTGGGAATCTGGTACGGCTGGGACAATCTGGTTCAGGAATTTTTCCGACACGGTGAGCCGAAAATTGGCGTTCCGATAATGAGCTTGCAAATGTCCTGCCAATTCCTGTAACTCGGGAACCCCAGACCAAAGTAAGTTATGGTAATCGTCGTTGAGACCGTACAGATTGCCGGCCGAATTACTGTACTCGACACGCTCAATCCGTGTCAGCAAACGCTGGAGGTGGACGGGGTCTGCAGCGCAATCCTTCAGTACTTCCAACAACTCGTTATCCATAACGCCAGAGAGGTAATCGCGCTGTTCTGCCGAAAGTACCGGGGAACAGATTTTCGAAAGCACCCGCCGAGATTGCTGTTTCTGCTCTGCAGGATCCGGGTTTAGCGAGTTAATGGCAGACGCTGCCTTGTCGAGCTCCAGGTACTCTGACCACGAGGGGTCCAGGTCATCAATCACCATCTTGCGACTGGCGACCGTCCGAATTGGATTCGGCTCGGTCGTGGAAAGAGGGGCAACCCGTTCCTGCTGCCGCTTAGCGACCTCGTGGATCAGGGGCCAAACTACGAGTCTTCTTTGGATCGCATAACGCATGTGACTCAGTTGAGCCGTTAACTCGTCGTGCTTAGCAATCTCTTCATCGGTCGCCGGCAAGCTGGTAATCTGTCGCACCAGGAATTCCAACTCTTCCAGCTGACTCTGCAGATGATCAAAGGTCAGCTGACAATCCGGATCCGCAAGGGAATCGCACGACTCCAATTGCTTGATCACCTGCCGTGTCGAGGCAGCCCAATGGGCAGCCAAGGGAAATTGCTCGATCCGCCCAAGATCCTCCAACAGTGCGATCGGCTGAACCCACTTTTGATCCTGGTCAAAACAGACCGCTGAACCCGGTTCCGCATCCGTATTGGATCGGGCAAAACAGACTCCCGAGCCGAGCAGGCAGCAGATCAGGGCAATCCGCATCGATCGGGCAAAGATCACCCAACGGGCAGGATAAACGTCTGCTGTTCGTGGAAAAAAGACCGTGATCATCATGGCTTCTGGTAAAAACGTGGTTCCCTGTATTGATCATCGGACAGGCATTTCGCGTGAATCGAACGGGAATTGGAAAAAGAAAGCAGCGGAAATGCTAGCTTGTCTCGATATTGAGAATAAGTGACGATTCTGAGGATCGCCCTACCACTCATCGGGGCACCGTGGCACACCACCGGGTCGCAAAGATCATTTCGTATCGTCGCGCTTAGGCCACTAGGTCGGCGGCAAAGGAAAAGCGTTTTCGCCTTTTGATTCTCGGTAGATGGAGATCAGCGCGGGCGAATATTGTCGGGAAAACCACTGATCCGAACATGGCAAATGCTGCGGGTCAAATCGCTCGTCAGATTCCACCACGAACAGGCTGTTGGCGGGGGCCGATTGCATGAGAGACGCCAACATCTCCATCAAACGGTCGGTCTCGGAGAGAAACAAATCGTAGGGGGGACAGCAAAATACCAACCACGGTTCCGGTGGCCAACCTGCGGGATTCTTCAAGAAATGCCGCACCCAGAAAAAAGTGTCCTCCGCCAGGATTTCAATCGGGAGCTCCTCTTCCAGGGAGTGAACATTTTCCCGAATCACACGTACCGTAGGAAAATGCCTTTCCACAAGGAAAGCGCGAGAAGCGCCGCGGCTGATTGCCTCGATCCCCATCGCACCGGTCCCTGCGAACAAGTCAAAGGTGGCCCGATCCGGTACCCAACCGCCGACCAAGTTGAAAACGGCCTCGCGGATATCATCTTTCATCGGCCGAGTGACAGGATCGCCCGAATAGGTAATTTGTCGACCGCGAAATCGGCCTCCAACAATGCGCAGTTTGCCTGCCTTGGAATCCGGTTTCTGGGACTTCCAGTTCTTCAGGTTTTTTCCTCGTGAAAATCTGGCCATAGACCTCGGATCCAATGCGTCTGGACTGCAAATTGCGATGGGAACGTTATAATATTATCCAAACGTAATCCAAGTGATAACCGCGTGTGAATTCAACGTTTTTTCCTTTCCTGATTTTTACGGACGTGTAATGCACTACCCAATTTCGCTGGCCAAGTTGGCCTGGACCTTTCCCGCCCTCTTGTCGCTCCTGCTTTGCGGTCCCTTGTCCGGGCAAGAGGAGACGCGTCTGGAAACGCGTCAGGAAATGAACCGGGAAATCGATGAATGGCGACAAATCCTCATCGCCGCGAGGGAAGCGCGAATACGCTATGGCGAGTCCGAGCGTGAGGAGAGCGTCGAGCTGAGAGAGACTTACGCCGATCTGGTCAAACGTGGCAACCAGAAAATGGAACTGCTGATTCCAATGGCGTTGACATGCTTGAATGAATCGCCTGAACCGGATGACGAACTGGTAGAGTTTGTGACTCGGATCCAAAACAAGTACTTCGCCGAGGGCGAGTACGAACGCTCTTACGCATTGGGAAAAAGATTACTTGAAATCGACAATGACAATCGCGTCGCCAACCTGATCAATGGTCGGCTCTCGATACTGACCAACCGCTTTGAAGATGCCGCTGAGTTCATCACGGAAAACAGCGAGAGGATGAAAAACCCCGAAACCGGGGAATCCTACATGACCGATACCGAAAGTAATCTCTACGGTTACTTGCCCAAGCTGACAAAAAAATACCAGCGAGAGTTGGCTATCCGGCAAAAAGAGAAGGACGACAACTTACCCCAAGTCGAGTTGCGCACGACCAAGGGTACGATTGTCCTCGAGTTGTTCGAGAATCAAGCACCGGACACCGTCGGGAATTTTATCAGTCTGCTGGAATCCGGTTTCTACGCGGAAACCTATTTCCACCGGGTTGTCACACAATTCATGGCTCAGGGTGGAGGATTCACAAAAACCCCGCGAGGAAAGACTGTGCAGAAATTCCCGGGCTATTTTATTTTTGATGAGATCCATCCCACCGAAAACCGGGAGCACTTTCGAGGTGTTATCAGCATGGCCAACACGGGAGAACCGAATACCGGCAACTCCCAGTTTTTTATCACCACCGTTCCGACGCCCCATCTCGATGGGAACCATACAGTATTTGGCAGGGTTATCAGTGGCATGGATGTGGTGGATGCACTCAACGTGACTGTCAACGAAGACGAAGAGGACGGAATGGAATCCGAAATCCCGGGCGTGATTCAGGATAAAATCCTGTCCACCCGAGTGATTCGAAAACGGGATCATGAATACAAGCCGAAAAAGATTGAGTAATAACAGGGTTCCCGTTTTTATCATGGTACCGATACGAATTGCTGGCCTGATACTGTGCGTTTGGCTCTTCTGCCAACCGCGGATGCTTTGCGCACAACAAACAGCTGATCAGGAACCAGAGGCCGGGATTTCCAATACCGAGCCGAAAACCCCCTATGAAGAGTACCAGTCACTGGCCAACCAACGGCAACAGAACATTCGGGAGATTAATCGGCTTTATGCCAACATGCCTATCGGTGTGGTGGAGGCTCAGTCGGCACAACGAAAAAAAATCAGCCTCCTCGTCGGGCGCACCCGAGAACTTGAAGCGGAGATGTTGCAAGCGTCAATTCGCGCACTGAAATCAGACCAGCCGGTCCAACCCGTGTTGACCAGATTGGTCATGAATCGGATTGATCGTCATCTGGACGGGAAGGACCCCGAGGTGCCCTTTGACCCAACGAAGGCGATCGAACTGCTACAGCTCGTTGCCAAATCGAACCCCAGCCAGCCCAACCTGACTTCCTATCTCTACTACAGCAACTTGTTGTGCAATCGATTTGATGAGGCCAGAAAGATTCTGGACCAGGCAACCAGTCAAGGCTTCGCCGTGCCCGCCACGACACTGCCACAACTCAAGGCATTTGAAACGAATTGGACAAAAGAACTGGAAGCCCGTTCTTCTGAAATGGAAAAAGACGATCTACCTCGGGTGCTGATGGAAACGGATACCGGCAATATCGAAATAGAACTTTTCGAGAACGAGGCGCCGAATACGGTCAGTAATTTTATAGCCTTGGTGGAAAGCGGATTTTATAACGGCCTCACGTTTTACCGGGTCGAACCATCAAGCTTCTGCCAAACCGGATGTCCCAACGGGGATGGAACGGGAGATGCCAAATATCGGATCGTGTCGGAAAGTCGTCTTCCCAATGCGCGATCCCATTTTGCCGGATCGCTGAGCATGGTGCTCGACAGTGATGGCACAAACAGTTCGCAATTCCTCATCACCCGGCAACCGCTTTCCCAGTTGGATGGAAAAAACACGGTTTTCGGCCGGGTCATCGAGGGGATGCCCACCGTTTACAACCTGCGCAATGTGCGCCCGGGAGCGGGCCGTTCCACCCCATCACCCCCGAGCCAAATCCTAAAAGCGACCGTGCTTCGAAAACGCAACCATCCTTATATTCCACAAAAAATTGGGGATAATGGTGGAGAACCCAGCCGAGAGCCTGGGGACAATGGTTCGCGTTAACAGCAGATAACGGGCGCCGAAAGTTCACTTTTACTACCTGGAGAATCGCATGTCTTTCCTAAGCCGATGGCTCGTTCAATACTCGTTCGTTGTGATCGCCATGACCACTCTTCAATTATTGCCCGAGCCAGGTTGCGCCAGCTGCTTGCCCCAAGAAGCGGAGGCAGCGGAATCTGCTCAAGCCGACCAGGCACCGAATCCAGCCACAACCGACGCCCCACCTGCGGAAAGCGGGACGGATGACTTGTCTAATTTGAAGAAGAAATGGCAAGCTTTGGATCAACAAATTGTCGCCACAGAAACCCAGTACCGACAAGCGACCGACTCGACAGCCCAGGAGAACATCAAGAAACAGTACATCGCTTTGACAGAACAGGCCAATGCCTTGGTGGGTGAAATCAAGCAGGCGGCCGAAGCCGGTTTTACTTCCGATCCAAACAACCAGGAAGCCGCCAAAACTCTGGTCGGAATCATGATGAATGACGCCGAATTCGGCAGGGATCAGGAAGCGTTGAGAATCGGTGATCTACTGATCAAGGGAAATGTGGACCCAGCTCTCTTCAAAACGGCCGCCGGTGCCGATCGGCTATCAATCGATTCCAAGGAGTTGTTCGATGAATTGACGGTCCGCCAAATCGAGGCCAAGGCAGATGACCTGCCGCGGGTCAGATTGAAGACGAACCAAGGTGATATTGTGGTCGAACTGTTCGAGAACCAGGCACCCATTGCCGTCGGTAATTTTGTCAATCTGGTGGAGAGCGGTTTTTATAACGGGCTTAATTTCCACCGGGTCATCGAAGGCTTTATGGCCCAGGGTGGAGACCCGGAGGGCAATGGAACAGGCGGACCGGATTACAATATCCCCTGTGAATGCTACACGCCCGAGGCGCGGCGGCACTTCACGGGTTCGCTCAGCATGGCACACGCTGGCAAAGACACAGGGGGTTCCCAGTTCTTTCTCACGTTTCGGCGCACGAAGTCGTTGGACGGAAAGCACACCGTTTTCGGACGCGTCATTGAGGGGTCCGACCTGCTGGATAAACTAACGAGAACGTATGATTTCCAGACCAACCAGCCCTTGCCTGGTGTCACGCCTGACCAAATCGTGTCGGCAGAAGTGATCCGCAAACGCGATCACGATTACGTGCCGACCAAGGTGGGCGAAACGGAAAAGCCAGCAGCCAGCGACCCTCCACCGACCCAACCGGGGCAGTCGGGAGGAGAAGGTAATGGAGACCCAAAAGCGGGTGAAAAAGACCAGGACTGATTTCCCGGCAGGATTGGCAGAAGGAGCCGGCATTTTATGAAACGATCGGAAAGGGCAGCTCTGGTATCGGAACGACTGGAAAACCTGTACCCAGCACCTCCGATTCCCCTGGACCATCACGATCCCTATACCCTGCTGATCGCTGTACTGCTGAGTGCTCAGTGCACGGACGAACGGGTCAACCAGGTCACGCCTGAACTATTTGCCCTGGCCGACAACCCGGACGGGATGGCGCAGGTACCCGTCGCCAAGATACGTGAGGTGATCCGGCCGTGTGGACTCTCACCGCAAAAATCGAAAGCGATTTCCGGCTTGTCCAAGATCCTCGTTGCGGAGCACGATTCCCAGGTGCCGGCAAGTTTTGAAGAGCTCGAGGCACTGCCGGGAGTAGGACATAAAACAGCCAGCGTGGTCATGGCCCAGGCCTTTGGCATCCCGGCTTTTCCGGTGGACACACATATTCATCGCTTGGCGCAGCGGTGGGGTCTGACTTCGGGAAAAAATGTCAAACAGACGGAGGCCGATTTAAAAAAATTATTTCCGGAAGAGAAATGGAACCGGCTGCATCTGCAAATCATCTTTTACGGTCGAGAATTTTGTACGGCCCGGGGGTGTGACGGTACGATATGTGACTTGTGTCAGGCTTGTTATCCAAAACGGCGCAAACCGAAAGCAACTCGAAAAGCCTAAGGAACGGGGACGCGTGATACCGTATGATAAGAGAGACCCGGAACAGGCGGCAATTGATCTAGGGGTCCACGTTTGAAGCAGGCTGCGATCAAGTGTTTGGCAGCCATTCGTTTTGGAGTGTAACGAGACAGTTTATGCGAATTGAATGCCCGATCTGCGAGTTTCAGTCCGAACTGGATTCCACCGTAGATTTGTCTCAACCACTGATCTGCAAAACGTGTCATAAGACATTCCCATTCAGCTCGGAACTGGTCGTTCAATCATCGCAAAAAATCCCGCCTGCGGCGATCGTCAAACCGAGCTTTACAAAGATTTCGACCGTCCCCGAGCCGCCCGCGCCCTCGATTCACGACGCTAAGCGGGAGGGTGAAACGACGGTCAAGATCGCGAGCCGTCGCGCCCAAAAGAGAATGAAACAGGCCGTCGTACTCGCTTTACTCGGTCTCGTGGCCCTGGTATTGATCGGGTTGATCGCCTTTTCCAGTTCCATTCGGGAAACCCTGGCGGGCTACTCGGAACAACGCGACCCGATTGAATCCGCGTCCCGTGATCAAACGGACGTCCCCGCCAAACGTCGTTTGCGCGGTGACGAACAAGCAAAACAGAAAACACCTGAAATGGGTGATCTGTCAAACACCCCGGCCATCAAACGACCGAAGCCAGAAACAACCCCCGATGTTTCCAGCAAAACGAAAAAAGAGCCAGTCATCGTCTTTCCTGAACCGAAACCACGCATTTATTCCGGCAAATCGATCGGCGACACCTGGCTCAAAGTCCAACCCCACCTTGTCGAGCTGACGGGTGAAACCGCCTTCGGTGAGATTCACGCCACTGGAATTTTGATCGACTCACGAGGTTGGGTTCTGACCAGCTATCGGGCCATTCAAGGTGCAACCGAAATAACCGTTTCCCAGTCACGCAAGTCGATGGAGGAACCTAAGGGAGAATTAACCGACCTCGTGCGGGGAGTGATTGCCAGTGACGCTGACCACGACTTGGTCATCCTGAAGGTCAACCGAAGATTTGTCACGGAATTTCGCGATCTGCCGATCGCCGAGCGGGATGTTATCGTGCCGCGACAATACTTGATCCAGTGCGTGCCTCCCTCGCAGTCGTACCCTTGGCCAGCGGTTGAATGCCCGGTGGAGAGTCGTAAGACGTACGCGGAGTTGGGTGAGCGCGAACAACAACAACTGAGGGATATCGGTTACGGTGAAAACAGTACCTCGTGGATTTTGCACCCGGTTCCCTCCCCCAGAAACCGAGGCGCTGCCCTGGTCAACGAACAGGGTGAACTGGTCGGCATGACCGTCGAGGCCTTTCCAGTGAAAAGCGGTACCGATCTTTGCCTGGCGATTCCTGCAGAGCACATTCTCGACCTGAAACAGCAGGCCAACAACACGAGCACACCCCTCCCCTTGGCCGAGGTCAACCGCCGCGCGGCTAATCAACCTACAGCAAACCATGCCCCCGATCCGGAGCCCGCGACGGCGGTCAATAAGGACGAAGCAGGCGGCCCACCAGAGGAGGCTGGAAGCCTGACCATCCTTCCCAAAGAAAGCCCGTGGTACGACCTGAGCCTGGAGTTGAATCGGGCGGGTCGCACCTGCAGCCAGTTTGGCTGGTGGCCCGGCAATGACGATCAAACAGCCAATCTCCAGAATTTCGTGGACCAGTTGGCCACCACTGAGCGGGTCATTGCAGAAAAACAGAGCGAGAATGAAAGCGAAACCGCGCTGCTGCAAAATCAGATCGATTACTGGTGGCGGCAATTTTCAGCCGGGTTTCAACCGACCGATGGCTTGTCGGAAACGGCTCAGGCGAAACTGAATCAACGCTACGAGAAGGGAAGCCAGAATGAATCGATTCTCAACCTGGTGGGATTTGCCAAGGTGCATATTCCGCTGAGCGAGGGTGTGCTAGTCAATGAGGAACCCTGTGTGACTTTCCAACTGTTGGGCACCAAAGCGTTACTGACGGCTCCGGCCGATGACGTATGGCCCGCCCTGCGACCAGGCGCCAACTGCCTATTCGTGGCGGAACTGCAACCGGGAGTTCTCTTCATCACTGACCCGGCGAACAAAGCAACCGAACCGAGCTTGATGGCAAAAATCCGGTTCCTCAAACGTCTCGCCCCACAACCTTGAACCGATCCGACGGTTACCCAGCTTCGGGAAGCGATTGAGCAACCGGGGTAAATTCCGAGCGGATGATTGAAATCGGGGCGGTTTGGCTCTATCGTAGCCGTTCTCCGCTTCGTTCCCCGATTCGACAAGGGCAACCCGACTATGTTTGGTAAATGGCAATCGATCACCCTATGGAAACGCGTTCTGATCGGCTTGGTCCTCGGCCTGGTGATCGGGCTGGCCATGCGCGCTGGCCTCGGCGAAGAGACGGCAACCGGTTTTGCCAATACGGCCATCAAACCGTTTGGCGACGCATTCGTACGGCTGATCAAGATGCTGATCATCCCCTTGATCTCAACCACGCTGGTGGTCGGCGTGACGGCGATGGGGGATCCCAAGAAACTAGGGACGCTAGGGGCCAGAACGATCCTGATGTATTTAGTCACGACCTTCTTTGCCGTCAGCCTCGGCCTGTTGATGGGGACCCTGGTCCAGCCGGGGACCGGCGTCGACTACGAAGCAGCCGGCGCTGAAGCAGTGGACAGCGTTCAGGGGAAAATTGAAACGGCCGATGCCGCAGGTGGGATCGTGGACCGTTTGCTGGAGATCATCCCGACCAATCCGGTGGAAGCACTTGCCAGCGGGGCGGTTCTACCAACGATTTTTTTTGCCATCCTGCTCGGCGTCGGCATCCTGATTACGGGTGCTGTGGCCGACCCGGTCAAGCACTTCTTTGAAGCGGCCGCCGAAGTGGTGATGCGTGTCACACTAATGGTGATGGAACTCGCTCCGTATGGCGTACTGGCATTGATGGCTTGGGTAATGGCCACACAGGGAATCGAGGTGATCTGGAACATGGGCAAACTCGCCTTGGCCCTGTACCTGGCTTGCGGGATCCAAATCTTCCTGGTTTATGGACTGTTGATTGTGGGCTGCCTGTTGAAACTGCCGCTCAAACAGTACTTCCGGGGAATCGCTGACGCCCAGGGAGTTGCCTTTTCGACAGCCTCTTCCAACGCGACCTTGCCCATCACAATCTCATGTGCCGAAAAAAATCTGGGAGTCGACAAGTCGGTGGCCGGCTCCGTTCTCCCCTTGGGAGCCACCATCAACATGGATGGCACGGCCATCTATCTCGGCATCGTAGCGCTGTTTGCGGCCCAGGCGGGCGGACTCGATTTAACCCTGACGCAATACGGCCTGGTTGCCCTGACGGCAACGCTCGTTTCCATTGGCGCTGCCGGCATTCCTTCAGCCGGCCTGCTGTTAGCAGCGACCGTACTCGAAGTCATTGGTGTTGGACCTGACCAAGCCGTTCTCGTCATCGCTTTCATCTTTCCCTTTGATCGCTTGCTAGACATGATGCGTACCATGACCAATATATCGGGGGACATCGCGGTTGCCTGTGCCGTTGCCAAATGGGACGGAGACCTGGACGAAGAGGCCTTTCGCCAAGATCCACAAGTCTGACAATCAGATTGGTCAGTCCATTCGCCTTGGTAACGAAGCCGTTATGCCAATGACTTAAGATCCAGGATCTGCGGGACCGAAGCGCCCTTGATATTCGGCAGCCGGGTATTTTTGACGATTCTTCTCCATCTTCCGCTTGAAAATCGTAGTCAAATCCAAATCGAGTGAATTGGCCATGGCGATCGTGTAACAGAACACATCCGCAATCTCCTCACCAATCGCCTCCAGCTGTTGTGAATCAACCTGCCGTGAATCCTCCATCGAGATCCACTGAAAATGTTCCATCAGCTCCGCCGCTTCCACGGCCAGTGCCATGCTGATGTTCTTGGGAGAGTGGAATTGTTGCCAATCCCGCTG
>JAYZCF010000067.1:0-11236 GCA_036338455.1 Planctomycetota bacterium
ATCATGACTGACCAAAATAAGAAACCAGAACCGACAGGCAACCAATCAGGCGGCAATCAATCCGAAGCCTCTTTCGATGACCAACTCGATCCGTTGATTTCCGAACTGGAAACTGGCGACCAAGGAAGTACGATGCAGGAACAACTGGATGAGGCAGAAAAAAAAACATCTTCTGGCAGTCGCAGAATTGGAAAACTTTCGCAAACGATCGCGAATGGCGACCCAGGAACAGATTCGCTATGCCAGCTTGCCGCTGATGTCCGAAATGCTGGAATCACTGGACAACTTGCAACGGGCCATTGACGCAGCAGAGAGCGAAGATTCCCATTCTGGCCTGCTGGAGGGAGTGAACATGGTTGCCAGCCAGATACTGAGCAACCTAAAAAATCACGGGTGCAAGAAGATCGAGGCGATCGGCAAGCCATTCGACCCCAATCTGCACCAAGCCGTCCAGATGCAAGCGAGCGACACCTACCCGGCCAATACGGTTATGTTGGAATTGAGACCAGGATATCAGTTGCACGATCGCGTGATCCGCCCCAGCCAGGTGTTTGTTTCGACAGGAAGTGCAGGGGGAGAATAAATAGACGATGCCGACCTACGACTACGAATGCGATTCCTGCGGCTACACTTGGGAATTGTTCCAGAAAATAACGGACGACCCAATCAAGAAGTGCCCCGAATGCAACAAAAACAAGGCCCGTCGTTTGTTCGGTACGGGGGCGGCGATCGTCTTTAAGGGATCCGGCTTTTATCAAACCGATTATCGCAGCGACTCTTACAAGAAAGGGGCGGACGCAGATAAAAAGAAGGACTCTAGTAGCAAATCTTCCTCCACCGACAAAGCCGCCAAGGGGACAAGTTCCAGCCAGAGCAAGACGGGAAATACCGAAGGCAAGTCGGGAAAGTCCGAAACTTAAAACGTCAACCTGGGAAAACAGGCGACCACGAGGGCGTCAACCCTGTTAAAATTAGAGACATGTGCAGATTCGAGGCCTTGAGCATTTTTGTCACCGAATGATATAAATGTAGAGAGCCGAACCCGCCAGCGTAGCTTCAATTGGCAGAGCACCGCATTCGTAATGCGGGGGTTGCGGGTTCGATTCCCGCCGCTGGCTCTGGCAGCTTGCTGTTAAATCACCCTAAGTAAACAATCAATGAACGGCCTTTGGACGCAATCCATCAGGCTGCACGACACTTGGAGATAATTGATGAGCCAAGGCTTGGAAATCGAACTTAAAGATGTTTTACTGTCCAACAGCTCGTTTGGACCGAATGAAATCACATTCGTGTCGGATCGAATCAGCAACGACTACACCCAGTTCCCCATCCTGCGCGATGTGACTCAGCAACTGGAAGCCCAAGCAGACCGCTCACCGGCGACCAATGTTCGCTTGGGAATCTGCAAATTCCTGCAAGGTGATTATTCAGCAGCCATCGAAACATTGGAAAACGCCGACGGCGGTGCCTTGGCCTATTTCTATCAGGGCCGCTCGCAATTTGCTCTCAATCATTTCCCGGCCGCGATTGAGTGTTTCCAGGCGGCCAAGACGGCCGGCTACGACGGAGACGTTTGCCAGCTGGCTATCGCCGAGTGCGAACGGCACAACGGCAATTACGATGGCGCCATGTCGATCCTCGACAACATGTTTGGCCCGATTGAGCAGACAGCCGAGTATCTCTACCAGAGGGGTGCCACAATTGCCGCGATGGGCAATAACCCTAATGAGGTCATCGCGCTCTACGAACGGGCAGTAGAACTGGATGAAAAACATCCTGGCGCACTGTTCGGACTCGCCCTGGAAAATGATCGTCGCGGAAACGATGAGCGGGCGATGGAGCTCTATCAACGTGCTGCGGCCGTCTTTCCCACCAACATCGGTGCCTTGCTGAACTTGGGATTATTGTACGAAGACCACGACCAAAACGAACGGGCAGCTCGCTGTTACGACCGCGTGTTGGAGTCGTTTCCAACCCACCCACAGGCCAAATTGTACCGGGGCGATGCGATCGCCTCACTGGACGGCCCTTACGACGCCAACAAGATCCGTGAAGAACAGCAAATGGCAAGCGTCATGGGCATCTCCATCTCTCAATTCGAGCTCTCGGTGAGGAGCCGCAATTGCCTGCAGAAAATGGGGATCCAGACGCTGGGCGACCTGACCAAAGTTTCCGAGTCCGAATTGCTTGGCAGCAAGAATTTTGGCGAGACATCCCTGGTTGAAATCAGGGAGATGATGGCCAACAAGGGCCTGATGGTTGGACAGTTCTCCCATGAAAAAGAGGAGGAACTGGAGCCAATCGATATCAGTTCCCTCAGCCCTGATGAACAAGCTTTCCTCGACCGCCCGATGAGTGACCTGAACCTCTCGGTCCGTGCCCGGAAATGCATGACCCGTCTCGGCTTGACCACGATCGGCGAATTGATTCGTAAATCGGGCGACGATCTGCTGGAATGCAAGAACTTCGGTGTCACCAGTTTGACGGAGATTCGTGAAAAGCTGGACCAGGTCGGATTGAAATTGCGCGGCGACTAGTTTGCCTTGGCCCGGCGCCCGGATCCTGCTACCACCTCGCAGTCGCAGCCGAATGCGAGCCAGGTTGATCGACAATCCGTTCTGGACGTTCACCGGGGGAAGCCGCTTTTTGAATGGGCTGCAAAGATGGCGCGATGGATCCCTCAGGTTTTCATTTTGAACTACTGCATGTCGATCGGCATTGCGGCGCGCGTCGCGGGCGACTAACCACACCGCGAGGTGTCATTGAATTACCTACCTTCATGCCAGTAGGTACTGTCGGCACGGTGAAGGGACTTACCACCGATCAAGTCGCGAGAACGGGGGCTCAAGTCCTTCTCGGCAATACCTATCACCTGGCCTTACGCCCCGGGGCCGACTTGGTCGAAGAGCTGGGCGGCTTGCATTCGTTCATGGATTGGCCTGGTCCGATTCTGACCGACAGCGGTGGGTTCCAGTTATTCAGCTTGGCGAAATTGACAAAAGTCTCCGAAGCCGGCGCGGTTTTTCGCTCTCATATCGATGGCAGCGAAATGCAACTCTCCCCGGAGCAGAGCGTTCAAATCCAGCAGCAACTCGGCTCGGATATTGCCATGGTTCTGGATCACTTGATTGAACTCCCCGCCAGCCCGGCCGACGTCGAAGAAGCCAACGCGCGCACCGTCCGTTGGGCTGAGCGATGTCTCAAGTACCATAGCCGGAAAGATCAAGTGCTGTTTGGAATCATTCAAGGTGGACTTGATCCACGGATGCGCCAAGAGTGTGCGGAGCAGTTGGCCGCACTCGATTTCCCCGGCTATGCCCTCGGCGGACTTAGCGTCGGGGAAGCCACCTCAGACATGTACCGCGTCATCGAAGCAACGACCCCCCATATGCCGACCGGTAAACCCCGCTACCTGATGGGCGTTGGCAAACCGGAAGACCTGCTCCAGGCGATCCGACGCGGGGTCGACATGTTCGACTGCGTCATGCCGACCCGCAATGGCCGAAACGGCATGGCCTTCACCGACGGCGGCCCCCTCAAGCTAAAGAACCGCGTCCACCGCAACGATCCCAACCCGATCCAGTCCGGCTTGGATTCCGATTACGCCCATCTGAGCCGCGCCTATCTGCGGCACCTTTTCATGGCGGGCGAAATGCTAGGACCAATCCTGCTCTCCATCCACAACCTGACCTACTACCAGTCCCTGATGAAACAGGCCCGACAGGCGATTGAATCCGATAGTTTTTTGGATTTCTTGGAGGAACGTCTACGTGGCTGGGGACTGCCCGGGGCCACCACAAACTGACGGTTCGCCCGGCTGAAAGAAGGGGAATCGGGAAAGGCAAAACGGAACCTGGGCCTTGGCAGATAGAGGCATAACCGACATTTTTCCGTTTTTTCCGTTCAAATCAGGGGTTTCCTCGTTCCATAACCACCGTGACCGTGCGCTGATCAGGCCGCTGCGGTCCGCCACTCATACTCCTCGGGAGGACTGTTGGACCGATTGGATGGAACCGCTCGGTAGCGATTGAGACTGGTTTCGGCGCCAAACTTGGTCTTGTGAATTTCAAGGGAAGATTTAAGATTACGACTTGAATTTCCCGGGTCTTTTGCGGTTTCCAAGGGCAAAATCGAAGCCCCAAAGACTGCCGTGGCCCGAATTGTTTTATTAGTTCTGCAAACAGATTTTTTGAATCCCTTTGGTGGTGGACCATCAGAGTGGAATTGCGTCCCACGCAACCGACAGGTTCACGATGGCTTCCTATTTTCAAGCATGCTGGCTGATTGCCGTTCAAGTCTCACCCAAGGCCGGTGCCGAGGCACCGGTTCCCGGCGCTGAGGTCCTGGTCGAAGAAGGGGGCGGTGGTCTGTTTGGCCTTGGTTTTTTCTTACCTGCCATGCTCGTTATCATGGTGCTCTGGATCATGTTGATGAAAAGCCCGCAACAGCGGGAGCAGGCGAAGACAAAAGAGAAAATGGCCGGCTTGAAGAAGAACGACCGCGTGGTAACGGCGGGTGGCATTATCGGCACGGTGGTCAACACCAAGGCCGACACGGAATATCTAACCATCCGGATTGACGAAACCAACAACGTCAAAATGCAGATCTTGAAACAGTCGATCGTCCGTGTGATGAAAGACGACGAGAAAGAAGAAGCTTAAGGAAGACTCCAGGTCAAAACCGTCGGAACAGGGAAGGCACCGCCCAACGGGACCCTCATTATTAAATCAGGATTGTTGAGATGTTTGAGATGATTTCAAACAAATGTCAATTGTTGAATCAAGGCAGCTCTTTGTTGGCGCAGGTCTTAGAAGGTCCCGCCACCGAAGTCGCTTGGTATCAAACCGGCTACGCAATGTTTGCTGGGCTGATATTACTTCTGGTGATCTCTGGCTTGCTGGGACGCTTCTTGGCACGCTCGGTCAGGATGCCGGAATACGGAACAAAATTATCGATCATCATCGGCTGTATCCTGATCAGTACCCTCATGATCTCCTCCAAGTGGCCGCCGAAATTCGGGATTGATCTGCGCGGGGGAATGAACCTGATTGGTGCGTTGAACCTCGACGATCTGGATGCCAGCTCGTCCGACTACGGCATGCAAACCGAAACGAAGGCCAAGGACATCATTCCGAATCTCGTCCGTCGGGTCGACCCCTCCGGTACGCGTGAAATCATGATTCGCCCACTCGGCGTCGACAAGATTGAAGTCACCATTCCAACGGATAGCGAGCAGGAAGCGGACCAAATCTGGGAGCGTTTGGCAAAAACAGGCTTGCTCCAGTTCCGAATTTTGGCCGATGCGGCCCATGCCACACGCCCCGAGCAGAGTGAAGTGATCAACCTGGCCAGAGAGATGTCGCAGGCGGGCAACAATATCTCCATCATCAAGAACTCCGAAGGAACCACAATCGGCCGCTGGCTGGTACTGGCCCGCGAGGACTCCGACGGAGAGGTTGCCGAAGGGGAAGTCTTGGCGATCAAGTTCATCCCTCAAAACACGCACTTCATCCGTGACAGCGCCTCCGGGAAAATCGTCAGCCTCGATTCGATTCCCCTGGGAACTGACCAGGAATTCCAAGGCTTGCGTTTCGCTCAGTGGTGGAAGGCAAACCAACCCGGCACACCGCAAATCCTGGTAGTTGTCCCACCGGAAGAGATGAATGTGGAAGGGAAACACCTTTCGGGAATCTCCACCGGGATCGATGAACGGGGCCGCCCGAGCGTCAACTTCGATTTGACGGATGACGGGGCCTTCCGCATGGGCGAATTCACCCTGACTCACGAGCCCGATTCGGAAGGTCGTTACTTCATGGGCATTGTGCTGGACGGGCAACTGCATTCGGCACCGACCATCGAAGAGGCCATCTACGGCCGAGGCCGGATCACCGGTAGTTTTTCCCAGCGAGAGGTGGATGACCTGATCATTAATTTACGGTCCGGAAAACTGGATGTCGCATTAAACGAGAACCCGATTTCCAAACAGTTTATCGAGTCGTCTCTCGGCCAGGAATTAAAAGACAAGGGGATCTGGGCTGTGGGCCTGTCCTTCGTCATCGTCCTGATTTTCATGCTGATTTACTACCGTTTCAGTGGGATTGTGGCGACGTTTGCCCTGTTGATGAACCTGGTCCTGATCCTGGCTTGCATCATGGCCATTCAGCAACCGTTAACCCTGACCGGCTTGGCTGGCTTGGTGCTAACGGTCGGTATGTCGGTTGACGCAAACGTCCTGATCTTTGAGAGGATTCGAGAAGAGCTGGACCGCGGCGCGGCTTTAAGGATGGCGATTCGCAACGGTTTTGATAAAGCCACGGTGACCATTGTCGATGCGAATGTGACGACCCTCATCACGGCCATCGTGCTTTACGTCATCGGGACAGAGCAGATCAAAGGCTTTGCGGTCACTCTGATCCTGGGAATCCTGATGAGTATGTTTACGGCCATCTATTGTTCTCGGGCGATCTTTGATATCGCAGAACGCCGACGTTGGCTGGGCAAACTGAACATGATGCGAATCCTTGGGAAAACGGAAATCAACATCTTGGGTGCCCGCCTGATCGCGGCAGCCGTCTCGATCATCATGATTGCGGTCGGCGTGACGGCCATGGTGACTTTGGGGCCGAAAATCCTGAATCACGACTTGCGGGGTGGCCAAACCGTCCGCATGGTGATGACTGAGAAAATGACGGCCGATCAAATCCGCGAAAAACTGAGCCAGGACAATACCCAGGTCAAAGGAGAACGGGTCGACTACAGCGTCTCCAAACTGGTCCAAGAAGGGGATCTGGACGGAAAAGTGTTTAAGGTAGATGCCAACATTCAGTCGTATGACGGAAAAGGAAAGCCGGATTATGAACAACTGGACGACATTTTGGCGCGGGTGTTCCAAGGTGAACTTTCCCTGCACCACGTCGACATCATCTCGATAGAGGACGCGGATAAGGAGACCGACGAAGATAAAACCAAAACCCAAAGCGGCGCTACCCAGGGAAATGCCGATCCTGACCTCGGCTTCCGTTGGCCCATACTGCCAAGTTGGTTTGGCCCTGCCACGCTGCCATCGGTCGCCCTGCTACAAGACCCCGGTGACGCCAAGCAGGAAGACCCGCAGAAGTCCACGGCAACTCCTCCCGCCACCGATGTTGTTCCTGCAGCAGCCGGGCAGGGGACCACTCCCCAGGCCAACCAGGAGCCCGCTGAATCCTCTGGAACCGACAACCGGCCGGCAGTCGTTACCACGGTCTCAGAGTTAAAATTCGCCCATCCGATCGCTGGAAAAGCATTGAAAACCTTGCTTAGCGAAGCGGCAATCGATGAAGGATTTGAACTTTCTGAAGATCAAATCTCCGTCATGGCCAAAGACAGCAACGCGGGGGAAAATCAGAACAATGTGATGTCCGAAGATTGGACGATTACGTTCAAGTCCAACAACAAGCAGCAAATTGATGTAATGTATGACAACTGGTCGAAGGAATTTAACACGGAACCGTACTTCCCCACCATCAGCGCCGTAGGCGGCCAAATCGCTCAAGAAACCCAACTACAGGCCATGGCAGCGATTATCGCCAGCCTGCTGGGGATCATTGCCTACGTTTGGATTCGATTCCAGAACGTTGCGTTTGGTCTGGCCGCGGTTGTCGCCCTGTTGCACGATGTTTTGATCGTGCTGGGATTCATCGCCCTCAGCCATTACGTTTCCGGGTATCTCGGCTTTATCCTGATCGATAATTTCAAAATCAGTCTACCGGTGGTAGCCGCGTTACTGACTATCATCGGTTACTCCTTGAACGATACGATCGTCGTGTTTGACCGAATTCGTGAGGTCCGTGGAAAACGACAGGAAATTACAGCAGACATCGTCAACACGAGTATTTGTCAAACACTCAGTCGAACGATCCTGACATCCCTGACGACGTTCATCGTCGTGTTCATCCTCTACTGTTTTGGTGGTGATGCGATCCACGGTTTCGCGTTCGCCCTACTGATCGGGGTGGTCGCCGGAACGTACAGTTCCGTCTTTGTCGCCTCGCCCGTCCTGCTCTGGCTGATGAACAGCGTGGGCCTGAACCCCGGCTTACCCGATTCAGAAACGGCTGCCGAATAACAGTCAGCTTCCTCTAACATCCTCAAGGTCACTGCTGCAGCAGTGACCTTTTTTTGTATCGACTTTTCGACAAGGATGCGACGGCCTCACCCCGCAACGACATCATCAACCCCAAGTCCGAATCGACTCTTCGGGCTCGATGCCCAGCGAATCGGCGATCCGGGTGATGTAGTTGAAGTACCCGATCACTTGCACGGCGTCGTGAATCGACCGATCAGAAAACCCGCAGGATCGTAACGTTTCAAGATCCTCGGCCGTCATCTTGTACTGCTCTTTCGTCAGCTTGGCAGCAAATTCGCACAATTGTTGATCCGGTTGTGCCAGATCCGCGGATCTCCAGTCAATCACAATCTGGTTGACCAGCTCGTCAGCCGCCGCCGACTCTCTATCGTTGACCTCAGCACGGAGGTCATGGGCATGCGCCTGCGTTCAGTAGGGACAGGCGAGTTCCGCCGCCACCACCGTGGCGATTAACTCCCTTTGGAATCGTGACAGGGGAGATGCGCCATGCATGACTTCTTTATAAAGCGTCATACTAGCTCGCAGCTGCTCCGGGTTAAGACTCATGATCTTGACGATATTCCAGACCCGTCCCGAACGAGCGATCGCCTCGTCATACTCCTGCTTCAAGGTACCGGTCGCGTTCTCAACTGGCACCTGTTCAATCCATGGCATCGTCCATCTCCTGTCGGGCAACCGCAGCCATTGAAGACTGCCCGCAACCTCGAATACGTCAAACTAAAGAAGGTAGGCAGGTTGTTTGCCAGACAAGCTGAACCTGTCAAGTCTTACCGGTCGTCCAACCGACCTCTTGAATATGTCTCCTTGTCCGCACCCATCCTAGCAGCTAGCAGCGGTTCGGTCGCCCGGAAACTGGAACGGAATCTCGCATGACAAGCTCGATTTTTCTGGCGATCATTGGTTCGCTGCTGTTTCTGACAGGGTACGTTTGCGGACGGCTTCGATCCCACCGACGATTCGCATCCGTTAACCGTTCTGAAACGGGAGACACTCAAGCCTTGGCAACGTTGTCTCTCTCTTCGACTGACAACGTCTCGCAAACCGGACACAGAGAGCCAAGCCGTTTAAACGATCAACTGAAAATGCTTCAGGCACTTTGCGAGGACCTGTTACGTGGCCGTGAACAATCCCTTCAGCACCGGGCTCTTCTTGAGGAGCAGCTCGGGGAAACCCGTGATCTCGTGGCGGAACTCGAGGCGCTTTACCAAGACGGGTATCGAGGCCGACTCGCATCGGCATCGCGTCAGCAACTTCCCACACTACAGCAGCAACAATGTGACCCTTCTACCAAACCCTCTGTAAGCCAAGGAATCCCGATGACCCTACCAATATCGGCCAAACGGGAAACAGGTGAGAAGCATCAAGAGCATGCAGTGGACCACCATAAACCCCGCGTTTCCTCCAAATCGGCTCCCCGCAGCCGGGCGCTGCTGATCGAACAGGGACTGGAGCTGAAGAGCCAACAGAACCGGCTTTCGCAATTGCAACCAGAACTGGCAGAGTGCCGTCGCCAACTCGAGCAAGAACAGCATCTAAACGCCTCCCTACGCACAACCATCACGACTCTGCAGAACCTGATTGCCGACAAACAGGCAGAACTGGAAAAGACTCAGGCTACCGAGCGAGCTCGAGGGGATCGAGTGGTCAAAGAATTGGAAGTTGCCGAAAACTCACTGAACGAGATGACCACCCGCGCTGAAACCCTCAGCCACCGATTGAATTTGACGCAAACTGAACTCGTCGAAGTGACGCATCAGCTGGCCGAAGGGCAGCCCCAGCCCGAAACGGATCTGCACCGCTGGACCGCTGCGGGGACTTCAGATGTTGAACCGCGCACCTCCGATCAGGAAGTCATCCGCCAGCGCCTGACTGAGCTGCTTGTGCAGAGGGACTCTGCTCTGGAACGCGTCAACCGACTGGTTCAAGAACGGGATAGACTTAAGACCACAGCAGATGACCATCAGAGGACGATCGGAAAATTAAGGCGCGAGCGGGACACGCTCCTGAAAAGGGAAGCGGCTGCCATCGAAAAATACCCACGCTTGCTGGAAACATCAGCGGCCACACCCATCACGGCTTCCCCATCGGCTTCCAAGCCGATCGACTATGGCGGGGAAACGAGATGCGACCCGGTCCTCGGCCTGGTATTCACCTCCCCACCTCACCTGCGGGACGACCTTCAAAAGATTTCAGGCATTGCCGGAGTGTTGGAGACAAAGCTCAACAAACTTGGCATCTACACCTACGAGCAGATCTTTTCCTGGGACCATCAAGCGATCAGCGAATTTTCGAAGTTGCTCCGTTTTAAAGATCGCCTAACTCGGGACGACTGGCAGTCACAAGCCCGTCTGCATTACCAACAAAAATACAGGACGCGCGCCGCATAGCCAAGCTAAGGCGACAACCGAAGTTGTGCCGAGTTAAACAGACTACCTGAATCGGTCCACTGCTGGCCTCTCACGTTCTTTTCTGCTTCCTTCGCCTGGCCGCGAACTCCTCGACAAGAGGTTACCGCGCGACACGATTCTTCTGGCCAGCCGTCAAACTTTATCTAACCGTTGTTTCCACGGTGAAAAAACGCTTTCTGTCGCCGAATACCGCTTGGAATTCATGGCGTGAATCAAGCAGAAGTAATAATTTCCCAGTTACGGGCATTGGACGCCACCAAAAATTGACACTTGGCTCAACATCCTATCACTTCGGAACGGCCCGATCTGGAAACACCAATGAACAAGATCAAGTACATCACACTTGGAGCACTGCTGGTTGGCACCACACTGCTGTTGAATCATCTGCTGCAGTTGGATTGGCCTATGCAGCAGGATGGCGGCACCGAAATTGCTCAGCATGATACCCGTGACGTCTCGAACGGCGGACAAGCGGATGAAACGCTCAATGAGGAGGCCTCGCCATCCTTACGGGATCGCATCCTCGGCCGCCGTGAGACGGATTCAGACGCCTCCAAGGATCACGAAAATTCGAACAATCCAGATGGAACCTCTCGATTCCAACCCAACGGCTCACCAGCGCTCGCCCAATCTCCCCAAAGCGGATCAGCCCCCGACCAAAGCTCGGCGGAGGTTCCCACAGTCGAAACAGAGACGATTG
>JAYZCF010000068.1:0-10202 GCA_036338455.1 Planctomycetota bacterium
ACCAGCTCATCATCACATCGTGCCACTTGCCATCGGCCACTTCGGTACGGCCTTCGACCGCCCCGACCCAGCCAATATCAAACGTCAACCGTCCGTCCCTAATAAAGAAGGTCTGTCCATTGGCCAGCCAATCCTCCTGGTTCCGGGTCTGGCTGAAAATGGTACCATCCTCACCCGTCTTGATACGGGCCGCAATGGTAAAGTCCCGCGACATGTCGAGGCTCTTTTCGTTCTGCAGAAACGTGGCACCGTCAAACGTGACACAGCCTGAAGGTGCAGGATCGGTCGGCTCTTGGGAGGCAACGCCGACAACCGCCGTGCCCGGGCTCTGCGGGAGCAAGCGAAACTTCGAACCGGGAACCCGGGCAAACTGTAACACGAGGTCCTTTTCCCGCGGACCCAGGTTGAGTGTTCGGGTAAAGACGGCCTGACCGTCGACAAATTCCAGGCTGGGTGATTCAAGGATCCGCGTCTGGCCAACCGTATACTCGAGGATCGTCTTCGTGCCAAAACGATACATTCCTTTGTAATGCGCCCAATCCCGATCGAGTGGCCCAAAGCGACGGTCGTCCCGGCCAACCAGGCGGTTGTCCTCAAAACTCCCGTCCGCCGGTCGTCCAAAGCCGGGGCCCTCCGGGTTCTGGAAATGAACCTCCCCCTCGATCTTCGGGTGACGACCATGCACACCATTGAAATGGATACCGTTCCAGTCGATGAAGTCCCCGCTCCAAGCGGCCGCCACGCGCATCGTATCATGATCGTAAAGCAGCCAGTAATTCCCCGATTCCACCCCGCCTGGCCCTTCGTCCAAACGGATGGCAATCCCTTTCTGGGCAATGTTCGATCCATCCCGGGACACCTCGATCGTGTTGTGGGTCGAGGGGCCGTAATTCATCTCGGACCACGGTTGCCGCAACTCCGGTTTTGGACCACGCGTGTCGCCCTCCGGCAAACCGGCCAGGTAATCGGCCGAGACCTGAACATATTGATCCGAGTTCTGATCTTTCAAAAAATGTTCTCGGATGTAATGGATCACTTCGTACTTCTGCTGAGGAACCATCCAACGCTGAGGGTTCATCATCCCGTACCCATGCGTCAGCGTCCGGTACATCGTCAGTGGATCGGAGCCATGCTTGAAGCGGCCGGAAGCGAACCGGAGCGAGGTCGGCATCGAACCTTCTTCATCCATCGTCCCATGACAACTAGCACAGTGCAGGCGGTACGTGTCGGCTCCCCGCTGGAGCGCCTCGGAGTCGAGGCTACTGATCAGGCCCGCGTGGTCGATCCTCGCTTCATACTCGGGTAGCGGCTTAAGCGCGAGCGAACCGGCCGGTTTGAGCGAGGCCGCCACGGCGGGGCCGCCGTTGGCAACTTCACGCAGGTAACTGACCAGGTCGATAAACTGCCCTCGGTCAACCAGTTGGTTGACCAGCTGTTCGGGCATGCTGGAAGTCTTGGAACGACGCCACTGTTCAATCTCGTCGCGAGCAATCTGCAGGGGCCCTGCGGATTCGATCTGGTCAATCACCAGATGATCCCCCGTCTCCTCGACCAGCACACCGGTCAACACACGGCCGTCGACCAATTCGACCAGAGCCGTCTGAAAGTTGTCATGGATCTTGGCTGATGGATCGAGCAAACTGGTCACCAAATGGGTGGTCTCAACCGATCGTCGTTCTGCCAGATCCGGACCGAGACGCCGGCCGCGACTCCCCTGTTCGTGACATTTGGCACAGTTCATGGTCGGCTGGTAGAACGCCAAGGCACCACGTACCGGATCACCAAATTTTTCCGCGTCAGCTGCCAATTGCTCCGCGCTCTCGGCCGAAAGCTGATCCTGCAGTCGCGGATCTTGGCCGAGTCCCACCGAGACGAATAGCCCCAGAAAAAAGAAGAGAGCGGGCAACAGGATATGGGAAATATGGCGAAAACAGAACATGCGATCGATCGATCCAAATCGGGAAACAGGCACAACTAGCAATCGCTATTGTTACTGGACCGTTGCCTAAAAGCAATCAATCACTGGATCGTAACCACGCCGGGGTGGCACAAGTCGAACCACCCCTTGTTTACCGCAGACGGACTGCCGGGCACCAAAAAATTTGGCGCCCGGCATGAAGACTTTCCCGTCACACCTAATCGGCATCCGGATATTGATCCGGCGTGGCGTAGAAACCGTTGGGCCAGGTTTCCGGCTCGTACCGATCATTCGCCTCGTTGAACGGTGTGATGCGCACCCAGTCAATTTCCAACGTGGCCTGGTCAAAGTTCGGATCACCCGCCCAGCCGACCCGGGAGACGGTCTCACCGTCGATTCGCTCCTGGAACCCGGCGGCCGGGAACCAGATGCCTAACCAGAAACGTGACGCGCGAAACGGAATGTTGTCTTGACCAAATTCATTCCCTTCATGTCGGTAGACCTCTTCCCCGTCGATCGACCAAACGACGCGCGGCAACTCGCCCTCACCACCCGAATGCCAGTCAATCGTGTAGGTATGGTACTGGCCATCGTTGATAATCTCGACGCGACCAGGATGATGAGCTCCCTCGCCGCCCAGTTTTCCACCCCAGGAATTGACGCGGGCGTAGTCATAGGAGATCGGGTCACTCTCTGCCCCCGTTTGCAGGGCCGTGGGAAACTCCCAATCAATTTCCGAGTTGCGGATCTTATTCGGTTCCTCCCAATACCCTTCGTCATTCGGACCGTATTCAATGTAATGAAAGGTCCAGAAGGCCGAGGCTGCCCCGAGCACCTGCGGTACGCGGGCCCTGACTTCGTAACGGCCCGAGGCATAATAATCGCGCGTGGCAATTCCCGCACCGACGCGCGTCGTCCGATCTCCGTGCCCCACCACGTCCCCGCTGTATTCATCGCCATTGGCATGCAGCAGAAGTTTACCATCCTGGAGTTCCACGTTTTCCGGGACCAGTCCGCCGTTATCTCCCCCCCATGCCTTATCGACAATCAACCAGCGATCCGAGTCGAGTGGTCCATTGAAGTCTTCAAACAGGACGTCCGATATGGGTGCGGGAATCGGGTCGGGCGTATCGATCCATTCGCCACCGCGAGCGACCAGAGAGACCGATTCAATCGTCAGACTGCCTGGACTGGCCTTATACTGTTCCAGCATGACCCTCACCGTCTCGTAGCCCGCCGAAGTGGTGAAGGGGACGACGACCTGCCGGGTCCCGCCCGCTTCAATCGGTACCGATGCGGTCAGACCATCCTTGCCGGCCACCGACAGGGTGGCTCCGGGCCCACCGCCACGGACCACCGCCTCCAAGACGTACTCTGTTTCCGGGGCGAGGGCAAACGGAATATCCTGCACCAGGCGCGCCGACTCATCGGCCGTCGACACGAGCAGTACCGAACCGTCCTCACTCGTTTCAGCATGGTCGCTCACCCAACCAGAGAGTCCGTCAACAAAGGTGTTATTGAGCAACATCTCTTCGCCCGCACTGACCAAGGCGCGCGGGGCAGGCACCGTGGGCCAACCCTCCTCCGGTGGATCGACCGGCGCGAGTGCCCGGTCCACAATGCGCAGTTCATCAAAGAAGACCGGACCAGGCTGGCCTTGGTAACTCTCGACAAAAAGTCGAACCTCGGTGCTGTCGGCCGCGGTATAAAAATCAAACCGTTTCTCCTGCCAAGCGTCTCCTGTGGCAGAGTTGGTCTTGGCATACTGCGTCCCGGAATCGACACCAAAGGAAGCCCAGGCCCCTGCGGTCGAGCGGACTCGGACAGCAAACGTATAACGGGTCTGTGGCTCGAGGCCCCTGATCCACTGTTCGGCGCGGACCGTCTGGTCGGGTGTGGCCGTCAGGCTGAGAACGCCCTCATTGACGGTAGCGGCTCCGGCCGGACCGGACACCTGCCAGGCGGACAGGTCACCGCTGCTGAAGTCACCGTTGCGAACCCAGTTCCCATCGGCGCCCGGACCTTCCCCGGGCGGTGTGACATCGGGTGGCTCGACCGGTGGGTCGACGGGCGGATCCACTGGATCCGTATCCGGCGCGTCGGACACCAACTCCACCCGCAGATCGTCCATCAGGACGGGTGCGGTCTGCTGGCGAAACGCCTGGACGAAGAGCGTGACTTCCGAGACGTCCTCTCCGGTCCTGAATTCGAGCGTTTGCCGCCCGGTCCGGTTGTCACCGACCGAGACTTCCGACCAGCGACCTTCATGACCTCGCACACCGGCATAGGCGTAGCTGCCCCCCTCGCTGGTCAGGCGGAACGTGAGTCGATAATCGCGGCCCGGCTCCACCTCCAACGCCTGCAGAAGTGCGGCCGTCCCGTCAGCACTCGGTGTGAGCTGCAGTGCATTTCCATCTCCCGTGCCGATCGTCTCGGCCCGGCCGCCCGCCGTACTGTTATCGGTCCAGCCGTTCAGCCGATCTTCAAAATCGCCATTGGTCACCAGGGACGGACCTCCGTTGGGAGGCTCTGAATCGACAGGCGGTTCCTGGGGCTTTTCAGGTTCCCCGGGGGGTTCAGGGTCAGGGGTCGAATCCGGAGCATCCGCCCGTTCGAGGCGGACATCGTCAATCACCACCGGGGTCGTCTGTTGCCGGTAGGCCTGCACGAACAGGGTGACCTCCGAGACACCTTCTTCGGTCGTGAACTCGAGCGTGTGGCGACCGACCTGGTTTTCCCCCACCGAAAGCTCGGACCACCGCCCTGCGTGTCCCCGAACACCCGCATAAGCGTAACTCCCACTGCTGTTGGTAACCGAGAAAGAGAGGCGATAGCGGGTTCCGGGGCTGACGGCCACCGGCTGAATGATTTCGGCCGTGCCACTCTCGGTCGGGGTGAGCTGAAGGGCCGGATCGTCCGAGGCAGTCACCTCCACCTGGGCCGCTTCGGTGCTCTGCACGGTCCAACCGGCCAGCCCTTCTGAAAAAGAACCGTTGATCAAATCGGCCGCCATCAGTTTCCGCGGTTCAAAACTTCCGTAGGACAGGGAACGCGAATTCTTCCGTCTCGATGTGCGTCGTTTTGGTGCTCGTCTTTTTGCTGCTCGTCTTTTGGATGACATCGAACAACCCCTTTCCGATGGTTAGCCAGAAAAAAATAGTCGGTCGTCTACTACGGCCGGCTGCAGGGGAAGGTTTGAGAGAAAAGCAAGAAAACAGGGTGCGTCAAGTTTTTTGGTGATGAGACCCCGTGTTTTGAACGGTGATCGCGCGTCGTTCCATTTCCCAAGAGTCCAACAGCCCTGCGGCGGAAGGGCCGTCGGTGAATCGCCATACAGGCTATGGCTCCGTTACTTTTTCAAAATACCAAAGTAACCGGTCATGATCGGTCGTTAGAAAGGAGATTGGTTGGGTCAACAACGACGCTGGGAAAGTTGATCAACAAACGCTGCCCGTTATTTTTCGTCACCACGATCCGGCCGCAGATTTCAACGGCCCCAGCGACAGCCAACCCCTACCCCAGAGGATCATCCAGTCCGTCGATGCCGAGGTCCTCGATCGGTTGGGAGAGCATATCAGAGTCGGCGGCGGGCAAGTCACCGTCCACCTCTCCGCTGTACGGCTCGACAATGATCCGATTCCCCTTGACGGCCACGACCTTGATCGCCTGGCCCTGCTCGATCGGCAGGCCATCACTCAAGGCATCGAACGTCTGGCCATCGATCATCACCGTCCCGCTGGGCAACATCTTGGTCTCGGCCCGGCCGAGTTTACCGATCGACTGGCGGATCTCATTCAGGTATTCCGCATCGGGCAGAACATCGTCCGGCGAATCGACTGGCGTGATCAGGATACCGCGACCAAGCGGCGTATGGGGCCAAACCTTGACCATCAAGGCAAACAGCAGGAGCACTCCCAACAAGGTGCAAACCATTAGCGCCACACCGAGTGAAAAGTTGACCGAAAAACCGACGACGATTCCCGCGACCAGCAAAATCACCGATGCAATTCCGAGGATCCCGGCCGACGGTACGAACAGTTCCAACAGCAGGATCAGTATGCCGATCACCACCAACACGATGGACCAGTAATAAGCACCCATGGAGATATCGCTTTCCAGTTGAATCAGCCCGCCCAATCAGTGGACAGGACGGCTCTGATTCTCTCATATTCGCCGAAACGGGCGAGCGACCCATGTCCAACTCGGAGCAACCGGCGGCAACCTACTCGTTCTGCTGGACGACCTGAACCAGGATCCGGTTTCCCATCACTTCGATCACCTCGATCTGAACACCCCGTTCGATCAGCTGACCATCCGAAATGACATCGAACAGCTTGCCGTCGATCTTCGCTTTGCCGGCCGGCAAGAGTTTGGTCACCGTCTCGCCCGTTCGCCCGGCCAAGTGTTGCCACTGGACCAACGCATCGGGATCCCCCTCGGCATCCATCGCAACGGCATCCTTATGAGGCGGCTTGAGAATGATCTGTCGTAAAAAGGGCGTATGCGGCAACGCTTTTTGCAGAACAAACAGGGCGACTCCCAAACCGGCACAGGCACCCAGCAGGCTCAGGCAGGAGTACGCCATATGACGAATCTCCTCGGAGTTGACCGGAATGACAAACGACTGGGAGGCGAGGATCAGGGAGACCATCATCATCAGGATGCCACCCAGGCCAAAAATACCAAAGCCAGGGATAACGAACATCTCGAGCAGGATGAAGACGAAGCCGGTAAAAAACAACAGGATCTCCAGCCAGCCCGCGTTCCCGTCCAGCGATTGAGCCCAGAAAAAAGCAATCAGGCAAACCGTGCCGAGGAAACCGGGCACGCCGAGCCCGGGCGCTGAAAACTCGGTCGACAGGAAGAAGACCGCACCAAACAGCAACCACGGTGTGATGAATGGCGACGCGAGCCACGACGCCAGTCGCTTGACCCAGCGATCCGACACCGTCGGTTCGATCGAACGAGGGTCTTCCTGTAACTGGTAATACGTTTTCAGTTGGGCAAAATCATCGGCCACCCAACGAGCGATACCCAGCTGCTCGGCCTCTGCAGCCGGGATCCCTTCCAGCACATTCAAAGAACCCAACAAGGACCAGTCTTCGGGTCGCGGCAACGCGTCATGCTGCGCAGGGGTCATCAAGCTAATGCGGCCCGTCTTCACTTGGCGGAACCGCAACACGTCCAAATCGGGATCGACCATGGCCATCGCAACCGACCCCTCTGTTTCCTGTTCAATCGCCAATTGTTCGGCCAGCATCATGTAATCTTCGAGAAACGGGTCTTTCAGTGGGGGTTCAAACTGACCGCCCAGTTTAGCTGCCCGTCTCATCAACAGGTGGTCGCAGGTTACGGCAATCACGCCCGCCCCTCCCTTGGCCATCCCTTCTACAAAGGCGACCGTGCGGACCTGCCGCGCGTCAAGGCCGACCAGGTGCCGCGCCAGTCGCATGCACGTTTCCATATCCGCCTGGTCCGCGTCGATTCGGATGATGAACAGGTTCGCTTTCTGTTCGGCTACCAGGCGATCGATGGCGCGGATCGTCCAATCGGCGAACTCGGGGTCCACATTGTTGGAGATGCGGAGTTCGATCGCTTGCCAATCTTGACCCAGAGTGGGATCCCCTTCCAAGGACTCCGGCTTTAGCTGAAACGCGAAGGCGAGTTCTTTCCGGTTATCGGCCAACACCTGCGTCAAACCAAAGCGCTCGAGCTCCGACCCGTCCAGGTCGGCCAACTGGCCCGCCTCCGACAAAGTGGTCGCCTCCAGCACGCCTCCAGTGGATTCCAGCTTGGCCAACTGCTTGGCATCGGCATAGACAATCCCGTTGTCGGTGTTGACTCGATACAGCTCGACACCCTTGTCCACCATCGCATCGACAACGGGCACCGGCAACGTCAGGCGTCGGCTGGCCACCTCGCGGTAGACTTCACGAATCAGGTTGGTCACCTTCGGCTCGTCCACGGTCGCCTGGCCGATCGAGGCTTGCGGGGATACGACCAGCTCATTGGCCGCCAGGGCTACCAACACAGCGTGTCCCATCAAGTTGCTCTGTGGCTTTTCCGTTTCGAAGTCATTCAGCAACGCCGCCCCCGCAGCGGGTGGAACAAAGGCGACCGTTCTCAGGCGATTCATTTCATTGCTGGTCATTTTGCGGGCCAGCTCCAAACAGCTTCCCAGCTGACTGCCACGACCCGTCTTGTTGTTGGACGTATCAAATTCCAGCACGACCGTCGGGCGGTCCTCGTTTCGAATGACGTTGTCCGATTCATCCAGAAGCTGTTGCAAGGTCCGCTCAATCGAGGAAGCGACCTCCGAGGTGATCGGCAGGGACACACGGATCAGGTGGCCAGGCCGCGGCGCAGGGGCTTCGTTGTCTAACTCCTGAGCGGCGGTCCGAGCAGAAGCGAGCTGCAGCAGGGTCAAGGAAACGACGGCTATCCAGACGGCCAGGGCTGCGGGAAATTGAAGGGTCGTGAAACGGATCATTAACTTAAGTCGTTTTCCAAACCGGTAGAGATTCGCATTTGCCGCGCTTCGGCAACGGTTCACCCGTTGGCTGCGGTCAACTCCATTATAGGGTGGCCAGAGGCGGCCCAACAGAAATACTCTCTCGCCGGAAACGTCCTGGCTCCCCGTTCTTTCGTTCTTTGCGCCCGCTTATTGGCAAACAAGCCGCGATTCGGCGAAATTCCGGTCAATTCCGGCAATTCCCGACTTTGCCCGAATTTGCCCAACATGGGCGACGCTGTCAGCCAAGTTGGCCACCCGGCCACGGTTCCTGCTTAGGGAAGGACCGAATCGACCCAGCCCGAACCGATAAAGATCGATTTGAGCAACAGGTAAAAGAGGATGGCCAAGCCAGCCCCCGCCGGGATGGTAATGGCCCAACCCGCAATGATGTCGCGCATCGTCTTCAGGTTCAAAGCGTTGATGCCACGGGCCAGCCCGACACCGAGCACGGCACCGACCAACGTGTGGGTCGTCGAGATGGGCAAACCGGTGGGCAGCGTACTGGCTGCCAGGATCGTAATGGCCGCGGCAAACTCGGCGCAAAAACCGCGACTGGGTGTCAGCTCGGTGATCTTTTTTCCGACCGTTTGAATCACGCGCCAGCCCCAAGTCGCCAAACCGACGACAATCCCGGTCCCACCCAATAACAAGGCCCAAGCAGGCGTCGTCGCTTTCGCTTGAATCACACCTTCCCGGATCGACTGGTAGGCGGCCGACAGGGGACCGATCGCGTTGGCCACGTCATTCGCCCCGTGCGCAAAGGCGACCAGGCAAGCAGTGAGCACCTGCAAAATCACAAAGATCTTTTCGACCTGCCGCATATCCTCGGAATCGGCGTTGGCCACTTCCAGCTGCCGCGTTTCTTCCTGCACCTGTTCCACTTCTTCCAGCAAGCGTGCGGCGCGGGTCTTGACCTCTCCCTCGGAACTGTTGCGAACACGTTTCAAGTGCATCAAGGCTTTGGCCAACGAGCGAGAGACTTCGGCCCCGACCATGGCGGGAGCTGCCGCAGATTCTGCCGGTGCGATTCGCTTGATCAACTTCCTGCTGATGAAAAAACTGATCACACCCAACACCAAACAGACGGTCAGCAGAACAGCCACGAAAGAAGGGCTGAAGGCATCCAGGCCTTGAGCTTTCCAAAACGGCTTGAGGCCTTTGTAAGTGGTCACTCCGACCAGCACCAGGATCACCATCACCACCAGGTAAGGCGTTACCTTTTGAGCGGCGCGAACCGGATCCCGTTTATAGAACACCAGTTTCAACAACAGGCCAAACAGGATGTAGGCGATCGCCCCGGAAATCATGGGGGAGACGACCCAGCCCATGCTAATCAGCCCCACCTTACCCCATTCCACCCCTTCCATGCCGAGGGAAATCACGCCGAAACCGACCACGGCCCCGACAATCGAATGGGTCGTAGAAACAGGCCAGGACGCCCAAGTGGCGATCAACAGCCAGGTTCCGGCCGCCATCAACGCAGCGATCATGCCGCAGGCCAGAATATACGGCGCTTCGGCGCCGTAGATATCGGTCAACATGGCCGGGTCAAACATCTTCTTGCGGACCGTCTCCGAGACATTCGAACCGACCAGGTAAGCCCCGGCAAATTCGAATACGGCAGCCAACAAAACGGCCCGGCGGAGCGTGAGAGCACCACTCCCTACGCTGGTCCCCATGGCATTGGCCACATCATTGGCCCCAATGTTCCACGCAACGTAGAACCCGCACAATAACGTCAATCCGATCAGTACAATTTCAAAAGATGGC
>JAYZCF010000069.1:0-10829 GCA_036338455.1 Planctomycetota bacterium
AATACGACATGCAACACCTTGGTTTCAACTTGCGTTTGTCCGACATCCAATGCGCACTGGCCTTATCACAACTTTCCAAGCTCGATTCTTTTACTGCCCGGCGTCAGGAAATCGCTTCGGAGTACCATCGACAATTATCGCCCCTCGAGAATTTCACCCCGCTGACCCAATTGCAAGACAGGACTCACGCCTACCATCTGATGGTCATCCGCTGTCGGACCAATCGGGACCACGTCTTCAACGAGTTACGACAACGTCAGATCATTGCCAACGTCCACTACCGACCTGTTTACCAGCACTCGTTTTACCGCCAAAGGTTCGACACGAGCATTATTAAGTGTCCGCAAGCCGAACTGGCGTACCGGGAGATCCTATCCTTACCGATTTTTCCGTCGATGGAAGACAAACAGATCGAACGGGTGAGCGAGGCACTTGCCGCAATGACTCCGGCCTACGCCAACAGCGCCTGAGGAACAAACCACACATCCATGATTTGCGCCTTCCCTAACGTTGCAGGCAATTAACAATAAGACCATCGAGAGAAAGAGAAGCAACCGCCTACCATGCCGACGTTAAGCCCTGAACACCGACTTTTCATACGCGCCGATGCGGGCCCCAAAACGGGTACCGGACATGTCATGCGGTGCCTGGCGCTGGGACAGAGTTGGCGGAGAATGGGAGGCCAAGTCACCCTCCTTACCAGTTCCCTGCCGGCCAGGCTGGCGATGCGTATCCATTCGGAGCAATTTGAATTGCATATGCTTCCCAATGTCTGCACCCACGAAGAGGAGATGGCCACCCTCAACGACCTGATCGGTAGTCAACAACCGGATTGGGTCGTGCTCGATGGTTATCGTTTCAACGATGAATACCAGGAACAAATCTGCCTGGACGGCGCCCGTTTATTGGTGGTAGACGATTACGGCCACGCGAACCATGCCTGGGCAGACGCGATTTTCAACCAGAACGTTTACGCCGAGACCGAGGACTACGAACGTCGAAAAAGAAACCAGGATGTTATCGCCGGACTGGATTATGTTCTTATCCGGGACGAATTTCACCCGACAGACAGCTGGGAGACGAACCCTCGGCAAATTGCCTTGGGACATGCGAAACGAATTTTGGTCACATTCGGTGGTGCCGACCCACACAACACGACGCGCGATGTGATTCAAACGCTCGATCGCTGCGCGGCCAAGGGAACCAACGTGGACGTGATCGTCGGCCCCTGCAACCCGCACTTGGACAGCTTGAAAGCGGCCGCCAAACAATCCTCGCTTTCACTTCGTTTCCATACCAACGTCGACCGGATGGCGAGTCTGTTTCGGAGATCAGACTTGGCCATTACGGCAGCCGGCTCGACATGCTATGAACTCTGCCACGCGGGGGTGCCAATGATCGCCATCCCGATTGCGTCAAATCAGGATGAAATCGCCCAATGCCTACATCATAAAGGAGCTGCCTGGCAGCTCCGACCCGAGGATTTAAGTCAGCCGCATGGCCAAGATGCCATCCGCCGGGTGATTCGCCAGCCGAAAACTCGGCAATCGATGTCGCTCGTGGGACGGCAGCTTGTCGACGGGCGCGGCGCGTCACGGCTGGCAAGACGGCTCTGTTCCCACCTTTACCGGTTTCGCAAAGCCGAGGCCAAGGACGCGATCATGTTGCTCGATTGGCAAAACGATTCAGAAATCAGGGCCACCCGTTTTGGCACCTCACCATCCGCACCCGGCCGCAGACCCGAGGAACTACCGGGCAAACTCGGGGAAACGCACCCTGTACACTGGATTATCGAAAACGGGGCAGGGCGGCCGGTAGGTCAAATCCTGTTGGAATCGCTGGAGTTGAACCGAACGGCAATGGCAATCAACCTCGTCCCGTCGATTCGGGGCAGGGGAATTGGCACATCCTTGATCGAGGCGGGTTGCCGATTGGCGACCCAAATTCTGGGGCAGGTCGAGTTTGTCGCTCATATCAAACCGATTGACTTCGCTTCCCAAGCAGCTTTCCGTAAAGCGGGATTCCAAACCGTCGCCACGACAACCATCAATGGCCAAGTCGCCCTCGAGTTTGCCCTTTGCCCCAATGAAGAGAAGACACAACATCCTTCTATGGCGCCGTCAAGAAGGGCTTCTTAGCATGGCTTCCAAGCGTATCCGAATCGGCCGACACGAGATTGGCGAAGACTGTCCGGTATACCTGATTGCAGAATTATCAGCTAACCATGGACACTGTTTGAAGAAAACCGGGCAGCTGATCCATGCCGCTGCCGAGGCCGGTGCCAACGCAATCAAGCTTCAAACTTACACGGCCGACACCCTCACAATCGATTGCGACAACCCGTATTTCCAAATTGATCATGCGACCCAGTGGGATGGTCAGAATTTTCATTCACTTTACCGTCAAGCCGAAATGCCGTGGGATTGGCAGCCACAATTGAAACAGATCGCCAACGATTTAGGGCTGGACTTGTTCTCCAGCCCCTTCGATTCAACGGCAGTCGATTTCCTCGAGGAAATGGAAGTCCCGGCCTACAAGATCGCTTCTTTTGAGATCGTTGACATTCCACTGCTGGAACGCGTCGCCCAGACCGGGCGGCCAACCATCCTGTCCACCGGCATGGCCACGCTGGAAGAAATCGAATTGGCCGTCGAAACTTTGGCGTCCAATGGATGTTCTGACATCGCCTTGCTCAAATGCACCAGCGCCTACCCCGCACCCATGAAATCGATGAATCTGCACACGATTCCTGCGCTTGGTACTCATTTCGAGAGACCGGTTGGCCTCTCCGATCACAGCCTGGGAATCGAGGCGGCGGTAGCCTCCGTTTGCCTGGGAGCATCGATCATTGAAAAGCACTTAACCCTCAGCCGGGGTGACGGTGGACCTGATAGCGGTTTTTCGCTAGAGCCAGAAGAGTTCCGGGCCATGGCGTCGGCAGTGCGAAACGTCGAGGCGGCCCTGGGAAACGTTCATTTCGGTCCAACCCAATATGACAGCAAAAACAGGGACTTCCGTCGTTCCCTGTTTGTCGTCTCCGATATCAAACAGGGCGAGCGTTTGACCGAGCAAAATATCCGCTCCATTCGCCCTGGAATGGGCTTGGCCCCGAAAAACATGCGGGAAGTGATTGGCAAGGTGGCGCAAACCGACCTCTGCCGCGGCACCCCCCTCAGCTGGGACCACATCACCTGAAACATTGCCCTTGCCTCCAAGTTTAAACACAGAGTAAAAAACAGTTCAGGAATCAGACCTCCGCTAGCAGCAGGGAAGCTGTAGATCGATATGAGAAATCTTGGCCGGGCGCTACGGATGGCGCTCCACTACCGATGGTCCTTAATCTGGGCCTTCATCTGCTCAATGCTGGTTGCCCTTTTATGGGGTGCCAACCTGGGAGCCGTCTACCCCTTCGTCGAAGTTGTCCTGAAAGACAAATCCCTGCAGGAGTGGGCGGACCAACGCCTACAGGACTCGCGTGAAGCGATCGAAACATCGGAAGCCCGCATTCGGGAACTGCAATCGGAAATCACCAGCGAAGACTCAAACGCCGATTTCATCGAAAACAAGCAGCGAACCATTCGGTCCTACCAAACCGACATCAAGACACAACAGGAGCGAATCGCCTGGACGGAAAAACTCGAGCCGTGGATTCAAAAGTATGCACCCAGCGATCCCTACATGACATTGGTGGTCCTCATGTGTCTGATGATCATCGGCACGGTGTTGCGAGGTCTGTTCCTGGCGGGCAGTATCTACTTGGTGGCCCGGGTCGGCCAGAGAACCATTCTGGATTTGCAGAACAAAGTTTTCTCGAACGTCCTGAAAATGGAAATCTCTGAAATTGAAGTCAAAGGAACAGGCGATCTCATAAGCCGTATTCGCGGTGAGACATCGGCGATCGGTCAATCGATCACCACCCTGTTCGGAAAGACGATTCGCGAACCGCTCAAAATGTTCGCCTGCCTGGCCGGAGCGGCCTGGATTAACTGGCGACTCCTATTATTTTCTCTTTTGGTCTGCCCTCTGGCAGGCTACCTGATGGTGAAATTGGCCAGAATGACCAAGCTTGCGGTTAAAAAATCAATGGAAGAATCCGCTCGCTTGCTGGACCGACTTTACCAGGCACTCACCTACCTCCGTGTGGTCAAAGCCTTCAACATGCAGGCCGACGAACAACAACGATTCCAGGTGGTAGCCCATGACGTCTATAAGAAGGGTATGCGAATCGCGCTGTATGGCGCTTTAGCCCGCTCCAACAATGAACTGCTGGGAGTGGGCATCATCAGCCTTTCAATCCTGGCCGGTGGCTACCTGGTCTTGAACCAGGAAATGTACCTGTTCAACATCCGCATGAGCGCAGCGCCCATGGAATTCGGTGAGCTGATGGTATTCTTTGCCTTTCTGATTGGCGTCTCCGATCCTCTGCGCAAAATGGGAGACGTCTACAATATGGTGCAGGCGGGCATTGTCGCAGCCGACCGGGTTTTCCCGCTGATTGACCAAAAACCCGCCGTCACCGCACCCGCTCAACCGGTCGCTCTGCCGAGCGGCCAACTCGGACTCCAATTTGAAGACGTGAAGTTTTCCTACGGTGGCGACACCCCTGTTTTGAATGGTGTCTCGTTCGATCTCTCGCCCGGTTCCTCCATGGCCATTATCGGCCCTAACGGTTGCGGCAAGAGCACGCTGATCAACCTGCTCCCCCGATTTTTCGACGTCAACGAGGGAAGCATCCGGATTGGCAATACCGACCTGCGGAATCTCGCTCCCGAAGATCTCAGGTCGAAAATCGGGTACGTCACGCAGTTGACGATGCTCTTCCGCGACTCCATTGCCGCCAACATCAGTTATGGCAATCCAAGCGCCACTCAGCAGCAAATCGAGGAGGCCGCTCGAAGTGCCCACGCCCACGAGTTTATTTCCAAACTAGAGGAAGGCTACCAGACAGATATCGGCGAACACGGTGGACGCCTGTCAGGAGGGCAACGCCAACGGCTCGCCTTGGCAAGAGCGATCCTCCACGACCCTCAAATCCTCATCCTCGATGAAGCGACCAGCCAGATTGACCCGGAAAGCGAGCGCCTAATCCACGCCACGCTGCAATCCTTCATCAAGAATCGCACCACATTAATTGTTACCCACCGGATGTCGACGCTTGAATTGGTCGACCAAATCATGGTCATGAATAACGGCCGGGTAATCGATTTTGGAACCCACGACGAACTTCTGAAACGATGTAAAATCTACCACCGGCTCCGGGAAATGGACCAAGAAAAGGCAGCTTAGCCATGGAAGCAATCCGCAAAAACAGCAACCTACCTTCCTTTGATGTAATGCGACAAGCGCGCGACATCGTCAAGGACGAGGCTCGAGCCTTGGAGGACCTGGCGGCTAACTTTCCACTCAGCTTTGTCAATGCGGTGGAACTGATCGGAGAGTGCCAGGGAGCAGTGATCGTTTGCGGTGTCGGCAAGGCGGGTTGGATCGGACAAAAGATTTCCGCTTCCCTGGCGTCTACGGGAACCGTCAGCCATTTCCTGAACCCCAGCGAAGCATTCCATGGAGACTTGGGGCGAATCGGTTCCCATGATGTCGTCCTGGCTCTTTCCAATAGTGGTGAAACCAGTGAACTCACACAAATTTTGCCGAGAATCAACCAGTTCGGGGTACCCATTATCTCCATTACGTCCGACGCAAATTCCACCCTGGCAAGTTATTCACAGGTCGTGCTCGATTACGGCAAAACACCGGAAACAGGGCATTTGCAGCTCGCCCCCTCGACCAGCACGACCGTGATGCTGGCCATTGGCGACGCGTTGGCTCTCGTCGTTTCAGCACAACTCGAATTCCAGGCGATGGACTTTGCCAAATACCATCCGGGTGGAAGCCTGGGGCGAAAACTTTCCCTGGTCGAAGAAATCATGCGGCCGCTTCACCATTGTCGTATTGCCGATGAAAAGGAAACGGTACGCCAGGTTTATGTGCGTCACCAAGGAAAAGACCGCAGGGTGGGCGTCGTCCTCGTCGTCGACAACGAAGGCCGGTTGACGGGGCTGTTTACCGATAGCGATTTGGCCCGCATGCTGGAGCGGCAACAGGACAAGTTTTTCGATTCACCGATTTGCGAAGTCATGACGCACAACCCCTTTACGGTAACCTCCGGCAGCCGAACCTCCGTGGCCGTCGAGACACTGGCTTGTCGCAACCTGAGCGAATTACCCGTCGTCGACGCGAATGACCGCCCGATTGGATTGATCGACATTACCGACGTTGTCGGATTACTCCCGAATTCATGACCCCAGCAACGACCTCTTGTTAAGCTCGGGTCGGTACTGGCCACACCTTATGATTTGCTTGTAGAATAGGCAGGACACTGTTCAGCAGTTTGCCTTGTTGATGCCCACTGATTTCTAGATAGGCAGAAAAAATGGAAAAACCAAAAGTTGCAGACACCTGCCCCAAACAGGTTGAGTTGAAAGACGGAAAGAAATACGCCTACTGCACATGTGGCCTCTCAACCAACCAGCCCTTCTGTGACGGCAAACATTCAGGCACCGATTTCCGCCCCATGCTGTTTGAGGTCGACAAGGATGAAACGCGGCATCTCTGCCAATGCAAACAGACCAAGACGCCTCCGTATTGCGACGGAAGTCACAACTCGCTGGATTGCCAGTAGACAAGTAAATCTTTCAGTCGGTCCATGAACTGCGGGTTGCCTTTATCCTCTACCTTGGGACCGTTATATGGGACAAACACCCTGGAGAGCCTTCAAGCAAGCAGGCTGCCTGCTCGGCATTCTGGCAGTGCTCTTCCTGATTGTCCTGCCCTTGTCGATTTCGTTCTGCATCAAATGGTTACCCGACCCATCCACATCGCTGGGCAAATATCTGGATTGGATTCAAGTTGCTCAGCGCAATTCACTCAGCTTCATCGCGAGCATGTGGTTCTTCAGTTTAGGTGGTTGTTTTGCCAGCTTCCTGAATGTCGTTGCGAGGCGCCTTCCCCGAGGGCAGAGCGTCTGGGGGCACAGTCGTTGCCCTCACTGCCAAGAGCGTCTCGGCCCATGGGATAACTTTCCCGTTTTCGGCTGGCTGCGAAACGAAGGTCACTGCAGCAGTTGCGCGATCCCCATTTCACCACGCTACCTCGTCGTAGAAGTGATTCTCGGTTTAATTTTTGTGTTGATCGCTTGTGCGACGCTCGCCAGTGGTGGCATTACACTTCCCATCCGTGCACCCGATGCTCAGGCCGGCTTCGTCCGACTGCTGCTGAATCCCCAATGGGATTTGCTCCAGATCGTTGCCGGACAGTTCTGCCTGATACTTTTTCTTTTTACCTTCACCCTTTTGGATGTAGAGCGATTCCCGATTCCTAAATCCATTTTTTTGCTCGGACTCTTTATAGGGTTCAGCTTTTCCCTATTGGCTCCTGCAACGTTTCTCATGGAATACCAATGGCCAATGATAAATCGATGGCCCATGGAATGGGGAAGTTTCAACCTCAACTTTACCCTTTTGGTTGGAGCGTTGGCGGGAGCTACCTGCGGAAAAATACTGACCACACGATGGCAGTACATCTCCCCATCAAGCAGACTGCCTGACGACATGCTCTCTGAAGGTGAGTGTGCGGAACGCAAAATAAAAAATCAGGATAGTGACACCCTCCAAACGCTTTCAACAAACACTCCAACCCGGCATGACAAGGGCAAGGGACAACTAGCAACCGATTCCTGGCAACGAACGTCGAGCGGTTCGCTATACTACGGGCTGACCCTATGCGGCCTCTTCCTCGGTTGGCAATCCGTCCTGGTTCTTGTTGTCTGGCTAACCGCTCTCTTCACCACCTTATCCTTCTGCGGATCGCGGGGACGAACGTGTCTCAAAAATCCCGGTGGAGCTCTTCTAATCGCATGTCTAATCCATTTAATGACATGGCGTTTGATGAATTATCTCGGCCATTAAAGGGCCCCATTCCGGCCGAAAAATGTGTTCACAAAACGAGAACCAGCAATATTTCCCACGCCAAAGGGGTAACGGCCGAAAAACTGACACCTCGTTTACGTTTTACAGATTTACGAGATAATAGGAGACAAAGGCCGGTCAGACGTAGGGCGGTCAGACGTAGGGTCAACCTGCTGTTCCCGCTGTTCCCGCTGTTCCCATTACGAGTTAACTCGCATGAGCACTACGCCCAAAGATCTCGATCACACCACTGACGAATCAGTTCGCCAACGCTATTCGGCGGCCTCCCAGCAAGCCGAACCGGCACTCTGTTGTCCGGTCACGTACGACACCCAGTACCTTGAAGTGATTCCGCAGGAAGTGATCGAACGAGACTACGGCTGTGGCGACCCGTCCCCCTACGTCCGTACGGGTGACACCGTCGTCGACCTCGGTTCCGGTGGCGGCAAATTGTGCTTCATCATCTCCCAGCTCGTGGGTCATTCGGGCCGAGTAATCGGGGTAGACGTCAACCAAGACATGTGGGCACTGGCCAGGAAACATGAGCCGCCGGTGTCAGACAAGATCGGCTACAAGAATATCGAATTCCGCTGCGGCCGCATTCAAGACTTGGCGATCGACCTGGACGTCCTCTCCTCGGAGATCACCAAAATCAACGCAGACGGTGCTGAATACGCTATCGAGATGTTAAATCTGCAGGACGAATTGCGGCAAAAGCATCCGATGATCCCAGACAACAGCGTCGACTGCGTTGTCTCCAATTGTGTTTTAAACCTCGTCCGCCACTCGGATCGAAAACAACTGTTCGAAGAGATTTTCCGCGTCCTTAAGCCGGGGGGACGGGCAGCCATCAGTGACATTGTTTCGGACGAGGATGTTCCGCATGACATGCAAAACAACCCACAGCTCTGGTCCGGCTGCATTTCCGGTGCTTGGCGCGAAGACCGCTTTACGGAGGAGTTCTGTCAGGTCGGTTTCCAAGGGGTCCAAATTGACAAGCGACAGGCGGAGCCTTGGCAAACGGTGGAGGGGATCGAATTCCGCTCCGTCACCATCCTGGCATTCAAACCGTTCGCTGATGTTTGCCTGGAAAAAAAACAGGCAGCCATTTACCGTGGGCCTTTTGCTCAAGTCGTCGACGATGATGGCGGAACCTACCCCCGTGGTGTCCCAATGGCGGTTTGCGAAAAGACATTTCAGATGCTTTCAGAGCAGGGGATCTCGGACCATTTCTACCTGCTGGAACCGGGCCAACCTGTCCCGGAGGACCAAGCCCAATTATTTGATTGTTCGCAGGACCGTCGCCGCGATCCCAGGGAAACCAAGGGACACCAGGTCTCATTGACGCAACTTTCGGCGGGGAATTGCTGTGGGGATAGCGAAGGTAATTGCTGTTAAAACGCGACCATCATCTGGTTGGAAATCACTTTGAAAAAACTTCCTGTCTTATCACTCCAGCGACGTGGCTCCGAACTGGCGCGCGCCGAGCGGCAACGCGAGATCCTGGAAAACGATGCCCCCTTTCCCCGTTTTGAGGACGCATTGCGAGGAGGGCAGTGCCCGCCGCTCATAGCCCAAGGGATTGAAATCCTGCAGGTCAATGTGGGCAAACTATGTAACATGACCTGTCGTCACTGCCATGTGGACGCGGGGCCCGATCGACGTGAAATCATGGATCGCGAAACGATCGACGCCTGTTTAGCAGCCATTCGAGCGGGCTCGATCCCCACGCTCGATTTGACCGGTGGCGCACCGGAAATGAACCCCCATTTCAAATACTTCGTCACCTCGGCGAAGGAAATGAATTGCCACGTTATCGATCGATGCAACCTGACCATCCTGTTGGCCAATGGCTTTACCGATGTGCCTGAATTCCTGGCTGACCACCAAGTTGAAATCGTTGCCTCGCTACCCTGTTACCTGCCGGAGAATGCAGACGCGCAGCGAGGGGAGGGGAGTTTCAAAGAATCCATTCGGGCGTTGCGGAAACTGAATTCCCTCGGATACGGCCAAGACGATTCCGATTTATGCCTAACACTGGTTTACAACCCCGTAGGGACCAGTCTCCCGCCCTCGCAAGACGAGCTGGAAGACGCCTATCGCCAACACTTGCGGAAAGAATATGGCATTGAATTCAATCGCCTGTTCACGATCACCAACATGCCAATCAGTCGGTACCTGGAGGAGTTGATTGCCCAGGGAAGCTATCAGCAATATATGGAGAAGCTCATCGACGCTTTCAATCCCGCCGCCCTGGCAGGCGTTATGTGCAACAAGATGCTGTCCGTCTCATGGGACGGCAGCCTGTTCGATTGCGACTTCAATCAAATGCTGGAATTGCCCACAACGCCGAGTGTACCGAGCCATATCAAATCCTTTGATGCCGCCCAACTCGGAAGCCGGGCGATCGTCACCGGTCGACATTGCTTCGGGTGTGCTGCGGGTGCTGGATCGAGCTGCCAAGGCGCAATCGAACCATAGCAAGGAGTTAAGCGAACGTCGGTTTAAAAGAATCGATTGACGTAATTCTCAAGAAACTCCTGCCGACCACTGATATTCATCGCCGCCTCGCCCTGTTGTGACATCCATTCGTAAAGCGATTCGAAATTGTGCTGACCCGACTCGATTTCTGCACCCAGCCCGGAATTCCAGTTGGCATAGCGCTCATCCAGGAACTGGTCCAATCCTCCGTCGGCCCGGATGGCGGCCGCAATTTTAAGCCCCCGCGCAAAAGCATCCATGCCGCCAATATGGGCGTAAAACAGATCGACGGGATCGATACTTTCGCGTCGCACCTTGGCGTCAAAATTGACGCCACCAGGTGCTATCCCACCGTACTTGAGCAGCACCAACATGACCTCGGTGGTC
>JAYZCF010000070.1:0-4819 GCA_036338455.1 Planctomycetota bacterium
CGGGGAGATCCGACAGGGTGAAAAAGTTGTGGGTGTGATGATTGATGGCAAGCCGCGGCAGGGATTCAACACTCCGACCCGGAAGCTGGAAATCTACTCGCAGACGATGGTCGACTGGAAATGGGGTGAGTATGCGAAGCCGGAGTACATTCATTCTCAGGTTCACCCGGAGCATATTGACCCGGAGAAATCCGAGTATGTCCTCCTGCCCACGTTCCGTCTGCCTACTCTGATCCACTCGCGAAGCGGTAATGCGAAATGGTTGGCCGAGATTTCCAACCGGAATCCACTCTGGGTCCATACGGAGGATGCCCTGCGTTTGGGCGTGAAGGATGGTGACCTGCTGCGTGTTGCGACCGAGATCGGACACTTTGTTGACCGGGTTTGGGTGACCGAGGCGATTCGGCCTGGGGTGATCGCCTGTTCGCATCACTTGGGACGTTGGCGTCGCCAGCAGGATGCCGAGGCGAATCGATGGGCTTGTAACTTGGTGGAAATCAAGGATGAGAACGGGGTTTGGAAAATGAAACAGCTGGATGGCCCGTCCGCCTACCACTCGCAAGATTCGGATTCCGGGCGAATTTTTTGGAAAGATGGTGGAGTCCACCAGAATCTGATCCATGTTGTTCAGCCAGATCCGATCAGTGGCATGCATTGCTGGCACCAAAAAGTGACGGTGACGGCGGCTGGCCCCGAAGATCGGTTTGGCGATGTGGTGGTCGATACGAACCGTTCGATGGAGATTTATCGCCGTTGGTTGGCAATGACTCGGCCAGCGCCTGGTCCGGGTAATCTACGTCGCCCCCTCTGGATGAAACGGCCGCTCCGCCCCCAAGAATCTAAATTCGTGATGGATGACCAATAAGCAGGGTAGCAAAGCGGTTTAGGCTCAGCGGGCATGCCTGGCGCACCAACCTCCATTTTCCACAAAGACATCCGTGGGAATTAGATGCAATCGCCGAAATGGCAGGAAACCATCTGGTTGGTTGGCTGGTAGATTTCGGTGTCTCGGCCCATCAGCGAATAGGTGTCCATCTGTCGCAGAGGCGGGGAATAGATGTGTAGGGTCACCAGATCAGAGCCGGCGGCCTGAAGGTTGGAAACCTGATGGATCTCGGCATCCTGGCTGCTACAGACGTGGCCCTCGCGGCAATCGATCGAGTTGACTGCTTTGATTTGACCCGAGGGGGTGAACTCAAAGGTTGTCTCGGTCGCCGTACCTTGCATGATTTTCAGGCCACAGGTGGAGCCTGCGTGGTTGTGGATCGGGCTCCTTTGACCACTGCGCCAGCAGATACAGAGCAGTTCATACCATTGACTCTCCTGGATCATGTTTCGGCGGTAAGTCTGGTCGCCGAAAATCTTATAAGGTTGCAGATCCTGGAGACTGATATCCAATCCGGCCAGGAAGCGACCCAATTCGTCGATATCGGCTCGTTCGGTGAGCGATTCGAGAAAATCGACCAGCTGTTGAATCGGTTTGGAGGGGGAAGCGGTGCTCATGACTAAATTGTCCAACAGAAACCGGAATTAGTCAAATAACTGCAGGCCGGTTTACTGACAGTTTGGCAGCCTTTTTGTGAAACAAATGGCCTCTTTTGGTAGTTTGATCCTATATTTCCAATGTTGCGGCATCGTCAATTTGGGCACGCCTTTTGCGTAAATGTTTTCGCGGCCCAAAACGGCGACGTCAACGGCCCTCCTCTTTTCAACACACACACTTTTCCCTCTTTGTCAAAGGTCTTATCGATGAACAGAAACCGTATGGAAAATCAGTTTCATCCGAATTTGCAGGGGCATTTCTTGGTCGCAGCCCCGAAATTATCCCACTCCAATTCGACTTTCCAACGCTCGGTGATCCTGGTGTTGCAGGATGACCACAACGGGACATTTGGCGTCGCGCTCAATCGAGTCGCGGATGTGGAGTCAGGGGAAGACTTCGGTAGCCCGCCCGGGGTCCCCGACCTGAAAGATGCCTCCAACTATGTCGGTGGCGACCAAGGCGGACCAATTTTTGCCATCCACCGATCCCGTGCGTTGGCCGATCTGGAAATCCCAGGCGGAATCTTTCTCTCCGCGCAATCGGAAAAGCTAAGCGAGCTTATGGGGCAAATTGAGTCTCCTTATCGTTTGGTTCTCGGGGTTGTCGGCTGGGAGAAAAAACAGGTTCGCCAGGAGATTAACAAAGGCTTGTGGTTGCCGATGACAGCTTCCCATGAGGAAATCTTCGGGGATCCCACTTCACTTTGGCGGGAGTGTCTGCGAAGACATGGCCGAGATGAGTTGGCTCGGGTAGTGGGACCCGTTCATTTTCCACCCAGCGCCCAGCACAACTGATCGCTCCCAAACGCCGTTCGGCTTGGCCGATCAAGAGGCGAACTTCGTCCGTTTTAACTACGTAGAACCAAACATGTTGGATGTTTCGGGGTAAGTCATTATACTCCGAGGGATTTGGTTTTTTGTTTTTACTACTCTAGGGAAAAAACATGTTGAATTTGCGTTTCTTGGTAACGGCGTTGGCCCTTTTCTGTTTCTGTCTGGCAGGGTGTGATAACGGAGGTCCCTCGGAGGTAAAAAATTCACAGAATGACGGAAACGACGCACATGCCCATGACCATGATGATAGTCATGACCACAGTCATGATGATCACGATGATCATGCAGCGGAAGGCAAGCTCGGCCCTCTGGGCCCGAACGGTGGGCACCAAATTCCATTCGATAACAAAGAGATGAATGCCGAATGGGTTCACTACAACGACAACGACATTATTCGAGTTGTCATCCTCGACCCGAGTGGCAAGGAGAACCGACCGATCAAGGCGGAGAGCGTTACCATTCGCCGAACAAAGGGAAAGGATGAGGGCTTTACGCTGATCGCTGAAGAACCGGATGAGAATGGTGCGACTGACAAATACATGTTGGATGATAAGAACTTGGCAATTGCCATGGTCTTGGGCGTGACCGTAGAGGTCAAAATGGATGGGAAAACGTACGCGGGGAAAATCCCTCCACACGAGCCCCATTCCCACTAATCACCGACTGGTTTCTCTCTCAGGCGGTGTTGCCTTGAAGCAGGGGCTGCGGGTTATCCGGAAGCCCCGCTCATGGCCGGCCCAGGCGAGCCTGCGGAAGCTTACAAGCTCGGTTTGCCTGGGCACCGATGGGTGACCGGGTTGCATACCAATACTTCCCGAGTACAATCCTGTTGAGACTGAAAACATCGATTCGTGTAGTGATTTCAGTGGTTTTTTTTCGCGATCTCAATAAGGCCCGCTTTATGGCAGCTGGTACTGACAAGCCTTTTCAACTTGAGCCGATTGAAATGACTCGAACCGCAGAGCAGCGGTTTGAAGATTACCTGCAGAGCCGTGGGATGCGGAACACTGAGCAGCGTAAAAACTTGATCAAATTGGTATTCAGTAGCCACGAGCATTTTGATGCCGACCAATTGATGGAGAAATTGCCGGCCAAGGGTGATGAGGGGTATGTCAGTCGGCCCACGGTTTACCGGGCGCTGAGTGAATTTGTCGATGCAGGATTGCTACGCAAGTTCGAGCTGGATGGCCGCTCGGTCTACGAGCACGATTATGGTTACCCGCAACACGATCACCTTTATTGCCCCCAGTGCAACATGTTGATCGAGTTTCAGGATGACCGTTTAACAGAAATTCGTAAACAGGTGGCGAGTGACCACCAATTTCAGGATCGCAGCCATCGTTTGATCATTACGGGCGTTTGCCAAGCCTGCCGCCAGAGCCGGCGCCGGAAACGCCGGCCCGTCGATTTGATCTAAAACTGCGGATCGCTCAGCCGAGCTGATAAAGTGAGTGGCTTGCCGCATGAGCGGAGTTGGCCCAGCGATTGGCGAGACAAAGCCTTAAACTCGCAATTCCTGGTCGAACGCCTGGTGTCCGTATTTTTCTTCGATCGGGTGGATCCACTCAGCAATGAATTCTTCCACTTGCTCGGGGGATCGTCCTACAAAACTGACAGGGTCCAGCAGCTCTTCGATCGGTACGTTTTCAAAGGCCTTGTCGTTGGCCAATCGTTCGATCAGGTCATTTTCCCGGCCATGAATCTTCACTTCTGCTGCTGCATCCTGACTGTGCTGACGAATCTGCTCGTGAATTTCCTGACGGTCACCACCGGCTTCTACCGCGGCCATCATGATGTTTTCCGAGGCCATGAAGGGGAGTTCAGCCATCAGATTTTTCTGGATGACTTTAGGGTAGACGACCATCCCCGAGGCGATGTTCCCCAAGAGGATCAGGATCGCGTCCGCTGCGAGGAAGGCTTGGGGAAGCACGAGGCGTCGATTAGCGCTATCGTCCAACGTGCGTTCCATCCACTGTGTGGCCAGAGTGTTGGCGGGGCTGGACTGTAGGCTGATCACGAACCTCGCTAACGAGCAGATCCGTTCCGACCGCATTGGGTTCCGCTTATACGCCATGGCCGATGATCCAATCTGGTGCTTCTCGAAAGGTTCCTCTAGCTCTTTTCGATTGGCCAGCAGTCGGACGTCGGAGGCGATTTTGTGCGCCGATTGTGAGAGTCCCGACAAGACGTCGAGCACGTGGACGTCAATTTTGCGAGGGTAGGTCTGGCCGGTCACCGGGTACTGTGCCGGAAAGCCAATTTTTTCTGAAACCAGCCTGTCCAATTGCTTGACCTTTTCGTGATCCCCATGGAACAGCTTGAGGAAGCTGGCCTGGGTGCCGGTGGTTCCTTTCACCCCTCTTGCCCGCAGTTGATCGATACGAAATTCAAGGGATTGGAGATCTTCGATCAGATCGTAGATCCATAAGGTTGCCCGTTTGCC
>JAYZCF010000071.1:0-5433 GCA_036338455.1 Planctomycetota bacterium
CATGGCCGACAGTTTTCGCAGTGGCAAGCTCGGTATCCTCGACTACTACAAGTTGCGGAATGTGCAAGCCGATACCGAGATGAGGAAATCGATCGCGGCCCCTGCCCAGAGCAAGGGCGAAAACCAGAATAACATGAACGATTGATGGACTGACCGATGGCTCGAGATATAGAAGAGTTTCTTAGACGCGCTGCCGAACGCCGTAAGGAACAGTTGCAGCAACGGAAACGGCCACCCGCCCAGCGACCTCAGCAGCGTTTAGAAGAGGTGATCAGCGAAGTTGAAATTGTCGATGAAGGGCCTCGACCGACGCGACCAACGCGCGAACAGGGCGTGGCTGAACATGTTCGGTCTTACATCAACACGTCCGATATTTCAGATCATGCGGAGCATCTGGGAGAGCGAATTCAGAATGTTGACGAAAGGGTCGCGGGACGTTTGGAGAAAAAGTTTGACCGGGAAGTGGCCCGATTGGATGATGGAAACTCAGTAACCGACCAGAGTCACTCTGTAGCGGACCGACAACAAGCTTTCCCCGTTTCCCAAGATTTGATCCAAATGTTGTCGTCGCCGCAGAGTTTGCGTCAGGCGATTCTGGTTTCCGAAATCTTGCGACGTCCTCATTTTGACGATTGAGGCCTGCTCGTCAGCAACAAATGCGACCGGCGGTTGCAAGGATCCGCATGGCTCGTTCTATTTGTCAGTGCAGTCGGTAGCGAGTCGATCTGTCGGGGCGTAATAAGGCGCAGAGCCCGGCTGGGTTCGCGGTTGCCAAAAAGAGTTGCCATAGGTCCGTTTTGACGGTTATTTGAAGATGACAATTCAAGAAATTTCACCCGAGACGACGTCGATCGGCTGGATTGGAGCAGGGGTGATGGGTGCCAGCATGTGTCATCACCTGCTGGAGACTGGCTATCGGACGACAATCTACAGCCGGACTCGGTCCAAAGCTGAATCACTCTTAGACTCAGGCGCCCAGTGGGCCGAGTCACCTCGCGATGTGGCGGAGGCGAGCGACGTCATTTTTTCGATCGTCGGTTTCCCGCACGACGTTCGCGAAGTGCACCTGGGAGAAGCGGGGACCCTCTCCGCAACTGCGACGGGCAAAATTATCGTCGATATGACGACCAGCCAACCGGAGCTGGCGCGGGAAATTGATCAGCGAGCCGCCGAGGTCAACGCCACGGCGATTGATGCACCCGTTTCAGGAGGTGACGTGGGGGCTCGCAATGCGACTGTATCGATCATGATCGGTGGCCAGTCAGAGGTGGTCGAGGCCCTCCAGCCGATCTGGCAGAAGCTGGGGCAGACGATCGTTTATCAGGGGCCTGCAGGTGCTGGGCAGCACACCAAGATGGTGAACCAGATCTTGATTGCCACGAATATGATTGGTGTCTGCGAAGCACTGCTTTATGCCTACCGTGCAGGTTTGGACCTGGAAACAGTTATGCGGTCTGTGAGTCAAGGCGCAGCCGGTAGTTGGTCGTTGTCTAACCTTGGACCCCGGATTATCGATGACCAGTTTGACCCCGGGTTTTTTGTCAATCACTTCATCAAAGATATGGGCATCGCCTTGGCCGAGGCGAACCGTATGGATCTCTCTCTCCCCGGTTTGTCCTTGGCTCATCAGTTGTACCGAGCCGTGAAGGCGCAGGGAGATGGTCAGCTTGGCACTCATGCCCTGCAAAAAGCGATAGCCCGCCTGTCGGGTATTGAATGGACGGACCGCTCCAACGGTTAACAAAAAAAGGAACGCTGAAAACATGCAACGGGACGTTGAATCAATTCGCCAGGATTTCCCCATCCTCGACCAGGAGATTCATCCCGATCGACCCTTGATTTACCTGGACAGTGCCGCCTCCTCGCAGAGGCCCAGCGCCGTGATTCAGTCGATGGTCGATTGCTACGAAAAGATTTATGCCAACGTCCACCGGGGGATTCACAGTCTCAGTGAACAAGCGTCGGAACAGTACGAGAAGGCGCGCGGTTCGATCGGCAAACTGATTCATGCTGCACATCATGACGAAGTGATTTTCACGTCCGGCACAACGGCGGGAATTAATCTGGTCGCCCAAGCATGGGGAGACCGCTACCTCGCCCCGGGTGATAAAATTGTCTTGACGATTGTGGAGCACCACTCCAATATCGTTCCCTGGCAGCAACTGGCTGAACGGAAAGGTGCGACGATCGAGTTCGTCCCTTTGAACTCGGAAGGCTGTCTCGATTTGGACGCTTACGCTGACTTGCTCGACGAGCGCACTCGGATGGTAGCCCTCTCGGCTGTGTCCAACGTGATCGGCCATGTCGCGCCGGTTGCTCAGATGGTTCAGATGGCTCGGGACGCAGGGGCCCATGTCCTGATTGATGCGGCACAGCATGTGCCGCATGGGCCAACCGATATCCGGCATTGGGACGCCGATTTTGTTGTCTTTAGCGGGCACAAGATGCTGGGGCCGTCGGGGATTGGCGTCGTGTGGGGACGGCAAGAAATTCTGGAGGCGATGCCCCCGTTCCTGGGTGGGGGCGGTATGATCAGTCGTGTGACGGTTGACGGTTTTACACCGGGAGAATTACCGGCCAAATTTGAAGCGGGCACTCCGCCGATTGTTGAGGCGATCGGTCTGGGGGTCGCTGCCAATTACCTGCTGGAGATTGGTCTGCAAGAGATCAGTCTGCATGAAAGAGTGCTGACGGAACGGGCACGTCAGGCGTTGGCCAAAATCGATGGTTTGCACTTGTTGGGGCCGACGCGTGCCGATTCGTCCGGCATTGTGAGTTTTACCGTCGATGGTCTTTCCAACCAGGACATCGCCATTTTTCTGGATCGGCAGGGCGTCGCCATTCGGGCCGGGCATCATTGTGCTATGCCATTGCACGATTACCTGGGGATTCGCAATAGTTGCCGCGCGAGTTTCTATCTCTACAACACGGAACAGGAAGTGGCGATGTTTGCAGAAGCCCTGCAGCGCGTAATTACCAAACTCCGCTAGGCTACTCTGGCTTGCGGCCGATGAACCAGTAATAGGGCGCTTTGATAAACGGGACATAGGGTGGACGGTTGCTCCCCTCGACCAGGTCTATTTGGTCAAAGTGATGCTGTAAAAAAGGTAGATGGTCGGCGCTGGGGTAGATATTGTCTGTCGCAAACCAGGGCGGCCAGATCGTTCGCGTGAACCAGCGGTGACGTTTGAGTGCTTCGGCCGGAAATTTTCGTGAGACGTAAAAATCCACGACGCCAATCGTCCCACCAGGTCGCAACATGCGGTATGCGTTCTCGATAGCCGCAAACCAGTCCGGGATCATCGTCAGCGAATAGGAAAAGGTTACGACGTCGGCGTATCCCTCGGGTGGACAGTATTGGGTGGCATCTGCCTCGACTGTTTCCGCATTGGTCCAACCCCGTTTCGCAAAACGGTCATTCGCCACTTTCAGCAGCGAGCTGGAGAGATCGACCAGGTAGATCTTGGCGGGCAGGTTGATCGCCTCGCCAAAATTTTCGATGTTGGCCCCTGTTCCTCCCCCCATGTCGACCCAGATGCCACCGGATGGTTTAGGCAGGTTTTGCCACAGTTCTTCCCGCCCTTTTAACAGACGTTTGCGAAAATCGTCGTAAGCCTCCGCTTGGCCATCGTAGAAACTCTCCATTCGTTCGGCGTGACTCTCGCCGCGAACGGGCTTGAGCAGCAGGTGGTAGAGGATTTTCATGTCGGCGACCAGGCCCATGGCATACTCCACGTTGATCAGGCAGAAAGGCGGGCGATGTAAAAACTACCGTACGTGTGAACGCGGTCCTGGCGATGTAGTTGCTCGGCCAGTTCTTTGTCGAGTTCGAGCAGGGAGTTAACGCTTTTCTGTTGGCCCTCGTGCGTGACCTGGACTTGGTCGATGAAGTCGGTTCGCAAACCGCCGCTGCGCCAGATAAGGCGGGTTTCCGGGGCAGCGCGGTCGATGACGGCTTGCCACTCTGATTCAAGTAATGGGAAGAATTGGTCACTAAGCCAATCCATATGGTCGAGCAGGACGTAACGCGAGATATGGCCGTCGTGTTTTTCCAGGAAGCCCTGGACCGAGTTGGTGTGTGTCGACAGGCGATCGATCAAACCACCTCGAAACCGTTCGAAATTTTCCTCTTTCAGGTATTCGGGGCAACATTCCTTGGTGTATTCGCCGTTCATGTAGACCCGCCAGAAATAGTTGTCCTTGATCGGCAGATTCACAAATACCGACTCCAGGCAATCCTGAACAAACTTCAGCAGGCCGCCTGGATACTGGGTTTCAATCTGTCGGCGTTGGGCCCTCGGAACACCAAGTAGGCTCATGGTTGTATCACGATTGACGATCAGTTTGACCGTCTTGGACCAAAATTTCTTCTTCAGTTTTTGTTGGTAGATCTCCTGTTGCTCTTCGATCGAGTCGGCTTCCAGGAGTTCATCGAGGATCGGTCGGACACGGATCAGCCTGTCCGTGTAAATCTTGAACATGCGGGCAACCGTTCCGGAGGTTCCACGAAAGTAGAAGGATTTTCGTGAATTTTCGAACCACTTGATTCGTTTATCCCAAAAGTTGCGGGACCAATCTGGTAACTCCGATTTAAGTTTTTCCTGATAGATCCCTTGGCAGTCGGACAGATGTCCTTTGCCAAACATCTTGAAAAAATCGTCGTACTCAAGCTTTCGGATGGCGGCGATCTTGAGGTCCAAAAGCGCGTTCTGCCGGGGGTTCATGTCCACGGCATAGACATGATTGGGGCTGGTCAGGGTGTAGTCCAATGCGTTGCAACCGGCCGAGGTGATGACCAGGATGTTGTCGTTGGGACCAATCTCCAAGGCGACGCGGTCCAGGCGAGGATCTTCCCAGCATGTGTTGTAGACCAAGTTGTTTCGGTGAACCGTGTTGAAGACTCGATGACCGAACCAATCGAAGATTGACATTTCAAACGTGTTCTTCCAGGTACGAGGATGACACCGTCCAAGCCGATGCCCGGATCGCGGTTGAAACGGCCAGCAGGAGACTGTTTGTGGTCCTGCTGGACGAATTGAGAATTGTAACAACTGCTGCCGCGAAGCGACAGGTGCGCCGGATGACCTGACGTGTAAAACCTTGTTATTCCAAAGCTTTCAACGTTAAAGACCGGGATTCGGTATGGGTCGGGATCTTTGGGCCGGAGAGGCCTAAAGGGTTGGCTGGTTCGGCCGTTTTAGCCCAGCTTGATTGCCCGACGGGCCGCTATTTCCGCAGACCGTCTTTCATGCGGTAGATCGCCCAGGTATTCCCGTCAGGCCCTTTGTACTCCTTGAGGTAGAACTTTCCCTCGATGGTGACGGGGCGCACGGTGAAGTCGGTCGGGTTTTCTTTTTCCATCTGCACCAAGACGCAGTCAAAAATTGCTGCACCGGGGCCGAAGCAACACTCTTTATCATCACGGACGAAAAC
>JAYZCF010000072.1:0-11917 GCA_036338455.1 Planctomycetota bacterium
CCCATCCAACCTGCGGCACCCGACCACCTGGCATGCGCGAGAATATGGATTGGTGGCTGCCAACCCGTTCGGCTACCACTATTTCAAGAATCAGCCTAAAGGAGCGGGAGACTACCGCTTGAAGCCGGGAGAATCACTCACCCTTCGCTACCGCGTTGTCTTCTATGCAGGTGAGCGATCGGCCGACGAGGTAGAAGCGTACTTCGAGGAATTTGCCAACTGAGTTTGGCGTTGGCCGCTCGCGGTTTGCGGATCGATCGGTTTATTCTACCGGCCTTATTTTTGCAGCTGACCGGCCGGTGTTCCCTCGGCGAGCTGCCCGATTGTCTCCTTGGTGGCCCGCTCGACCGCTGCTTGCCAGTCGTTCATGTCGGAGTACTCCTCCCGTTCGTAGGCAAAGATGATCGCGCGTGAACTGTTGACTACGGCCCCCAGTCCCTGCGGGTCGAATCCCCCCGCCACATCGGCGGCCGTGCCTCCTTGGGCGCCGAGGCCAGGTACCAGGAATATGGTATGGGGCATCGATTGTCGCAGTTCGGTTAGTTGTTCCGGGTAGGTCGCTCCCACGACGGCGCCAATCGAGCCGTAGTTGTGTTCGCTGCCCTGCCCCTCTTCATTCCATGCTTCGACCATTTGCGCTACTTCCTGGTAGACAGTCGTTCCCGCTTCGACAATCTGTTCTTGCAATGTCTGGCTGCCCGGGTTGGATGTCTTGACCAGGACGAATAGCCCGGCCCCTGTCTCCCGGCACCGATCGACAAATGGTTGCAGGCTGTCAGCACCGAGGTAAGGATTGACGGTGAGGGAATCACAGCCCCAGGGACTGGCCGGTTTGCGGCCCAGGAATGCGCTTGCATAGGCCTCTGCGGTCGACCCGATATCTCCCCGCTTGGCATCCATAATGACTTGCAAGTCGCAATGCTGGGCGTGGTCAACGACCTGGGCCAAGGCTGCGACGCCGGGAGGGCCGAGTTGCTCGAAGAAGGCGGACTGCGGTTTGACGGCCGGGACCCACGGGTGAACCACATCGATGATGTCACAGCAAAATTGTTGATAAGCTTCCGCCTTCGCTTGGTTTCCGACGCTCTCTCCTTGCCGGCGGAACGAGTCCGGCAGGCGTTCCCAGCGTGGGTCGAGCCCGACAACCAGCGGAGTCTGCTTGGTCAATATGGCCTTGGTCAGGCGATCACCAAAGTGTTGATCCATCGGTCCGTTCATTTCTTTTGAGAGAGGTAAAAGTGGGTAATTCTTAGAATACATTTGATACCAAAACATGGAAAAACTGGAAGCACCGATGGAAACCAGCGATTTGACGAAAGATCCTTGTGGGTTCCATCTTGAACCTCTGTATGCCTTGGTATAATCCGAGGCTTCGTCTACTCCCTGTCTCACCCCCCGAAACCCACTTGGATTCCCGGACCAAGCTCAATTCGATAAACGGCACGACGGCTGCCGGGTTCGGGACGTGGGGCGGCGTTTTTACGCCTTGCACCCTGACGATCCTGGGTGTCATCATGTTCCTGCGATTCGGATACGTCGTGGGTAACGCTGGGGTGTTCTATGCGCTATTGATCGTGGCGATCTCCAAGGTGATTACGCTGTTGACCAGTTTTTCACTATCGGCCATTGCGACCAATACCCGGGTCGAGGGCGGGGGGGCGTATTTCCTGATCAGCCGCAGCCTGGGACCCAAGTTTGGTGGTGCGATTGGCATCGTTTTCTTTTTTGCCCAAGCGATCTCGGTTGCCCTGTATGTGATCGGTTTTTCCGACGTGGTGGGCGTCTTGGTGCCGGGGCTGCCCAATTGGTTGATCGCTACCTTGACCAATCTGATAGTATTTGGGTGTGTCTACCTCGGCGCCGGTTGGGCGATCCGGGTGCAGTATTTCATCTTGGCCGTTTTGGGATTGAGTCTCCTATCGTTTTATATCGGTGCGATCCAGAAGTTTGATCCGCAACTTTTGGCTGCCAATTGGGCCCCTGACTACTTGGCGAACCAGAGTTTCTACACCATGTTCGCCCTCTTCTTCCCTGCCGTAACCGGCATCATGGCGGGTGCCAATATGTCGGGAGATCTGCGTGAGCCGGCCAAAGCGATACCTCAGGGGACGATTGCGGCTGTTTTGGTGACGGGGTTGATTTATCTGAGTCAGGCGGTCTTGATGGGCGGTGCCAGTCGTCATGAACAACTGATCGATCTCGATCACCTCGTGATTTCCCAGATCGCTATCTGGCCGTTGCTGATTACGGCGGGTGTCTTTGCCGCGACCTTGTCTTCGGCTTTGGCCAGTATGATGGGCGCACCGCGGATCCTCCAGGCTGTTTGCAAAGACGGGATCTTTCCTCGGATCAAGTTTTTCGCGGTGGGTAGCGGACCGGCTAACGAGCCGCGGCGAGCGATCATTCTCTCTTTTGCCATTTCTCAAGTCGGTATATTGTTGGCCGACCTCGATACCATCGCGCCGCTGATCACGATGTGCTTCATGATCACCTATGGCCTGTTGAACCTCGCCACGTTTTTTGAGGGGATCACCAAAAACCCGAGCTACCGTCCCCGATTTCATTTTTCCCATTGGACTTTGTCATTGATCGGGGCTTTTGGCTGTTTTGCCGTCATGATTTTGATCAATTGGCTTTGGGCTCTTGTTTCTCTTTTGGTGATGGCGGTCATTTACGCGTTCATCGCCCAAAAACAGGTAGAGATGCGATGGGGAGATCTGAACAGTGGCTTACTATTTGAGCGGACCCGGAAGAGTCTGCTCAAGCTCGAGAAACAGCTTTACCACCCGAAAAATTGGCGGCCTATTATCTTGGCGCTGAGTGGGGCCAGCGGAGCGCGACCAAGGTTGGCCATTTACGGTAACTGGTTCACGTCCGGAAACGGTATTCTGGCGATCGGGCATGTTATTGAAGGGGATGTGGATCAGCGGATTGAGCGGAGAACGAATCAGGAACGACTGATGCGGAATTTCATCAGGGAACAATCGTTAGAGGCTTTCCCCGCGGTGATTGTTTCGCCCACTTTGGCCGATGGTGTTGAATCGCTGGTGCAATGCCACGGGCTGGGCGCCTTGCAGCCGAACACGGTCCTGATCGGCTGGCCCAGTGAAAACTCTCGCACCGATATTTTTTCCGCGAATCTACGAACGGTGGCTAATCTTGGGCGCAGTATTATCGTCATGCGGTTGACCGATAAAGTCGAAAGCCCGCGGGCTATTCCCTCAGGGACCATCGATGTTTGGTGGCGTGGCCAGAAAAACGGTGAGTTGATGTTGATCTTGGCCCATCTGCTTGTCAACAACATCGGTTGGCGCGGCCGCACGATTCGGCTGATGCGAGTGATCGAATCGGAGGCTGGACGGGAAGACGTTTTGCAACACCTGCAATCGTTGACGCTATCATCCCGTATCGACGCCACCTGCGAGGTGCATGTCGGGCATGATGCCGCCGAAATCATTCAGAAAATTTCCCGAGATGCGGCGCTCGTTTTCCTCGGTTTCGAGGTGGCAGATGAGGGGCGGGAATCGGATTTCATTCAGGACATTCGACATTTCAGTGGCAGCTTACAACGAATTGCTTTCGTTTCCAGCGCCGGTGAAGTTTCGATTGATTCCTGATGGTCCCGGTTTGTACCGGACGTGCCCGGTGGCGAAGGGGCGATTGCTGAATCTTTCAGGATCCGTGCTGCCCAGATAATCGCTATTTTTACGATCGTCATCCCTGCAGACCTTCCTCCGCCTGCGAAGTGCTCCTTCGTCACTCACTTGTCGGGACTTGGGAACTTGTGTCCAGCCGCGGCAATGCTAGAATCTCGTTTTACGTATTTGGTTCCGTCCGGCGGAACCGAGGTATACGGGCTGTGGCGCAGTCTGGCTAGCGCGTTTGACTGGGGGTCAAAAGGTCGCAGGTTCAAATCCTGTCAGCCCGATTAAAAATCCTTGGAGTCGTTCGAAGGGGGATCTGCATCCCCCATCTCTCGCGGTGGGAGAACACAAGCCCGGAAAGCCTGGATTCATGAATGAAAGCGTTAGCAACGTGAACAGCGAAAAGAATGGCGAACGCGATGGCAAAGCGTTGGTGATCATATTCGAGGATTTCGATTCTGCCAAAGCAGCCGTCCACGCGTTGCATGAAGGTGATTTCCCAACCGATCGTATCGAGTTGGTCATGAATGACTTTCAATCGGAAACGCACGATGTAAAGACTCCCGCCGTCCATGAGACTACAACCAATTCAGCCGTTTCCCAGGGCGAAAAGTGGGCGGTTGTCGGGGGTGGCGTCGGCGCTGTGGGTGCCATCATCGCGGCTGTACTGACCCCCTTTCCAGGTGCAGGGTTGGCGATGATTGTCGTGGGCGGTGTTGCGGGCGGTCTGTATGGAGCGGTCGCAGGGCTCGAGCATGCGGGTGAGGATGATTCGGTCGATTTGCCGACAACGGATGACTACCAAAAATTGGTCAATCAGGGACACAAATTGGTCGTGGTGCATGGCAGCCATGACGAGGTGATGCGGGCCAAGGACCTGATCGAGCATTTGCCTGCAGTTCACGGCCACCTGCATCCGATTCGTGGTCGTGAATTTCACGAACACCCGGAACATCTGGACAACGCTTAAGCTGAGTCCGCTCCCCAAGGCGTACCTCGGGAGCTCGTTCTGGAGCCAAGTGGTATCGTTCCTCCGGTAATTACCTGATCTTACGGGTTAAGTGATTGGCCTGACGAATTCCGGATGACTCGACGGATGGTTACCAGTAGACCAGTAGATAACCGATGGGTTCGATTGCGGCTGTGCTGGCAGTCCGGGGTTTTCCCAGCGCTCGGCTGAACGATCTTGCGTATCGGCGAAAAGTCGATTAACAAGAGGCTTGCGCATCTGCTTCCCAGTCGAAGTTGATTTTGGGAGCCGGCCACCTCCCGCTCGTCGAGCGGTTCGCAGCAGGCCGAGAGCAGGGGTGCAAGCGAATCGCCGGTTCGGAAACCGGTGGCAAAAGTGGCAGGGAGGTCCACGCGTGGCGGCGAGTAGGAAATCGCGTTCGAAGGGTCGAGGCTCTGGTAGAAAGGGCAGCTTGCGCGCGACCTTTCTCTGGCTGATGATGACGCTCCTTTTTACCGGGGGAACCGTCGGTTTCCTCTTTCCCGAATTGCCAGTCGTTGGTCCCCTCGTGCAAAAAGGGGCAGGCGTCTTAGGGGCGGTTGTTGACAGACTACCCAAGGCGAAACCTCGGCCGGCGACTGATACCGCCGATCTCGCGCGAATTAACGACTCGGTGCCTGCCGCATTGGTTTCCAATCAGCGGCCCGCCAACAAACTGTTAATCGCTTCGTTTAATATTCAGGTGTTTGGTAAGAGTAAATTAGCCAAACGCGATGTGATGGCGGTGATCGTCCATACCATCCGCCAGTTTGACATTGTGGCGATTCAAGAGATCCGGGGGAAGAATGACAACATATTACCGGACTTGGTCCAGATGCTGAACTCAGACGGGAGTCACTATCAGTTCGTGATCGGTCCCCGTCTCGGTCGCAGCGTCAGCACCGAGCAGTACGCTTTTGTGTTTGATGCCAATCGTGTGGAGCACGATCCGACCTCGACCGGGACGATTCAGGACCCCCGCGATCTGATGCATCGCGAGCCCTTGGTGGCCCGCTTTCGCTCCCGCACGGAGCCGCCCGAACGCGCTTTCAGTTTTTGGTTGGTCAATGTTCATACCGACCCGGACGACGTGCCGACCGAAATGGCTGCCTTGGCCGATGTGTTTGAAGTGATGCAGAAAGCTCGGCCCTACGAGGATGACGTTATCTTGTTGGGGGACCTGAATGCGAATGAGCGACAGATGGGGCGATTTGCTCAGATGCCCGGGCTCCGCTGGGTTGTCGGCGGTGGCGTGACCACCAATACGCGTCAGACCAAGGCGTACGACAACATCCTGTTTTCCACACCCAAGACGGGTGAGTTTACCGGCCGTTGGGGCGTCTTCGGATTTGAAACCGTTTTCGGCCTTTCCCGTGATCAGGCATTGCGCGTTTCCGACCATCTGCCCGTCTGGGCGGAGTTCGATGCTTGGGAAGGTGGTACACCGCGCCGCGCTGAAGTAGATCCAGGTTTTCGCCGTTGAAATGGTTTCTTGAAAACTCATTCCCCCCCTCTCCTTTTTACTTTCCGCTCCGGAGCTTGGTTTTGTTTCCCCTGCGCTGCCCTTGCTGGGAACTTGCCCTAGCGGTTGGACCAACCTTTCCATAGCTGGTAATTGCAAAAAATCGTCAGATGGATTGAAATGATGGCCGTTGTCGATGTTGTTAAAGTGTTGGCGTTTGTATAGCGATCGGTCGCTCAAAGGAGTTTTCATTGCAGTTCAGTCAATCTTCGGTCGAAGGTTTGAGGAACGTTTTTCGGAGCGGTTTTTCAGCGCACGACATAACCGAATCGCTTGTCTCCTGCGATGCTTCGGAGTCGTTGGAGTGGATTCGTGAGTTCATGGATACCCATCATTTGATCGTGGTTGGAGTCAGGGACCACGGGCACGTGATTGGCTACGTCGAGCGCGATCGACTGCAGGGCGATGATGGAAAGGTGGCGATTCGATCGTTTGAAAAAGAACAGGTGATCCAGACGTCGACCCCGCTGGCCGAAGTGGTGACCCGCCTGCAGGATCAGCCCCGCTTGTTTGTGTCCGTTTTTGGCTTTGTGGGTGGGATTGTCACACGGACCGATTTGCAAAAGCCGCCGGTACGCATGTGGCTATTTGGAATGATCACACTGATTGAGATGCGGATGAACGATATCATCCGCGAAGGACTGTCGGACGACGAGTGGAAGCAGTTCCTGTCCGATAGCCGTCTGGCCAAGGCCGAGGAGTTACGTGCCGAGAGGACGAGGAGGCAGTTGCCGGTCACGCTACTCGATTGTCTTCAGTTTTCCGACAAATGCCAAATCATTGCGCGCAATGAACCGCTCCGCGATCAAACACGGTTTCAATCGCGACGCCAAGTCGAAGATGCCGGTAAGAGGTTGGAACGGCTCCGCAACGACTTAGCCCATTCCCAAGATATCATCGTTAATGATTGGGATGCAGTAGTTGAACTTTCGCTTAATCTTGAGACGATGTTGCAGAACACGTTTAAATCGTCATAAAACTCCTGAACTTTAGAACTGTTCACTTTTTTACCCGCCTCTAGGACGATGGACGAACTCAAAAATCCAATCTTGGTGTCCGGCCTACTGCTGTTTGTCGGTGTCTTGGCGACCAAGATCGCCAACCGGGTTGGGGTTCCCGCCTTGTTACTGTTCCTGCTGGTGGGCATGTTGGCAGGAACCGATACGTTTACCTGGATCGCTCATGTAACCGGGAATACAAGCTGGACCGGCGTCCCGTTTCAAAGTTTTGATCTGGCTAAAAGCATCGGGGAGGTGGCCCTGTTGGTGATCCTGTTTGCCGGTGGTTTGGAGACGAAATGGCATACGGTTCGTCCGGTTTTACTTCCCGGGATCGTTTTGTCGACGGTGGGGGTCATCTTGACCACCTTGCTTCTCGGTCTCTTTTCCTGGTTCGCGCTCAACGAGCTAACCCGTTTTGATATCGGCTTCGATGGACTCACTTTTATCGAGGTCCTGCTGTTGGCCGCGATCGTCTCGTCAACCGATGCGGCGGCCGTCTTTTCTGTCTTTCGGTCGGCCAGTGATCAGCCCAATCCCAGGCTGCGGTCCCTGTTGGAACTGGAGTCGGGAAGCAATGATGCCATGGCGGTTCTGTTGACAGTGACGATCCTGAAGTTCATCTCGGGCGAGGAAGGTTCGGGTTGGTACGTGGTGATGGATCTTTTTCAACAACTGATTTTTGGGGCTGGGATCGGGATGCTGGTCGGCTGGGCGGGGGCTTCCATGGTGAGTCGGTTGAGATTCGCGGCGCGAGGTATTTACCCCATCTTTGTTCTCTCCTTTGGCTTCCTCGCCTACGGTTTTGCCGAGCAGATTGATGGAAACGGATTTCTCAGCGTTTACGTGGCCGGAGTTGTTGTCGGGAATCGTCTGAAGCGGAATCAGGACAGCGTGCTTGGTTTTCACGACGGACTGAGCTGGCTGTCACAGATTGCCATGTTCATCCTACTGGGACTCCTGGTCAATCCAAGTGATCTTTGGTCGGTGGCCTTGGCGGCGAGTGCGATGGCACTTTTTTTAATGTTGGTCGCGCGTCCAGTGAGTGTGTTTTGCTGCCTCATGCCGCTCCGAGTCAAACGAAATGAAATTGCCTACATTTCGTGGGTCGGGCTGCGGGGTGCGGTTCCAATTGTGCTCGCCACGTTCCCTTATGCCTACGGTGTTAAAAACTCTCACCTCATTTTCAACATTATCTTTTTTATTGTGATCCTGTCGGTTCTCGTGCAAGGTTCGACGCTGGTTGCCTGCGCTCGTTGGCTGAAGGTGACGACCGATAGCAGTGACTGAGCCGTTTTCAGGTGGCGGTTAGCCTATCGTTGGGAGAGTTGACCCGGGCAGTGAGTCCGAAGCGATGGTCTCTCGGCGACCGATTTTGACGCCCCGTTTTTCAGAACGGCCGATTTTGCCCTTTTTTTTGCGTTGATTATTGGGGTTCGGTTGTTGACTTGTCCCGGGCTGTCAGTCATTTTGAACCCTGGTAATCCCGTTTTTAACTTACACCTTGGATGAATCTGTTGGAGAACTACCAATGAAAAACCTCGTCGCATTTATGTTTGCTGTTGTGGTCGCGTTTGGCTGCAGTGGCGTGATCGCTCAAGACGCTGCCAGTCAGCCATCTCCCAGTGATGGCACGGTCGTCAGCGATTGCTGTGCCGATCCTTGTTGCGCCCCGAAGCGCTTCAGCTGTAATCTGTTCAAACGACGTCATGCCAACTGCTGTGATCCGGCACCGGCGACTGATTGTTGTGATGACCCTTGCTGCAAGCCAAAGCGTTTCAGCTGCAACTTGTTTAAACGACGTCATGCCAGCTGTTGTGATCCTGCCCCAGCTACTGATTGTTGTGATGATCCCTGTTGCAAGCCGAAGCGTCGCTGTGGTCTGTTGCAACGCCGCGCACGCGGTTGTTGTCAAACGGAATGTGACCCATGCGAAGAGGCAACGGAATGTTGCGCTCCTGCACGTCACAAGTGCAAGCTCTTTCAACGACGCAGCAACTGCTGCAACTGATCCGAAATATCTCGTCAATGCGAGGTAGATAAATCAGTAAACGCGCGGTCCAAATCGGGCCGCGCGTTTTTTTTTGCCTCGTCCCCTCTGTTGAGGGGGCGCTGCCGGCAGCAATTAGGCGTTAAGTCGGTTACAATCAGTTTCCCGATTTCACGGGAATGATTGAAATCCAGACGCGCAATCCCAGAAAGGTAATGATGAGAATATCTGTTTTGACACTGTCTATTTGCTCCGTCTTTGCGATCAACGCGATAGCCCAAGATGAATGGGTTTCCATGTTTAACGGGAAAGATCTTTCAGGCTGGCGGGTCAATGAGAACAAGGATTCTGTTTACGTCAAAGATGGCGCGCTGGTAACGCATGGCCCCCGAGCGCATGCTTTTTTTGTTGGTAAGGACGGCAAGGCAGATTTCAAGAACTTTCATTTGAAAGCCAAGGTGATGACCATGCCGCAGGCTAACTCGGGGATTTACTTTCATACGAAATACCAGGATTCTGGCTGGCCAAACAAAGGTTACGAGGCGCAGGTCAACAATACGCAAGGCGACCCGAAGAAAACGGGTGGCTTGTACAATGTTCAAGATAATTTCAAGGCACCGGTAAAAGATAATGAGTGGTTTGACTACGAGATTATCGTGAAAGGGAAACATATTGTGGTGAAAATCAACGGTAAGACGATTTCCGACTACACGGAGCCAGATGATCTCGACCGACCGGAGCGTTGCTTGTCCAGCGGGACCTTCGCCCTGCAGGCCCACGATCCGGGGAGCAAGGTCATGTACAAGGATATGAACTACAAACTGTTTGCCGATTGATGATCGTTCCCCCAAGACGTTTCTTACCCATGCTGTTCTGGCCAATTTTGGTCATGGCATTCGGCTCTGACTTAGTTGCCAGGCAAGAGGCCAAGCCTGCTGATGCGCGTCCGAATTTTGTGATCATCATGGCCGATGACCTCGGTTATGGTGACTTGAGTTGTTACTGGGACTATTTCCGAGCGCCCACGCCGCACCTCGACCGGATGGCGTCCGAGGGATTGCGGTTTACTGATTTTCATTCGAGTGGCAATGTTTGCAGTCCGACGCGGGCCGGTCTGCTAACCGGGCGGTATCAGCAACGGGCCGGCCTCCCGGGTGTGATCAATGCTGACCCGAAGGTGGCAGCGCACTTTTTTGGTCTGGGGCGCAATGAAACGACCTTTGCCGAATGCCTGCAGAAGGCTGGGTACCGGACCGGTATCTTTGGCAAATGGCACCTCGGTTACGATGTTTATTTCAATCCGCTGGAACACGGTTTCGATGAATTCCGCGGTTATGTCAGTGGCAACATCGATTACCAATCGCACTATGACCGGATGGAGAAATTCGATTGGTGGAGAGGCCGTGAACTGGAGGATCAGGAAGGCTACGTGACGCACCTGGTGACGAAGAACGCGATCGATTTTATCGAGAGAAACAAGGCTCGTCCGTTTTGTCTATACGTAGCCCACGAGGCCGTTCATTCCCCTTGGCAAGGACCGTTCGATGCGCCGATACGCGGACCCAATGCTCGCAAGGACCTGATTAAAGGCAAGAATAATACGGCCGTATTTGCGAAGATGATTGGCGCGCTGGACGAGGGAGTGGGAGAGATTCTCTCCACGGTAAAAACGTGCGGGATTGCGGACCGAACCTTGGTCCTGTTTTTTTCCGACAATGGGCCGGCCGCCGGTTCGTCGGGCCCGTTGCGCGGTCGTAAAGGGAGTAACTACGAGGGTGGCCATCGTGTTCCAGCCATCGCTTGGTGGCCGTCTAGGATTGAACCGCGTCAAGAGACGGATGTCTTGGCAATTAGTCTGGATATCATGCCGACGCTGCTTTCGATTGCCGGATTCGATGGTGGGGATAAGCCGCTCCTCGATGGTGTCGACCTCTCTCCGGTCCTATTTGATAATCAATCTCTGGGTGACCGGCAGTTGTTCTGGAATGGGCGGGCGATGCGTGACGGGAAGTGGAAACTGGTACTGGGCAAGCCGAAACAGGATGAGGTGGAACTGTTCGACCTATCCCAGGATGTGGGTGAAAAGGTGAACCTTGCCGATCAATACCCGGAACGTGTGGCCCAGATGCGAAAAGCGCTGGATGGGTGGAAAGAGGATGTCGCCCGTGGGGCGACGGCGCAACCGATAAAATATCGATAGCTCTCTTTGCCAATTTCAATTTGGTAAATCGGGGGTGAGCAACACGATGACAGGGGTGGAGAAAGGAAAGGTAATTCATGATGAGTCAAGCCAAGATGGAGAGATGGTTGGCCTGGGCGGCCGGTTGGTTGGTTTGCTGCTGCGTTCTGTTCTCAGCCAAGGCTTATGGGAATGATCACGCGCTCCGCGGCGCAGCGCCCGTGGATCGTCCGAACGTCGTGCTGATCATCTCGGATGACCAACGCTGGTCCGATTACGGTTTCATGGAACACCCGCTGATTGAGACGCCGAACCTCGACCAACTCGCCCGTCAGAGTGCCCTGTTTCGTCACGGTTATGTACCCACGGCGCTCTGCCGCGCTTCGTTGATGACGCTGATCACGGGGCGTTATGCGTTTGAACACCGGACCTGTGGGAATGATCCCCTGGTCAGGAAAGGGGCGGGGGTGAATGCTCGGGATTTAAAAGAAAAGGTGATCGGCAACCTCGACCGCTTCGAGCCGATCCCGAAGGTGTTGGGCCAGCTCGGTTATCTTAGCCACCAGTCAGGGAAATGGTGGGAGGGGCACTTCCAG
>JAYZCF010000073.1:0-18093 GCA_036338455.1 Planctomycetota bacterium
TTCATGGCTCGTCCTTTGTCTGGTGGGATGCCACCCGTGGGTGGCGCATTTAAAAAGCATATTGTGTTCTGTCGGGTTATCTCATTTTTTGGAATGTCTGACCAGTAAACCAAATAAAAAAACCAGTATCCCTGTGGGGAACTGGCTTGTGTATCTGGCCGAAGGACGGCTATCTGGATATGGTTTGAAATGGACCCGATCGGGATCGAACCGACGACCTCTTGAATGCCATTCAAGCGCTCTCCCAGCTGAGCTACGGGCCCGTGAAAAGTCAAATTCTAACCCATATTTGGTTTTCGTAAAGAACTGTTGTAAAACGTAAAATGAGGCGATGTATAACGGTTCCTGATCGATCGGGACCACCGGTCTGTGGCAGGCGGGGCGAACCAGGGAGAGATGAGCCAGATGAATCGAGTTGGACAGAGAAGAGAGGCGTGGCAGGTTTTGGAAGCCGTCCTCCTGGTTGGGGTGGCTGTCTTCTGCCTGCCGTTGTCCCTTCTGGCCACGGACGAATCGTCGGGCGGGGTTGTGGATCAGGAGGGTGTCTCGCTGGTGGTTCTGGGCATTGCTCAGGATGGCGGATATCCACAGAGCGGTTGTCGTAAACCGTGTTGTCAAGCTGTCTGGCAAGATCATCGCCTGCGCCGCTCTGTCTCGTGCGTCGCCGTGGTAGATCATCAGACAGGCGAGCGTTGGATGTTTGATTGCACACCCGATTTTCGAGATCAGCTGAGACTGCTCGATACATTGGTGGCCGTCGACGAGGCGCCCGGCTTGGCAGGTATCTTTTTGACCCATGCTCATATCGGGCATTACACCGGCTTGATGCACGTCGGTCACGAGGCGATGGGGACGAAGAAAATTCCGGTCTATGCGATGCCGCGGATGGAGAATTTCCTGACCAACCACGGGCCTTGGAGTCAGTTGGTTTCCAAGCAGAATATCCTGCTCGAGCCGATGCGGTCCGACCAGCCGATCCGACTGAATGAACGTGTCACTGTGACCCCCTTTCAGGTCCCGCATCGGGACGAATACTCCGAAACGGTCGGCTTCCGTATCGATACGCCTGGTCGCTCTGCGATTTACCTGCCCGATATCGATAAATGGTCCAAGTGGGATCGCTCGATTGAGGAGCTTGTGGAATCGGTCGACATCGCCTATCTGGATGGGACTTTTTTCGAGAATGGTGAGATCCCGGGTCGGGATATGGCCCAGATTCCCCACCCTTTTGTCGAAGAGACGATTCGGCAATTTGCTGCCCTCGACGAATCCCAACGGAACAAGGTAAGATTTATCCACCTGAACCACACCAACCCCGCATTGCGAGCTGACAGTCCGGCCCGACAGCAGATCCGTCGCGCTGGGATGCGGGTTGCCGTTCAGGGGGAAATGGTTGATCTACAGCCGCAAGCAGGAAAGCCGCAAAGCGGCAATGGACAAGATATGTAACCGAATAGGGCATTGAATCGCCAGGGAAACGGAGATCAAAATGAATGACGAAATGACGGAACCAACGAACGAGTTTAACCAATCAGCGGTGCCTCCCAAGAAATCGGGTGGTAAATGGATCTGGATCCTCCCGATCGGCTGCTTGGGGATCCTGCTTTGCTGTGGTGGCGGCGGTGCCGGATTTTTCTACTTTTTTGGAGGTGTCGTGACCGGTGCGATCGAGCAGGTGACGGTTGCCGTGGATACGATCGAGAACTCGAGTGAGGTTCAGGCGAAACTGGGTAGCCCGGTGAAGTGTACGCCCACTGGTGAACAGCAACAACAAAGCCAGGGAGAGAGCGTTGAAATCGCCCAGCTATTGCAGGTCGAGGGACCGGAAGGCAAGGGTGAAGGGAAGGTGGTGATGATTTTCGATGCCGAGACGTTTACGTGGTCGACAAAGTCGCTGAGCGTAACGATTGATGGTGAAACGATCAACCTTTCGGACGAGGGCGATTTCTCTCTTGATATTGATGACTCGGGGGAGTAATTCCCTGTTCGGTCTCGCGACTGCTTCATCCCTTAGGTGTTGCAGTCGTTGATAGATTCCCGTCGGGGTAGTGGGGGAGCTGACTTCCCTCTCTGCCCTGGATGCCCTGGAGCCGCGAGCTGTTGAGGAGTGACCCGTTGAAAAGTGACCCGGATTCCCACCCGGTTCCACAGCCGGCACGCCCTAGCCGGCTCTTCTGGATCGTGCCACTTGGGTGTTTTGGTTTGTTGACCTGCTGTTTTGGCAGCTTTGGAATCTTCGGTTACCTCGGGTATCAGCAAGCGTATCATAATGAGGCGTACCACTCAGCCGTTGATACGATTAAGCGATCTGCTGTTGTGCAGCGGTTGGTGGGTTCCCCAATTGTTATCCAGCGGAACCCCGACGTTCAGGCCGAGACTTCTCCAGATTTAATTCGAATTACGTATCCGGATTCCTTCTCCGGGCCCGAGGGGAGTGGAACGGCGGAAATCGTGGTTCGTATCGAGCGTGCGACGGGGGAGTCGAAAATCGAAGCCATTCAGGTTACCGTGGACGATCAGACGATCAATCTCGCTCAAGTGGCGGAGCTTCCTCGCCGCGCCCCAGATGCGGACAAGTAGCCGGCTTTCACGTTGGCATCTGGTCGGTATCGAGTGTCCTGATACAATAGTGGCCCGACCGCTGGAAACTAGATAACTTTTGCAAAGGAATACCTACATGGCTTCGATTACGTTAAAAGGAAACCCGATCAATACCTCTGGTGACTTGCCGGCCGTTGGCTCGGCTGCCCCCGCCTTTACCCTGACGGGTGCTGATTTGGGTGATGTTTCGTTGAACGATTTTGCCGGCAAATGGGTGATCTTGAGTATGGTTCCCAGTTTTGATACCCCCGTCTGTGCCAACTCAGTACGCAAGTTCAATGAAGCCGTGGGTGATCATGAAAATGCCGTCGTGGTGAATGTCTCGCTGGACTTGCCCTTTGCGCAAAAACGATTTTGCGAGAGTGAAGGTTTGCAGCAAGTAGTAAACCTCTCGGCGTTCCGTTCTGGAACATTTGGCACGGACTACGGAATGATGATTGTCGATGGCCCACTAGCCGGCCTGCTCGGGCGTGCGATCATGGTGGTTAACCCGGAAGGTCAGGTGGTTTACACCGAATTGGTCCCGGAAATTGCCCAAGAACCTGATTACGATTCGGCCCTGGCAGCCATTAGCCAGACAGCCTGAGGCAGACCTCGTTCGTTAGTCGTTGATGCGAAACACCGTCGGCGCGATGTCCCTTGCCGGGTGCAATGCGCCGAGCGGTTTGTTTATTTTTTTTTGCCTTGCAACGCGACAACGGCAGTCTGTTTGTGTTCACACTGGGTCTGCGCGGTTATGCAATCAAAATCATCCGGTTTTGTTTGTGATTTAGCGAATCTGCGATAAACTGATTCGTGTACCGAAGTCCCGTTCGGAGTTGAATTTGTCCAGTACGAATCCGCACGACTCAGGCCAGAATCTTTCCGCGCGAATTCTTGACGAGCGATCGGCTGGTCTTGTCCCGATGTTGCTGGAACTGGTCAATGACCTGGTTCTCTCTCTTTCGATCGATGCCAAAGAACTGATCTATGTAAATCGGGCGGGCGAGTCCATCTACGGGTTGCCTCTGGCAACGCTTCAGGCGGACCCCCAGCTCTGGTTGGAGAAGGTGCATCCGGATGACCGGCCGGGTCTCAGAGATCGCCTTCGGCAGGTGGTCGAAAAGGGTGGATTCGAGATGGAGTTTCGCGTGTTGCGTCCTGACGGAACGGCGCGCTGGTTGCAGGGTGGTTTCCGTTTGATGCATGATGATGGTGGCTCGCCCTGTGCCATCGGCGCCGTGGCGAAGGACGTGACCAGTCGAGTAAATACGGAACGCAAGTTGGAAGTTTCCAAAGCGATCTACCATTCTTTGGTGGAGAGTTTACCAATCAATGTGTTTCGTAAAGACCAGATGGGGCGGCTGGTCTTTTGCAATAATCGCTACTGTGAGACGTTGGGTCGATCTCGCGACGAACTGATTGGCAAAACGGACTATGATTTATTCGACAAGCCACTGGCCGAGAAATACAAGAAAGATGATCTTTGGGTGCTGCAGACCGGGCTTCCCTTTCACGATACGGAATACCATCCTCAAGGTGAAAACGAATACCTCTACGTGGAAGTGCTCAAGTCGGCTGTCACGGACACCGATGGAACGAGGATCGGGATCCAGGGGATGTTCTGGGATGTCACTGATCGGAAGAAGGCTGAATTGGCGTTACAGGAAGCAAAGGAAATGGCCGAGGCGGCAAGTCAGGCCAAAAGCGATTTCCTCGCGAATGTGAGCCACGAAATACGAACGCCGATGAATGCCATTATCGGTATTACCGATTTCCTGCTGGATTCTGAGCAGAAACCGAAGGACGCGGAGTACCTGGAGATTGTCCAGCAATCCAGCCATTCGCTCCTCAGCTTGATCGATGAAATACTGGATTTCTCAAAAATAGAGGCAGGCAAGCTGACCTTGCGGAACTCCTGGTTCGATTTACGTGACGGCCTAGGAGATACCCTGCGCACGCTCGCATTCCGAGCCCATTTCAATGGACTGGACCTGATTTTTGATGTCGACCCTCGAGCTCCCGCACAGATCCTGGCCGATCCCGATCGCCTGAGGCAAGTGATTGTGAATCTAGTTGGCAATGCGATCAAGTTTACGAAGAGCGGAGAAATCGTGGTGAGCGTGAACTGCCTGGAACGCGATGAAAACGAAGCCGAGCTGCAGTTCGTAGTGAGTGATAGTGGGATCGGGATCTCAGCCGATAAGATCGAAACGATTTTTCGGGAGTTTGAGCAAGTCGACAGTTCGATGACTCGGCAATACGGTGGAACCGGTTTAGGGCTCTCCATTGCCAAGCGATTGGTTGCCTTGATGGGGGGGGAATTGCAGGCAACCAGTCAGTTGGGGGAAGGGAGTCAGTTTTTCTTTAGCCTGAAAACTCAATTCCGTGATGGAAATGAATCAAACAATTCTGTCCGTCTGTTGGGTGGTCGCTCCGTGCTGATTGCCGTGGGTAATCAAGCCCATAATTGGAACCTGCGGAAGATTCTGGAGGCTTGGGGGATGGTGACCCTGACGGCCAGTGACGAACGGGAGGTGTTGGAAAAACTGGTGCAGTGCACCATGGACGAACGCCCGGTTGAACTCGTCTTGACCGAGGCGCGTGATGATCAGATCCAAGGGGAGATGGATGGGTTGGCTCTGGTGGAGCAGATCAAGCAGGAGGCTCGTATCGCCTCTCCCGGTTTCGTGGTGTTGGCCCGCGGTAGCCGTTTGGCCGAACTTAGGAAGCTGGCGCGGGTGGACGAGTTTTTTGCGATGCGTCCCGTCAAACATTCAGAATTATCGCGCCTGCTATTGTTTGCCCTGAAAGTCGTTGATGTACCGGAAGCCCGTTCGTCGACAGAATTACCTGCCAGCCGACCATTGAAAATCCTGCTGGCCGAGGACAACCTGGTCAACCAGAAGTTGGCTGTGGGTTTGCTGGAGAAATACGGCCACACGGTATCGGTGGCCGCTAATGGTAAGTTAGCTGTCGAAGCGTACTCTTCTGGAAATTTTGATTTGGTGTTGATGGATGTCCAAATGCCCGAAATGGACGGTATCACTGCGACGCGTGAAATCCGTAAAATTGATTCTGCCAAGGGGATTCGAACTCCGATCATTGCGATGACCGCGCACGCTATGCCTTCGGATCGTGAGCGTTGCGTTGCGGCTGGCATGGATGAATACATGGCAAAGCCGATCCGCGGTAGTCAATTGCTGCAGATGATTGACGAGGTTGTCGGACTTCAATCGAGTGATTCACTCGAGCTAGGTGCCGAATTGCGGAGCGTGAGCATGAAGGTGACAGAACTGATCAATTGGGAGCATGCCTTCAACACAGTGGGGGGCGATCTTCAGCTGCTGAGTGAGTTAATCCGCGTTTTTTCCCATGAACGTGACGTGATGTTGAATGACATCGGTGAATCGATTGAAAAACAGGATCCCCGCGAGTTGCGGCGCTCGTCCCATTCTTACAAAGGTGCCTTGAGGCATCTCGGGGCCAAGACAGCCGGAGATCTTGCCCAGGAAATGGAAGATCTGGGGGATGGTCAATGGTTGGCTGCCGCCGACATGTTGAACGAGCTACGAGTCGTGTCTGAAGAATTGACTGACGAGTTGGAGCGCTTTCGTCCCGGCAATCAATCCTAGGTGCTGCCGGCTATCTTGATCTTTCACCTTGAGGGGATTACCAATCCAGCCTGTTGTCTGTTTTGTCGCCTTGAATTCACTGTTTCGTGAATCCACGAAAACACCCGGCTCAAAACGAACCGGGTGTTTATGGTTTGATTGATTATTAATCGGGAACGGATGCGAGCCGGTCTCTGCTTATCGAGAGACGGTTGTCGAGTCTTGAGATGTTCTCGGCAGAGGCTTACCCATTTGCTGACGTTGAAGCTCGGCCCGTAAGATGGCATTCTGTTCTCGCAATTCGGCCATCCGCTGCAGCATTTCTGCATGCCGTTCGGCAGCGTTTAACGCGACTTTCAATTCGGCATTTTCAACGCGCAATTCAAGAAGCTCTTCCATGTATTGCCAACGCTGTTGCTCCTCAACGGAAGCCTGTTCAGCAAAATTAGCCAACATCAATGTCTGTGGGTTTGCGCGGCAGGAAACGGTTTTCGCGGTTTCCTGGCTCGGTGGAGTAATCTGGCAGCAGGCAGGGGTCGACTGGCAGCTTGCCTTGCCTGCGCATGGACTCTTTCGGTTTGACTCACAGCAGGGTTTGGCCGATTCGCAACACGCCGCCCCGGTAACACTACTTTTTGAGATGGGTAAGACTGGATCGGGACGAGCACAGCATCCGCCGCTGGAAGCGGGACAGATTTCCTTCGATGGGCAACATTCAGGTGTGTCTTGAATCGGTTCTGAATGGCTGGTCGGAAGAACCACTCCCGTCGATCCGTCCTGAGGCAGCCTTCTTGAATCATTAGAAAAATCGATGTGGATTCCTCGCGGCATGCGCTCGGCCGGTTTTGGGTTGTTTCCATTATCTGTTTGTTTGGAGAACATGTTTGCCAGGAGTGGTAAACCGGAGAGGAGTTGTCTTGCGTTGACTCCGATTTCAACACGTATTTCGTTTTTGTGTTTCGGTGTCCCCTCCGAATCCGACTCAGAAGCTTGCTTCTTGTTCGTCGAGGCTTCCAGCTTGACCGTTTTGAACAGTCCGAAGTGGTTCCACTCGATTTTTTTCCCATGATTGTCATCGCTGGCCTTTGCCGTACCGTGATCATTGGCAGGGCAGATGGTACACTCCTGGGCCACGGCCGCACTGAAGGTCAATGAAGCTACGCAGATTGCTGTGATTGCCAGAGTTAATTTTGAACGGATCATTGGATTCTCCCGTGATACGTGGCAAATGGACCGTGAAAGAGGATTCAGGTCCAGCTATAGAGAAGAATCGTGCTGGGAGCAATGCTGATTTTTGGCACCCCGGTGCCGGGATGGGAGTCTGGGAGACTCGGTTTGAAGTACGCTTTTCAGGACGACTCTAGCGGGACGGCTTCACCTGTCATTACCGATTTTGCTTCGGCTTGGCAAATTTCGATCGCGTCGCGTGCCAATTCGCCTGCCAGGATTTGCGAGGGTTGCCCTGACTCGATGGAGCGGATCACTTCACTGATTTCTGAAATGAACCCTTGGAGCGGATCGACGTTTTCCAGGGTTGGCCGAATGACCTCTCCCTCCGAGGTCAACAGTTTGAGTGGCATGGACTCCCCTGCATCGGCAAAACCGGCGAACTCGAAATGAAGTGTCGCTTTTTCCATGTGGATTTCAAAACCGTGAGTGAAGGGACGACCTTGTTGGTCGATGACGCCACTCACGCTAGAGACACAAATCCGGGGGTCCTCGAAGCGGAAAAAAGAATCGCAGTAGCTGACAACCGAACCGCGAGTGCGGCCAATGCTGTTGACCGCCTTAGGCATGCCGAAGAGCAAGCGGATCAGGTGGGCATCGTGAATATGCAGGTCCAACAACGGCCCGCCCACCTTTTCCGGATCATAAAAGTCCTTCAGCCATGTTGGATCTGAGATAACCCGTTTGAAGTGTCCACCCAGTAGTTGACCATGTTTCCCAGACGCGATTTCGGAGCGGGCCCATTCGTATTCTGGAAAAAAAGGAAGCACGTGTCCGACCTGTAGGGAGACCCCTGCTGATTCACAAACTTGATTCGCCCGATCGCAATCTGCCAGATTCAAGGCGAGTGGCTTTTCACAAAATACCTGTTTGCCAGCTCGGGCGGCCGCCTCAATTGCCTGCAAATGAACACTCGGCGGCAGGCAGATGTCGACCAGATCGACGGAGTCATCCTGCACCATTTCATCGAGATCCCGATAGGTCGCAATTTCGGAGAGGTCGACTTTCTCGCCGGGTGGTCCAAAATTTCCTTGAATATCTGTCCAGTCTCCCTGCAATCGTTTTTCATCCATTTCGCAGATCGCCGTGACGGTAACGCCAGGGATACTCTGGTACGCTAGCCAATGAATCCAACCCATGAATCCGATGCCGGCAATTCCAACTTTGACCATATGACTTTTCCCTGGGGATCCCTGGAGAACGTTCAGAAATTTTCATCGCGACTGGTGCAGGACCCGTGAGTCCAACTATAATTTGAACGTAATTTTGGCATTCCGAAAGATGACAACCTGAAAAATTCAGGGTCCCAAGAGAATGGAACGAGAGAGTGAACATGCCAGTCGAGATGAAATTGGCGCGAATCATTATCAGCGAGATCAATGAAAATCAGGTTGTGTTCTTGAAAGAAGTTGATGGTGATCGGCAGTTTCCCATTTTGATAGGTATCTTTGAAGCAACCAGTATCGATCGGCGTGTTAAGGAAATCCCTAGGCCACGGCCTTTGACACATGATTTACTGGTGGGCATCGCGGAGACCTTAGGCGGGGAGCTGGACAGCGTGATGATCAGTGAACTCAAGGAGCACACATATTTTGCTTCGATTCGATTGCGGCACGATGGGGAACTCATTGAGATTGACGCGCGACCTTCCGATGCGATTTGCGTGGCAGTGACCTGTGATCCGCCTTTGCCGATTTTTGTCGCCGAGGATGTGTTGGAAGAGGCGATCGCGTCGAACTAGTTTCGGTAAGCCAAGTGGTCCGTTAGAAATTTGCCGGTAATGCAGACATCAAGAAGCCGAGCAGGCTGCCGAGTGCCGCCACGGCTGTCCCGATAATGCCGAGAATCATTCCCACTCGGGTCAATGTTTCACCGGAAGGGTCCATTCTGCCAGCTTTCATCTTGCCCAGGTCCGTTGCACCAAACACCCATGCCAAAATGCCCGGGACAAAACAACAGTTGCAACCGACGATCGATATGATTCCCAAAGCCAGGATCAAGCCTCCTCGATGTGCCTCAACATATTTAGCTGGAGCTGCCGCCGTGGTGGACTGATAGGGGTTGTCACTGCTGGCTGTGTTGCGTTCCGGGGCGGCTGGTGTCGTGCTCGACATCGGAATTATATTGATGAATTCGCATTGGGGACATTTGGCCTGTTTCCCCGCATGTTCCGCGGCGACCCGCAGGATGCTTTGGCATTGGTTGCATTGGAATTCGATCGACATTTTGTTTTGCGCTCCGGCGGAACGATAGATCAGAGAGGACCCAGGTCAAGGGTTTCAATATAACCTGCCCGATTTCGGGCGGACATCCGTCAAATTGGATTCGGACGGCCAAGCCGTTTATCGGCAGATTTTCTCGTGCAACGAGGAAAAACTTACACTCCTGTTCCTACAGCGAACCCCATTGGTACTCTTCCTTCAATTTCTGGCCATCGCTTTTTATCAAGCTCATTTGCTCGGCGATCTTGTCAATGTGGTCGACGTAACGACGGGTAAATACGAGGTTCCCGGATTCGATCTCGGAAAAAAAGATTCGATAAGTCAAAAGCCCGGGGACCAGTTCGACTCGAGTCTTTCGCTCCAAATCGATTGTTTTATCGGGAAAGAACCACCTGCAGCGACTGATTCGCCATCCCGTTTCTGTTGCCTCGAACCAAAGTTTGCTTTTGGCAGGGAAGGGGCCCCAGTCCAACTGATTGAAGACCTCGATCCGGGAATTTCTGGGGACCCCATATCTGGGGAAAAAGAGTGTTAGAATCGGGTCGAGAAAGATGTGCCTGGCGTAAATGACCCGCCGATGGATCCACCGAAAAACGAACAGACAGGCAAAAAGCAGGAACAGGTTAATCGCGGTGGCCATCACGGGGCTGTAGGCATAAATGGCCATGAAGCAGGCGCAGACGACTTTATTGGTTGCTTCGAATATCGCATCGATGGAGGGGACGGGTGTCAGCCAAGCTAGGATTTCCAGGAAAAACCTGACCGTGTTGATCACGATAATGTTCCAGACGGCGGCAAGACAGAGAAGCGCTTCGAAGGTCACATTAACCACCCCTATCGACATTGCCACCGTTTCAGCCTCCGGTTGCGGCGCCGTTGATGCGGCGATACGTATCACCAGCAAGGTAATAATACCGGCGTACGTTTCCACCTGATCCAATGCTTGGGCAATCGGTTTACTGACCTTGGTCAGCCGGGGAAGGGAGGTCAGGAGAGTGAGGCCGAGGAAAATCCAAAATACGTATGGATTGTGTAGGACAGGGTTGGAGCTGATGAACTGGTTGTTTTCCAAAAACGTGCCCGCTGACAACTGAGACATCCCCGCCAAGCAGGTGATTCCAAAGAACGGTGAGATGGCGATGGGGGCGAGGGTACCAAGCCACTCATAATTTGTCACCGTCTCGGACAGATGCTGTGCTTTGGCCAGGTCCGTTTCGTTCAGTTGTACGGTCGAAAGTGATCCGCAGCACAGTAAAGCGACTGCGGCCAAGGCAAACTTGATACTGAACAGATTCACAGGTTTTCTCTCCGATTAACCGGTTGGCGTTAGCACGCATCGGGCAGCGGGCGAGATAGTGGATACGACCTGGCTGATGCAGCCGAATTCAATCACTTCGACGAATTGTAGCAGTTACAGCAGTCTGGAAACCCAGTGGTTCCGGGGGAAAGAGGAAAGGCGCGACTGATCGAGGGCGTCCGCCCGCAAAAAGCCACGTTTCCGGCTCTCTTTATCAGTTCTCTTCGCTCCGGAGTAGCGCAAAAAAAACCCGCCGGAACGGCGGGTCTGAATGACTGAGTGCAGGGGCCTTGAATCGCAGATCACTCGCGAGGCCGAACAGCTCCTGACAACCCGGAATAGTCTTCGCGGTCGTCGTTGTGCCAGAGAGGTTGGCCCGACAATACACGTTTACGCAACGCCTCGATTTTCGCCTCGGAACCCGCCGGGGCATCGGTGGGAATGAAGCACTCGTCTTCGTTCGGAACAAAGTCCTCGTCGTGGCCGTATTCAAGAATCGCCTCGAATACGTTGTTAATTCGCTTATCTTGAGACATGGCTCATGTACCTCTAGTAATCTATCTTTTTATTTTTTTGGTCCGGCAAGAAACAAGTACCAACGACGTTCGGCCGGTGATTGCGAACCAGTCTAGAACCGATCAAAGGCAACGGGACTTAGTGAGCGTCGGCCACCTCGGTCAAAAAAAGCTGGCGAAGACCCGTCAGCTCGAGCAAGGGAAGTGGTTTTTCCGTTACCTGATCGGACCATTATTGACGGCGACGGAATGAAGTCAAGAAAATTTAGTGTATAAAGGGCCGAATCGCTGACCTTGATGATCTGTCCGACTAGACCGGTTAACAAGAGCTACCGGTCTGCCATGGCCAGAGGTGAAACGAATTCCCTCAGGCTATGTTCTAAGGGTGAATACGTCACCCAATGTCTTGATAAGCCCTTCCAATGCGAGCGAGTGTGAAATGCGATGGTACCAAAGAAATTTAACTTTGCCCGCAAAAAGTAGGGGTTTTCACTTGGTTACGGGTGACATTTTAGAGGCGCTGCCCGAGATATCCGAGCTCCAGACGGGGCTTTTACACCTCTTTCTCCAGCACACATCGGCTTCGATCAGCATCAATGAGAATGCTGATCCAGACGTACGGGTTGATCTGGAAACGGCCATAAACCGGGTCTGTCCGGAAGATATGCCGTTTATCCACACCTGTGAGGGCCGTGACGACATGCCGGCTCACGTAAAGTCTTCCCTTGTCGGCTGCCAATTGACCGTGCCGGTCAGTCAAGGGGCTTTGGCACTTGGGACCTGGCAAGGCCTGTACCTGTGTGAACACCGAAATCGGGGTGGGGCCCGGCGACTGGTGCTCACGTTGATGGGCCAGCCTTTCCCGTCGTAGAGGGAGCGAAAGGTCATCATCCCCAGACCCGGAAACATAAGGCCCGACCGTTTTTTGCCCGGATTTCTGCCGTAGTTAAAACGGGGCCTGCTAACGGTTAGACTGAGGGGCCATCCCTTTATTTTTGTTCCCCACATCATTGTTCGTTTTCCGAGGAGGATGACCATGTCCCTGAATCGAAGAGACCTTCTCAAGACCGGCTCGGCTACCGTGGCGGCCTGTACGTTGCCTTTAGCACCCATTGTTACACCGAGTGCCGTGGGTGGTTCGCCGAATTGCTTACCCATTTCGGACAGCGTGCGAGGTTTTGTGCCCAACCGGATCGGGATTTCGACGTACTCATTTTGGCGATTTCGAGATGACTCCAAGTTAACGATCCCTCGCTGTATCGATTTGGCTGCCGAGATGGGGTTTGACGGTGTTGAGTTGCTACGGATCCAGATGGAAGACGATTCGGATGCGTACCTGCAGAAAATCAAACGTCGCGCTTTTGTTAATGGTCTCGATCTGATTGGTATGTCGACCCACCAGGGATTTGTCTCACCGGACGCCGAAGTTCGACGCGCAAATGTGGAAAAGACGATTGGATTTATCGAGATGGCGTACAAGCTTGGTATTCCGACAATCCGGGTCAATACGGGGCGTTGGGGTACGACGAAGTCGTTCGACCAGCTGATGGCAGATAAAGGGATTGAGAAACGATTGGAAGGTTACACCGATGACCAGGGGTTTCAGTGGGTGATCGATTGCTTGTCGGAGTGCTTGCCTGCTGCGGAAAAGTGTGGCGTGATCTTGGGACTGGAGAACCATTGGGGGCTCGGTCGCACGGCCGAAGGGGTGATGCGGATCATCAATGCCATCGACAGTCCCTGGTTACAGGCGACTTTGGATACGGGCAACTTCTTTGAGCGCCGCCAGGACCAATTCAAGATGATGGCGCCTCACACCGTTTTGGTCCAGGCCAAGACCTATTTCGGGGGTGGAACCTGGTATACGATCGATATTGATTACGATGAGATCGCCAAGATTCTGCAAGCCGTCAGCTACCGCGGTTACATTTCGCTGGAGTTCGAGGGGAAAGAGGATTACCAGACAGCGATTCCTCAAAGTCTTGCAATGCTTCGCGCGGCGTTTGGTAAGCGTCAATCCTAAGACTTCACGAAAATGGTAATTCGAGTGAGTGCCAAGGCGAATCCCGAGAGCTTGTCCCGGATCAGGATTTGTCGTGCGCGGACCAATAATCTGAAGGATGTCAGTATTGAGATCCCTCGCGATTGCCTTGTCGTGATTACGGGCCGGAGTGGTTCCGGGAAAAGCTCACTGGCTATCGATACACTCTTTGCCGAGGGGCAGCGACAGTACATCGAAAGTTTGTCGATCTACGCGCGGCAGTTTTTTGATCAATCCTCGCGGGCCGATGTCGAAATCGTGGAAGGTCTGTTACCGACGATCTGTCTCGATCAGAAACCAGTCTCGGTCGGCCCACGATCGACGGTGGGAACCGTAGCGGAAATTTACGATTATCTGCGCGTACTGATGGCGCGGGCTGCCGACATCCATTGCCATCAGTGTGGAGAACCGATTCGTCAACAGAGTATTGACCAGATCGTCCAATCGGTATTGGGCCTGCCGGAAAATACCAAGTTGATGGTGATGGCACCGCTGGTGGCTGGACGGAAAGGCAAGCACTTGGAAATTTTCCAGCAAATTCGAGATGAACGGTTAGTGCGGCTGCGACTTGATGGTGAGATCCTGGACATCGAGCAGATTCCGGAGTTAAGCGGGAAAAAAAACGCAACCATCGAAGCGATTACCGACCGGATCATCATTCGACCAGGCATTGAGAATCGGTTATTCGAGTCGATCGAATTAGCGGCCCGAATGAGTGGCGGTCAGGTCTTGGCCTGTTACCAACTGCGCGAGTCTGAGGGTGAAGTGAGCCCATGGGAGGATCGTCTCTTCAGTACTGAGTACGCTTGCCCGAAGTGCGAGATCGGTTATGCCGAAGTCCAACCGAGGACGTTCAGCTTCAACAGCCCTTACGGCGCCTGTCCGCAATGTGATGGACTCGGTTACCTCGAGCAATTTGCGACTGAGCTGATCGTGCCAGACCGTAACTTGTCCTTGGAAGAGGGCGCCGTCCTGCCGTGGAAAGGTTTGACGCCGAAAAAACGCCTCGGTTGGCTGCAGCAGTTGCAGCCTCTGATGAGCGCGCTCTCGGTTGAGACTTCGACCCCGTTGCGGGAACTCGCGCCGGCTGCATGGAAAAAACTTTTAAATTCTAGGTCGCCCAAAGCACCTGGGATCCGAGTCCTCTTGGAAAAAGAATTGGCCACTGCCCTCCAGGAATCACGGCAAGAGAGTTTGCGTTCGCTCCAAACGCAGTCGCCATGCCCCGAATGCGAAGGCTGCCGACTGAATCGGCAGGCCAGGGCGGCCCGCTTGAGCGGTCGATCGATTTCCCAGCTGACGGAGATGTCGATTACCGAGCTGAGGCTTTTCCTTGAATCAGTTTCGTTTAAGGATCACCGACAGCAGGTGGCCGGAGGAGTGATTGATGAAATTTGCAAACGATTGCGTTTCTTGGAGAAAGTGGGGGTCGCCTACCTGACGCTGAATCGGTCGGCCGATTCTCTCAGTGGTGGCGAGACGGAGCGAGTTCGATTGGCAACTGCCATTGGAGGGGGCTTGGCGAATGTTTGCTACGTTCTGGATGAACCAACAGTGGGATTGCACCCTCGGGATAACGAACGGTTGATCAGTGCGATCCAGGAGTTGCAGGCCCAAGGTAACTCGGTTGTGATTGTTGAGCATGATGAAACCATGATTCGATCGGCTGATCACCTGATTGATGTTGGCCCGGGTGCGGGTGCGGATGGCGGTCGTATCGTGGCCCAAGGGAGCGTGGACGAAATCACCGAATGTCCAGACAGCCTGACAGGCCAGTACCTCTCCGGGAAGAGGGCGATTGAGACTCCTGTACAGCGCCGTCCAGTTACCCCAAGTCGCTGCCTGAGCCTGGAGAAGGCATCCGGAAACAACCTGAAAGACGTCGATGTCACTTTTCCATTGGGTCTTTTTAATTGTGTAACGGGTGTCAGTGGTTCCGGAAAGAGCAGTCTTGTCAACGGAACGCTTGCTCCTTTGTTGCGTAGAAAACTCGGGTTGAGTGCCACACATGTTCTGCCGTGTCAGACACTGCGGGGCAGCCAGGAGGTCGATAAGCTGGTTCAGGTTGATCAGAAGCCAATTGGCCGTACACCTCGTGGATGCGCAGCGACCTACAGTGGTGTGTTCGATGAAATTCGTAAGGTTTTTGCTTCGACAAAGTTGGCTCGACAACGCGGTTTTGGTGTTTCGCGGTTTAGCTTCAATTCGAAGTCGGGTTGGTGTCCCGAATGCCAAGGCTATGGGATGCGTCGTATTACGATGAATTTCCTTCCCGATATGTTCGTGGAATGTACCGCTTGCCAAGGTCAACGTTTTAATCTGCAGACGTTACAGGTGCGTTACGCCGATCTGTCGATCGCTGATGTTCTGGCGATGCCAATTCGCGAGGCATGTCATGCATTCCGGAATTTTTCACGTATTCATGCCACACTCAAGAGCCTCGAGGATGTCGGTCTAGGCTATCTCCCTTTGGGGCAGCCCTCGACCACGCTCTCCGGTGGAGAAGCCCAGAGAATCAAGCTGGCCACCGAGTTGTCAAAAAAGAATACCGGTAATACGGTTTACCTGCTGGACGAGCCGACGACAGGGCTTCATTTTGAAGACATTCGCCAATTGCTTCTGGTACTTCAACAGCTAGTCGACGCGGGGAATACCGTGATTGTGATTGAACACAATTTGGACGTCATCAAGTCGGCCGACTGGATCGTTGACATGGGGCCGGAGGGCGGCGACGGTGGGGGCAGTCGAGTCGCTATGGGTACTCCGGAAGAGGTAGCTGCCGTACCCGAGTCCTTTACGGGCCGCTATCTCAAAGAGGTGTTGGCCTGTACTGATCCGGCTTGAAAGTGGCTCGGGATTCTGTTCACGGACGTCCCCTCGATGTTGGGTATTCAAGATCATCGTTTCAATCGGAATATTCTGGTATCGATTGTTCCCCAGCCTGCCTGGCGAGCAGAAATGCTACTAGAAAGTCCCGTTGAAATGGTTCAGAATCGCCACAGAACGTTTGTTTTCCGTGAGACCTGTCCGTGAAGAAAATCTATCTCGATTACAATGCGACCACCCCGGTAGCGCCGAGTGTGGTCGACCAGATGCAGCCTTTCTTTACCGAGCATTTTGGTAATCCCTCGTGTGATTACAGCTTGGGGAGGGCTGCTTCTGAGGCCATTGAGGACGCGCGCTCGCGGGTCGCGTCGCTGATGGGTTGTGACCTGGAAGAGGTGGTTTTCACCAGTGGTGGAACCGAGGCGAGTAATCTGGCCCTTTGTGGTACGATGTTTCGGGTCGGCCCAGCTGTTACCGGACACATGGTGATCTCATCCGTCGAACACCCGGCTGTCTCTGAGCCGGCTAGGTTTTTGGAACGTCTGGGATATGGCTTGACGGTGGTCGATTGTGATGCCAATGGCTACGTTCACCCGTCAGCCGTGGAAGCAGCTCTGCAGGAAGATACCCGCTTGGTGAGTATCATGCATGCCAACAACGAGGTGGGAACCGTTCAGCCGATTCGCCAAATTGCGGAAATCTGTCATGGCCGCGATATTCTGGTGCATACCGATGCCTGCCAATCAGCGGGGAAGATTCAGACCATGGTCGATGAACTCGGTGTGGATCTTTTGACCATTGCTGGCCACAAGTTCTACGGACCGAAGGGTGTGGGTGCCCTGTATGTCCGATCGGGGGTTGCCTTGGAGCCTTTTCTCCGCGGTGGCGGCCAGGAACGCGGAATTCGCGCGGGAACGGAGAATACGCCGCTGATCGTGGGATTGGGTCAGGCAGCCTACTTGGCAGTCAATTGTTTGGGAGAGACCGTTCCTCGTCTCTCGGAATTGAGAGATCGTTTGCAAGACAAGCTGCAGGATGGGATACCCGGATTGATTGTGCATGCCGAAAGTGTCGAGCGATTGCCCAATACACTCAGCGTCAGTTTTCCCGGAATGAGCGGGCAGGAGATGCTGAAAAGGGTGCCCGAAATCTGCGCTTCCACGGGGTCGGCCTGCCACACGGAAATGGAAATGCATTCCGTGACCCTTTCGGCTATGCGGGTTGAGCAGGAGGTCATCCGAGGGACCGTTCGTTTGAGTATCGGTTGGAATACAAGTGAAGAAGATCTCGACCGAGCTGCCAGCCTTTTACTCGATGCCTGGGAAACCGGGAACGGGCTGTCCCATTGAGCAAGCCGGTCGTTGGAAACGAACGCTGGCTCCCCCTGCTGTAGTAACTTACCAAATCACGAAAAAAGTATGGCTGCTGTTGGACCGCGCACAAAAAAGCACGCCAGAATTTCCGGCGTGCTCTCTTGTTTTTCCCATTTCAAGTGGTCGGTTTAGACCGATTTGACGTTGGGGATTTCGTATCCTTTCCGCGGTGTGCGCGAAGCCATGGCTGCGGCCTGATCGTCACCGATAATCTTTTCGGATTTTGGATCCCATTTGATCACTCGTCCCAGTCGTGCGGCAATGGCTGTCAAATGGCAGGTTCCCATCGCCTGGACATGACTGTAAACGTCGGAAACCGGCAGCCCACCTTCGGCGATACAGCGGTAGAAATTGTTTTTATGCCCTTCATGGGGCTTGCCCTTGTAAAGCTTGACCAC
>JAYZCF010000074.1:0-7913 GCA_036338455.1 Planctomycetota bacterium
ACAGCAACCTCGTTGTCCAACCGCTACTATCAAATCACTAACGGCGTGATTAATGGTTTTGCGGGAAAACAGCTTCAAATCAACCACTTGGTAGAATACCCTCGCTGCGGCGGAACCTGGGTGCGACACCTGCTGCAGGACGCAATGGATATCCGACAATATGCCTACGATCGCCTGGTTTCAAAAAACACAATCATCCAATGCCACAAGCTGCCCAACCCGACGATTCGTCGCGCTGTTGTGGTTTTTCGTGATCCGCGAGATGCAACCGTTTCGTTCTATCACAAGAAAATCAGTTACGATAAAAAATTTTGGGGCAACCGGCCGCTTAAGCTGGGCGACTATACCCACGATCCTGACAGGGATCCAAAAGAGGATTTTTTGGCATTTCTTCGAGTGCACTTGGTGTCACCGGATCACCCTCGTTTCTCGTTCGGAGACTTCGCCAGCCGCTGGCTGGCTACGAGCCACTCCTGCTATACCAAATACAAAACTTTTAAAGAAAGCCCCGTCCCCGAACTAAAGAGGCTTACGCAATTCCTGGGCGCTGATGTGCCACAAGACCGCCTCGAAGCAGCTGTCGAAAAAACCCCTCTTTTGCCAACCGGACCAAGAGCCGATCAGGAACCGTTCGAAAACCAGGGCAGTCTGATAACGGCCAGTTTGAGCGAAAGGGGATCGTAGGTGACTGGCAAAACCTGTTTAACCCCGAGGCCCGGCGCATCTTTTGTGAGCACGAGGGCGAAACTTTGCTGAAACTCGATTATGAATCGGACAACCGCTGGGTAGACGAATAGCATCATAGATAACAACCGTTATCTTCTGGATCCTAAATATTTTGATCGTTGAAAAACCTCTAATCGCCTTAAACATGACCACCTTGAAACAAGGTGGTGTGCTGCAGCGCGCCGTTTCGTTCATCGAAAATCTGCCCTCTGCTATGGGCGATTTTCAGTGGCGGCTGTTTCTCTCTCAACGAGTACAAAACGAATTAGACCAAAGGTCCATTCAAGTCGCTCAGCCGGTCAGCCTTTTTGAGCAATCACCGGCGCGGCGTACCAAGTTGCGAAAACAGATAAGTCGGGCCATCGATGCCGCCGCGCCCGATTTGGTGTTCACTTTTTGTGGACCTTCCTATCTGAAACTCTCCGCACCAGAACTCATGGGAGTCGCCGACGGTTGGGTAACTCACAGTACGCGGGAGGCTTATCGATCTTTGTCCCCATGGCGTAACCGGCTCGGTCTCTATCTCGGGTCCCGCTACAAACGGCACTGGTTCAGGACAGCACAGAGCTGGATTGTTCAAACGGGCACAGCCAAAAGGGGGCTGGCGGAACGATGCCAGCTGCCAGCCGAAAGAATCCATATCGTTCCCAATGCCCTGGCACCTTGGTACCGGGGCGACCAACCGATTGAGCTATGGCAGACAGGTCAGAAATTGAGGATTCTCTATTTTGCCGCGCCTTATTCACATAAACGGCACACTTGGTTGCCGGCTATTTGCAAGGTAATTGAAGAATTAGGCGAGCGGAATTTTGAAATCGTTATTACAATCGATCCCTCCAGCCCGATTGCCCAAACGGTAATGGCTGAGGCCCGCAGGCTGGGCGTAGAAAATCGAATCGTCAACCTCGGCTCAGTGCCGGTTGCCGACGGTTTGAACGTCTATCGCGGTGCCCACATATGTTTTGTGCCGTCGATCCTGGAGACTTTTTCAGCCACCTACCTGGAAGCTATGGCCACCCGAACTCCGATCGTAGCCTGCGACCTAGATTTTGCTCGCGATACGTGCGGTCAGGCCGCTGTCTATTTTGAATCGGCCAACCCGCGGGATGCGGCCAAAAAAATCCTGGATACCGCCAGAGATGCTGAGCAGTGCAAACGTCTCGGCCAACTGGGGCGGGAACAACTGTCCCACTTCCCGAATGGGCAACAGCAAATGGCCCTTTATCGGGATTTAATTCAGGAAACGATCAACCAACTTACCTCTAGCCAATCGAGTCCATGATGTCTTCGTCCGCTGAAATTCTTCGCAGCAAAATCGAATCCCAATCTGCCTTGGTGGGCGTTATTGGCCTGGGGTATGTCGGACTGCCTTTGATTGACGCATTTTTTAAAGCTGGATTCAAATGCCTCGGTTTTGACGTCGACCCAGCCAAGGTCGAAGCTCTGAATGCAGGTCAAAGCTACATCGCGCATATCAGCAACAAGATGGTGCAACAATGGATCAAGCAGGAGAAATTAGAGGCCACGGCCGACATGCAACGTCTGGCCGAACCGGATGCAATCCTGATCTGTGTTCCCACCCCCCTGTCCGAAAGCCGTGACCCAGATCTCAAGTATGTGGTACAAACGACCGAAGCGATCGCCAAGGTGGCGCGGCCCGGTCAACTTGTCGTCCTGGAAAGCACGACCTACCCAGGCACAACGCGAGATGTCCTTGTTCCGGTCCTCGAGTCTTCGGGATTGGTGATCGGGCAAGACCTTTTTGTGGCCTACAGTCCCGAGCGCGAAGACCCCGGCAATGAAAAATTTGTCGCCGCCACGATCCCTAAGGTCGTGGGGGGCTATGACGAGCCGAGCCGGGACTTGGCCAATTCGCTCTATGCCAAAGCCGTGACTCGAACCGTGCCTGTCGATTCGTGTGAAGTAGCCGAGGCTTGCAAAATCCTGGAGAACACCTATCGCAGCGTCAACATCGCGATGGCCAACGAACTGAAGGTCCTGTTTGATAAAATTGGGATCGATGTTTGGGAGGTGATCGATGCGGCCAAGACCAAGCCCTTCGGCTTCCAAGCCTTTTACCCGGGCCCCGGTCTCGGTGGTCATTGCATCCCGATCGACCCGTTCTACTTGAGCTGGGTCGCCAGAAAACACGAAATACCAACCAAATTCATCGAGCTGGCAGGTGAGATCAACACGAGCATGCCACTCTACGTCGTCCACAAGGTGTCCGAAGCATTAAACGCACACGGCAAGCCGGTGCAGGGGAGTCGAATTGGAATCTTCGGTGTAGCTTACAAGAAAGACGTCGACGACCCCCGGGAGAGCCCCTCTTTCAAACTGCTAGAACTGCTCGGAGCGCGAGGTGCAGAGCTGAGCTACTGCGATCCCCACATCCCACGATTGCCCCGCATGCGGAGCTTTGACGTTCCGGAAATGGAGAGTAGTGAAATGACAGCCGAATACTTGGCGGGCCTTGACTGTGCCTTGATCGCTACGGATCACACTGCTTTTGATTACGACTTCCTGGTGCAACACTCGCAGCTGGTAGTCGATACGCGCAATGCTACCAAGCAGGTCGCCCAAGGGCGCGATAAGATATGGAAGGCGTAAGCCAGGACTCCCAGGGCCCGAGGCCGGCAAGTCACCTAAACCCCGTAACTGTCCATTGATAGATTATTCATGTCACTCTACACCGAAAACTTACACCAAACCGATATCTCCAACTCTTCTTTCCTGATCACGGGCGGCGCCGGTTTCATCGGTTCCAATATCGTCGAATACTTGGTGCAACACGGTGCCGGCAAAATCCGGATTCTCGACAACTTGTCGGAAGGCAAGTTGGAAAATATTGCCAATTTCGTTGAGTTGCCCAATGTCCAATTCATGGAACTCGACATTACCAACGAATCGGATTGCCGGGCTGCCTGTGCCAATATTGACTACGTTTCCCATCAGGCGGCGCTCGGTTCGGTTCCCCGATCGATGGAAACCCCGCTCTTGACCAACGCAGCCAACGTAACCGGGTTCCTAAACCTGATGACGGCTGCCAAAGACGCGGGAGTCAAGCGTTTCGTTTACGCCAGCAGTTCATCGGTGTATGGAGACAGTCCGGAAATGCCAAAAGTGGAGTCACGGATCGGTGACCCGCTCTCGCCCTACGCGGCCAGCAAATTTACCAACGAAGTGTATGCGGGAACGTTTGAGCGCTGCTATGGCTTGGAAACAGTAGGCTTGAGATATTTCAACGTGTATGGACCCCGCCAGAAACCAGACGGTCCCTACGCAGCCGTAATACCCCTGTTCATGGATGCCTTACTGAAAGACCGGGCCCCCTTTATTAACGGTGACGGCGAGCAGTCTCGCGACTTTACGTTCGTTTCCAACGCCGTGCAGGCAAACATCCGGGGGATGTTTACTTCCGTTTCCGGGGCCAGCGGCAAAGCCTACAACATTGCCGTCGGTGAACGCGCCACGGTCAATCAGCTGTTTCAGACCCTCCAAAGTTTGACCGGCGCCACAGTGGATGCCGTTTATCGGGACCCGCGGGATGGCGATGTAAAACACTCCCTGGCAGATATTTCGCTGGCCCAAGAATTTCTCAATTATCAACCCTGCACTCGTTTCGAGGAAGGTTTGGAAATTACCTTGGATTGGTTTAGGAAGCGGTTTGGTTAAGCCGTGAAAGTATCTGTTATTACTGCTGTTCACAATGGTCGCTCAACAATCCAGCATGCGCTGGACAGCGTTCACGCTCAGAGCGGTTGCGAAGTCGAGCACATAGTTGTCGACGGGATGTCGAGTGACGGCACCGACCAAGTGATTGACGACAACCGGCGCCGGATCAGTCAAGTGATTCGCGAGCCGGACCAAGGCTGTTACGACGCAATGAACAAAGGAATCGCCGCGGCGACAGGTGACATCATCGGTTTTCTCCATGCGGACGACATGCTGGCAAAACCCAGCTCGCTCGGGCTGATCCGGGATACGCTGCAGACCGGCAATTTTGATGCCGTCTACGGAGACCTCCTCTACGTGCGCACCGACGATCCCAACCGCATCGTTCGTTACTGGAGGGCAGGGTCCTACCGGCGCAACCGGTTCTGGCGAGGTTGGATGCCGCCGCACCCGACTGTCTACGTGCGGAAGCAAGTCTACGAAGCCATGGGGGGGTACCTCACCAACTTCGGCTCGGCAGCCGACTACGAGTGCCTCGTCCGATTGATGGTTAAACACGAAATCAAGGTCGGCTACGTACCGAAAATTTTGGTTAAAATGCGCCTGGGTGGTGCCAGCAACGCCAGTCTCGGCAATCGGTTCACCGCCAACCGCAGTGACCGGCAAGCTTGGCTGGAAAACGACCTCCGACCTCCCTTCGGGCTGAGGATCTCCAAGCCGATATCGAAACTGCCTCAATATTGGCAGCGACCGGGTCCCACAGCACTGGCTGACTGAGCCGATCTGCCAACGATGTAAAGGTCACCACTTATTTCAAAAGCAACCATCCGTTAACCATTACGTCAGTGTCCATAATCAGCGGAAGCCAATGAAATGAACAATTCGATTTTGGTGACGGGGTGCGCAGGGTTCATCGGCTCGCGCGTGGCCGCATTGCTGGTCGAACAGGGCCAGCCGGTTGTCGGCATTGACAACTTGAACGCGTATTACGACGTCTCGCTGAAGCAACACCGCTTGGAAGAGCTCGAGAAACGATCCGGCTTTGAGTTTCGCAAACTCGATTTGGAGGATCGAGAGTCGGTCGCGCGGTTGTTCCAGGACTATCGAATCGACAAGGTCGTCAACCTGGCCGCCAGGGCAGGGGTTCGCTACAGCATGGAAAACCCAACCGTCTATATGACCACCAATGCTCTGGGCAGCCTGCACTTGCTGGAAGAGATGCGCAAGCATGGCGTCGGCAAGTACATGTTGGCATCCACCTCTTCACTGTATGCGGGTCAGCCGATGCCTTTCACCGAGGACTTACCCGTCAATACGCCAATCTCTTCTTATGCTGCGTCAAAGAAAGCAGCGGAACTCATGGCTTATTCCCATCACTTTTTGCACGGAATCGACGTCTCAATTTGCCGGTACTTCACTGTATATGGGCCGGCGGGTCGACCCGATATGTCGATCTTCCGTTTCATTCACTGGATTGACCAAGGAAAGCCGATCGAGTTATTTGGTGATGGAACACAGTCGCGGGACTTCACCTTTGTGGACGACATTGCACGGGGTACGATCGCAGCCTTGCAACCTGTCGGCTACGAGATTTTCAATCTGGGAGGTGGCAATCAACCCGTTGCGCTCAATACGATTATCGACAAGCTCTCGTCACTGTTGGGCAAACCGGCCAAGATCCAGAAGAAGCCTTTCCATAAAGCAGATATTGACTCGACTTGGGCCGATATTTCGAAGGCGGAAAGTGAGCTGGACTGGCGACCAACGACAGGACTCGACGAAGGCCTGGAAGCATCCGTTCGCTGGTACCGGGATCACTTGCCTTGGTCGGCAAAAATAAGTCTGCTTTCGCCGTCCACTTAACGCCAAGTGTCCCGACCAAGCCGGGCAAAATTCTGTGCGGTTAACTCCGGTGCTTTCAGCGCGGTAGCGAGCTGCCAAACCCACCATTTATCTGGTCTGTTGGCAGTGGAGCCTGGTGTCGCTGGAGTCCGGCCAGGTCCTGTTGCAGATGAACATGGCAAGCAGGGGCGCTACAATCGACCACTGGCAGGGCAAGGTCCGTTTCCGGCGGCTTGGGGGCAGGCTCTATAACCCGCATATCCCCTAAAACAATCTTGGTTGCTGCCAGCCCGGGAGAAAGCCAAGCGATTAGCGGGTCCGCTTTTAATTCTGGTTTCCCATCCGCAAAGATATAAGCATAATGAAAGTGATACGTCGGTCGGACGCTTAGACCTTTAGTAGAGACGGGATTGTCCAGTTGTCATGTCGATGAACATTGCCTCGTCTGACGCCCCGTTTTCTGTCCCACCGATCCCGTAAGACATCGTTATCCCAAACCTATCTTCCATGTCCTCCGCATCCGTTGACAACACCAGCCGGAAATCCCCAGGAGTTTTTGCTGCGCGCTGGCTGAAAAACGTCTGGTTGCCTTACGCAATTGCCATGACGTCCCAGTTGCCGATGCTTGTGCTGTATACGCGCGAGCTATGGAGCCGTCCGCACTACCAATTTGCGCCATTCGCCGTACTGGCAACCTGCCTAATCGCCTACAACCGCTGGCCCCGCGACAAACAACTCAAATACTACCGAAGCTCTTGGAGCTCTTGCCTGTTTACCATGGGAATGGTCTGTTGCTTGGCAGGCTACGTCTTCCTCACTCCTTGGTTTTCCGCTTTGAGTGTGATGTTGCTGACATCCAGCCTGTTTGCCAGGACGGTCGATTCGCAAACGGGGCGCGGGATGGCCGTCGCGTCGCTTCCTTTGTATGTCGCTTTAGTCATTCCCAGCGGTGGCGATTACACGCTCATCAACTGGCTCCAGCGAATCAGCGCTTCGGTGACCAGTGCCACTTTGGATATTTTTGGCATGAACCACCACCTGTCGGGGACTTTGATCGAAATTCCCGGCAGCCGAATGTACAACATCGAGAACGCTTGCAGTGGGGTCCAGTCTTTTTTCACGCTCTTGTTCGTGGCGATCGTCTTTGTCATCTGGGAACGCAGGCCCGTTTTTCGCAGCCTGATTTTGGTCGCTGCCGCTGTCGTCTGGGCCATTCTTATGAATTCGATCCGGATCATCATGATCCCGGTCGCCGATTACTGGTGGGGCCTTGACCTGTCGACTGGCTTCCAGCATGAATTACTCGGCTACGCCACGTTGACGCTCGGAATTCTACTATTGCTCAGCACAGACCAAGTGTTGCTATTCCTCTTTGGACCGGGCAACGTCCCGCAAGAGAAAAAGGGGCGCGTTACACGATTTTTTAGCTCTCTTTGGACCAGTCTCACCGAACCGCAAGGCGAGGATGCGGAAGTTAGGAAACGAAAAAAAACCGGAAAACGCCCCATTTCCATGCTGGGTCTTTATGCAATCTGGGCGTCAGCCATCCTGATGTTGATCGCCGGAACGTTTCAGTTTGTCGATGTGGTTCGCTCCTACGCTCGCCCAAAGTACAGCGTCCAATTTTTCTCCAGCGATGTGACCAAACCGTTCTCTCAGGAAGACCTGCC
>JAYZCF010000075.1:0-13906 GCA_036338455.1 Planctomycetota bacterium
CCTCAAATTCGAAAGCGTCCTTAACCCGATCCAATTGGCCTCCGAGCTGCAAGCAGCTACCCATGATTGCTACGTTTTCTGTTTCAACTTTGAGCAGGGTAACGCCTTTGTGGGGGCTACCCCCGAACGACTCTTTTATCGCCAGGGCGATCGTCTCGAGAGTGAAGTCATCGCGGGAACTCGCATGCGAGGCGAGAATCCAACAGCAGACGAAAGGCTTGCTATTGAATTGCTGACGAGTGACAAAGATCAGCGAGAACACGACATCGTACGAAAAAGTATTCGGCAAAAACTGCATCAATTTGTCGATCATTTAAGCGTAGATTCCCAAGCATCCATTCTGCGTTTGGCTCAGAAACAGCATCTTAAATCGAATGTGGAAGGTACGTTAAAACGAGAGGTCGATGATGGGGTGCTTCTTAAACGCCTGCATCCCACACCTGCCGTGGGTGGTTACCCGACAGACAATGCGTTACCTGAAATTGCCCGCCTCGAGCCGTTTAGTCGTGGTTGGTACGCCGGTCCTATCGGCTGGATTGGCAGCAACAGTATCCATTTCGCCGTAGCGATTCGTTCTGGCTTGATCAGCCACGATGAATTGGGTCTCTTCTCTGGAGCTGGAATCGTGCGAGGCTCTGAGCCAGCTCAGGAATGGCAGGAGGTCGACAACAAGATCCAGGACTTCATCAACGTGCTTGGGCAATCATAGTCCGCAATGAAAATTAGACTGGTGTACGATCTCAACGGTCCTGCTATGTTGGGATTTCAAAGAACAACGGGACCGAAACCCATTGGTATGACCAAGCTGAAGTCGACAAAGTGATTGACGAAATCTGGGCCAATTTCATCGTTGATTGTTGCATCCAAAATGGTATTGACCATTTTTTCCTCGCCCCCGGTTCGCGATGCACGCCACTGACGCTCGCCATTGCAAGACATGCGGGCGCTCGCGTGACTCGGCATTACGACGAACGAGGGCTCGCATTTGCAACCCTGGGGTATGGCAAGGTGAGCGGTCGGCCAGGTGTATTTGTCTGCACGTCGGGGACTGCCGTTGCCAACGCATTGCCGGCCGTCATCGAAGGGGCAATGGAAAAAACGCCGCTGCTACTGTTTACAGCCGATCGCCCGCCTGAGTTGCTCGGCGTCGGCGCAAACCAGGCGATCCAGCAAAAGAACATCTTTGGTGAATATCCCGAACTGTTCCGCAATATGCCGGTGCCAGAAGATCAGCAATCTGAAGATGATCCGGACGGCTTGCAGTATCTATCATCGGAATTGACCAAGGGAATTGAGGCAGCTGGAAAAGGGCCTGTTCATTTCAACTGGATGTTTCGCGAACCGTTTTCAATTGATCAGAAAGACCAAACGAAAAATCACAGCACTGATATAAATCCCATTCTTCTCGCCTGCCGGGCAGAATTGGAAACGGAAATAGAGACTCCGATTGAATTGACGGGGAACACAGTTATCGCCTTAGGGAGATGCCATCCGAAGGAAGCTGAAGAAGTTCAGTGGCTTGCACAAAAATTACAGGCGCCTTTGCTTGCGGATATTACCAGTGGCCTTTCCCAGTCATCATTCGAATTGCCAACTGAATTTTCACTCCCGGCTCCCGATACCATTTTGCATATTGGAGGGCGGATCGTCTCCAAATCGTGGCACCTGTGGACGAGCAGCTTGCGGGATTCGAAAACCCAGTACCTTCACGTCACACCCCAGGATTTGGTGATAAACCCGGAGCATCTCGAACTGCGACGTTTTGTCCGACCGCTTTCGAATCTGACGGATAAAATCTCTGGGCCATCAACAACCGAAGAGTTCACAGACAAGTGGCAAAGGGCGGCTGACAGTCGAGACACGATTATCACCAATCTTTTGGGTCGGACCACGCGTTTTAGCGAACCCTCCATCGCCTATTTGTTGAATGAAAACTGTCCTCAAACGAATGGGCTTTTCATCGGAAACAGCATGGTCATTAGAGATATGGACTGGTTCCGAACCCGGACTGCAAATAACCCTCGCTCGGTCCTGGCGAATCGTGGAGCCAGCGGCATTGACGGTCTGATTGCAACCGCCACGGGGTACTGTGCCGGCCTCAGGAAACCGACGACCGTGGTGGTCGGAGATCTCTCGGCATTGCATGACCTTAACTCTCTGTCTCTTGCAGCGAAGTCCGATTGGCCCATGATCATTTTCATTGTCAATAATCGCGGGGGGCATATCTTCGATTTATTACCGGTGAGGGAGTCTGACTGCTTTGAAGAGTATTTTGCAACACCCCACACCTATCAATTCAACAAAGCCGCCGAAATGTTTGGTATCGATTACCGCTGCATCGAAACGATGGAGGATCTGTCAAAAAATTACGCCGAAGCACTTTCGGGTAAACAGTCAGTCGTATTTGAGTTGGCGACTCATCGTCAACACAATCTCGAAGTCCGGCAGCAAATCAGAGAAGAGATTTCCAAGTGCAGCATCCAACCCTAATTTTCATACCCGGATTCATGGGGCGCGCTGGTGACTTCGACAATTTGCGGAGCCAATTCTCCGATTATGATTCGAAGGGTTTGGGAATTCCGACGAAAGACAGTTGGGAAAGCAACCTGCATGTTTTGGCCGATGCGATTCCGAAAAATTCAGTGCTGATTGGATACTCCATGGGTGCTCGACTGGCTCTGGGAGTATCCCTGTTGGCAAACAGCCAATCAATCGGACTGGTTCTGATCTCGGGTAATCCTGGCTTGGAATCGGATGATGCGCGCAAGCAGCGATGGCAGGCCGATCAGAATTGGGCACTTAGAATGGAATCGGAGAGCAAGGCTTCCTTTTTGCAGGCCTGGTACGAACAAGCCGTATTCTCGCAGACGCCCGTTGCCATACGATCGGAAGAGATTATGCGAAAATCAACTTGTCACGCCGAAGCTTGGCCAAAAGTAATGCGTGCCAATTCGATTGCGAAGCAACCAAATTATTGGCCGGAAATAAAAAATCTAAGCATGCCCGTTTTGGCCGTTGCCGGCGAGGCGGATGAAAAATACGCCAAAATTGCGGTGCGCTTTAACGGCATGAGCCGGTCGCCTCTATCGCGAGTTAAGATCTTTAGGGAATGTGGGCACATCGTTCACCGTGAGCAACCGAAAAAACTTGCCGATTCAATTGGGGAATACTTATCTTGCTTAAGATAGATGGTGCGATGATTACCTGAAGGTTATCCTGAATGTGCCAAAAAAGATCATCCAATTTTAAATTGGTTGCGGCTTGGTTTTTATTTTTTTCATCTCATTCATTAAGTCAGCATTCCGATGCCAGCGTCAGTCTCCGATATATTTGATCCAAACCTGTGGAGTGAATTAGAGCAATTCCATTTCACAGATATCACGTATCACCGCGCCAAAGAGGTCAACGCGGTTCGCATTGCGTTCAATCGTCCCGAGGTTCGAAATGCGTTTCGACCCCACACAGTTGATGAACTGTACACCGCGTTGGATCACGCTCGCCAATCAAGTGATGTAGGGGCTGTCATTCTCACTGGCAATGGGCCTTCGCCTAAGGATGGAGGATGGGCTTTTTGTTCCGGTGGCGACCAGAAGGTGAGGGGCAAAGCGGGATACGAATATGAGCAGAATGAGAAACTAAACACCGCCTTGCCCGGCACGGGGCGGTTGCATATTCTCGAATGCCAGAGGCTTATCCGTATGATGCCAAAGGTTGTTATCTGTGCCGTGCCTGGCTGGGCTGTCGGGGGTGGTCATAGTCTGCATGTGATCTGCGATCTCACCATCGCCTCGCGAGAGCACGCCAAATTCAAGCAGACCGATACGGACGTCGCCAGTTTTGATGGTGGATTCGGGTCGGCGTATCTGGCTAAGCAGGTTGGTCAGAAAGTTGCGCGTGAAATATTTTTCCTCGGGAAAACGTATTCTGCTCAAGAGGCGAAGGAGCAAGGGGCCGTCAACTTGGTAGTGCCGCATGAGCAGCTCGAAACGACATCTCTGGAATGGGCTGCCGAAATCTGCGGCAAAAGCCCGACTGCCCAGAGAATGGTGAAGTACGCTTTCAATCTTGCTGATGACGGACTCGTTGGCCAGCAGTTATTTGCGGGGGAAGCGACTCGTCTGGCCTACGGCACCGAAGAAGCTCAAGAGGGGCGAGATGCTTTTTTGGAGAAGCGGAAGCCGGATTGGTCGGGCTATCCCTACCACTTTTAGCCGTCGCGGGGGCATGGTAAACACGATATCAGTCACTCGAAGAATTAAATATTCAATGATGAAACATTGGCTCCTTGCTGCACGGCCTAAAACACTCTTAGCCGCTCTCTCTCCAGTGGCAATCGGAACTCAGATGGCGCTGGTCGATGGTGCGTTTTCCCTGTCGGCATTGCTGGCAACATTGCTATGTGCAATCTCAATCCAAGTCGGAACAAATTTCTGCAACGACTACTGTGATTTCCGGCAAGGGGCAGACACCAAATCACGCAAAGGCCCGGCCCGCGCCGTTCAATCCGGATTTATTTCACCCCGAGCAATGCTGATCGCAACCATCATTGCTTTTGCAATTACCGGAGGTTCTGCTTGGCTACTGTACCTTCGGGCCGGATTGCCGTTTCTGTTGTTGGGTGCATTAAGCATCATTCTCGGGATTGCCTACACGGCTGGGCGCTTCTCATTAGCCTATCTAGGAATTGCAGATCCCTTTGTCCTTATCTTTTTCGGTCCTGTCGCTGTTGCGGGGACACAATACCTTCAATCTCTTCAGTTTGATGAGACAACGATCCTTGCGGGCCTTGGCCCTGGATTAATATCTACTGGCTTACTCGTGGTGAATAATTTACGTGATATTGATGAAGATCGAATTGCTGCCAAACGAACACTGGCCGTTCGCTTCGGGGCGACATTCAGTCGTTATCAATATGCGGCATGCATTCTGGGTGCTGCAGTTGTTCCCCTGATCTTTGCCATCAACCAAAATTCCTGGCCCCCAGCGCTTGCCTCTTTGATTATCATTCCCGGATTGCTGTTGATCAGGAAAGTCGGGCGTTCCAGTGGAACCGAGCTTCGCCCATGCTTGGGAATGACGGCTGGGGTTTTATTGCTTTTCACGATCCTGTTTTGTTTCGGATTGGGGCTGGGATGAGAGCCTTCCGATTTCAAATTCCATTCAAGAAGCCCATCCTTTTAAAAGGTCGGATTTATGAAAGCCGACAAGGTGTACTGCTCGAGCGCAATGGACAATGGGCAGAGGCATCGCCCCTGCCTGGGTTCAGCCTGGAGACGGTGGACGACGTCGTTGCCAGTCTTCGCGGCAAACAAAAACCACCCGCGTCACTCACGTTTGCCTTGTCAGCCTTGGACGAACCTTTGGCAGCACCCATTTCGGTTCCCTATAACTTTCTGCTTCTAGGTGGTTCGGAAAAGATCGCCGAAAAAGTAATCGATTGTCAGTTTTCAAAATGCAAAGCGGTCAAAATGAAGGTAGGTCAAGACTCGCTCGAATCTGATATTCAGCGAGTAAAGGAGGTACGCCAAGCTCTCCCTGACAATATCCAACTCCGTTTAGATGCAAATCAATCATGGGATTTTGAAGAGGCAGTGTTCTTCGTTGAATCTCTTGCAGATCTGGATTTTCAGTATATCGAAGAGCCCTTGCGAGATCCGCTCCGAATCGAAGAACTCTTTCAACTGACAGGTGTTAACTATGCACTGGATGAATCACTCGTTCAGGCTGAACGTCTTGACCCCTGGCCCAATGCAGCCGCCTTGATTTGCAAGCCAACTCTTTTGGGTGGACGGCAAGCCGTAGAGAAACTCGCCCGGTTAGGCAAGCCAGTTGTCTTCAGTGCTGCATTTGAATCGGGAGTGGGGATCATGCGCATCATGCAGTTGGCCGCCGAATTTTCTCCTGACATACCAGCAGGCTTGGACACGCTCGCTTGGTTGGCCCATGACGTTTTGACGGAGTCGTTGAAAAAAGAAGACGGCCTACTCATCGCTCCACGACAAATCGATGTAAGTGCGATTGAACTAGCGGAGGTCCTCTTGTGATTTCGCCAATGGAATCTTCTCTCAGTCACCACAGGCGTCAGCTGGCGTATGACGACGGTAAAATACAAATTCAATACGGCTCGCTTCAGGCAGCACTCGCCGAATCTGCCATCATGCAGCTCGAAAATATCAATGTCGGCGACTATGTCGCTTGGTCTCCTAAGAATGATTTTGACTCCTTTTTAAATTTCTGGGCCTTACAGCGACGAGGGTGCGTCACTTGTCCGATCAGCTCGCGAATCTCCAACAGCAAACGCTGCCAGATGGCAGAACAGATCAATGCAAAGTGGCTGAGAGCGATGCTGGACTGCAAGGGCAAAACGCAACACGAATTTGTTGATTCCGATGGGGCTACCGCCCCAAACCCACCGGCGACTCTCATTTTCAGTTCGGGAAGTACCGGACAACCTAAAGCAATTGTGCACGCGATGTCGTCGCATATAGCCAGTGCGGCGGGAGCTGCTGAGATCATCCCGTTGGAATCGGGCGATCGGTGGCTGTGGTCATTGCCACTCTATCATATTAGCGGATTGTCGATCCTCATTCGTTGCGCGACAGCTGGCGCGACCGTTGTCGGCTTGCCTTTTGGCCAGGAGCTTAACACCCATGCGCTGGACAAACTGCACGTCACACATCTCTCTGTTGTTGGAACCCAGCTGCGCCGATTGCTTGCTGAAAAAGCATTTCCCCCTCGCCATCTTCGCACCGTGCTTCTCGGTGGAAGCTCGATTGATCCAAAACTGGTAGAGGCGGCGAGAAATCTAGGGGTTGATGTGAGAACAACGTATGGACTAAGTGAAATGGCATCACAAGTAACAACTTCGGCAGCAGACGGCGCTTCCAATGCCAGTGGGAAGCTGCTCGAAAATAGAGAGCTGCAGATCTCTGCAACGGGTGAAATTCTTGTTCGGGGTGAAACATTGGCGCTTGGCTACTTGCAGAATGGCGAAATCCGATCCTTGATCAACGAAGATGGCTGGTTTCACACTAACGATATTGGAGCTCTCAATGGAGATTCGGAACTTATCGTATGCGGTCGGGTAGACAACATGTTTATCTCGGGAGGCGAGAACATCCATCCAGAAAATATTGAGCGAGCTATGAACAGCTTATTCAATCTTCAGCAGGTCATTGTCGTTCCCCTGACAGACAAAGAATTTGGTGCGCGGCCTGTTGCTTTCGTCGATGGTGTCTTGCCGATGGACTGGAAAGAAAAATTAATTCAATTGCTTCCGAAATATGAAGTCCCTTTAGAAGTCCATCCTTGGCCTTCGGGCACCGACACACAAATCAAACCTGATCGAATTCACTTGCAACGGCTTCTCTCGGGCTAAACAGACCAATCCCGTTCTTTTCAGTATTTGCCACACGTTTTTTGATGGTCTCACCGGAACCGATGGTGTATTGCGGGTTGCAAGCCGCATAAAAAACGTTGAGTAAGATAATGGCCAACGCGCCCGTTTCCAGACTGTCGGCCAATCGCTGGGCAGGTCGTAAATGATCTCATAACCATGTGCTAGCGATTTCCAGCTGCAGACGAGGGACTATGTGTTGAGATAGGAGACGGCACTCATCTGTGGCCGTGGCATAAGGTGTTTGAGTGCTCCAATGGTAGTAACGCGTTTCCGATTCCCAAATTCCAGGATGGGGCATCGGCAACCCGATGGAACTCATTTCCCTTGGGGAAATCGTAATTTGCCCATTTTTCTGAACATCAAGCAGCGCATTTTGGTCGGCGACTCGTTTTGAGACTGGGTAAACCAGTCAAGCCAATCAACTCAGACAGAGTTTGATGGATCGGATAAAAACATCGGATAAATGGACTCTCCGGGGACGATCAGCAGGAACGTACGCAACTTCCAAGGGGTACCTTCGACATGCTTAAAAGAGCGGTTTTCTTCGGCCTGATTCTACTGGTTTTCTCCGTTAGCCACGCGGAATGTGAGGCTCAACAACTGGTCAAGACAATTCAGGACTACTGCCTCAATCCGTTTCGTCAATTCCAACCAGATGATCCCCAGACGCGAAGCCGTATCTGGAACTGGCAAGCGGGCCGCACGGGACTATTCTTTCCGTGTGAAGAAGAAGAAGCGAAAAGATACTCGCCTTATATTTACTGGAAATATCAGACGATCGATCCGATTCCGCCATTTCCCCTGACTCCCTACGAGTTGCATCGTGACTGGAAGGCGGCCAAGCAAAGGCTCATTGATGGCTGTTCCGGCTGTAATAACAATGTGGCCTCACTGGGGCCGACTTCCTGCAATTGTTTAGGGCCATGCACGACCAGTTGCAACCAAGGTTGTCAAACGGGATGTAGCAATGGTGCTGACTGTCAAAGTGACTGCCAGAGTGGCTGCTCGTCAGACGGGATCGTCGCACCGGTGCACCCGACTTCGCCCGCTCCAGCCGCAGCCCATCAGCCACCCGTGCCACCTCAACCGAAAATGGAATCCTCTGCCAGGATCAAGCTTGATCGCCCGGTCAGCGGTAACCAGGTTGGCCAGCCTTCATCCGGAGCGGATTCGTCATCGCCGACCAGTTTTGCAGAACGGTTTGCCACAAGGGAGGGTTTGATCTCTATCCGCCCGAATCAACGTAATCGATCGCAAGAGGCGAATGCTGCACCGGTGCAGCGACGTTAAACCGGTTCGCGTAACGTTGTCCTGGTTTCCCACAGTTTACCCATCGCGTTGAGTTCGATGTCGACCATCAGTTCTGGTCGACCCGAGCCAGAGCTTGGGCCAGATCATCAATCAGGTCCTGACTGTTCTCAATTCCACAGGCTAATCGGATCATATTGTCACTGATACCGAACTTCGCGCGCTCGGCTGGTGGGTAATGGTAATAGCTCATCACCAGGGGTTGTTCGATAAGCGATTCGACGCCCCCCAGGCTCGGAGCGATGCGGGCTACCTGGACACGGTCGACCACGCTTGCCGTCTGTCGCCAATCGGTGTTGGCCAGTTCAAATGTGATCAGACCGCCAAAGCCCTTCATGGTTCGCCGAGCGAGCTGGTGATCGCGGTGGGAGCGAAGCCCCGGGTAGAGAACGCGGGAAACGGCGGGATGATTTTCCAGAAACTCGGCAACGCGCTGACCGTTTTCATTGTGACGTTGCATGCGTAGCTCGAACGTCTTTAATCCTCGTTCCAGTAGGTAAATGTTGTGTGCTGAATTGACCGAACCCAAGATTCCCCGCAGGTCTCGGACGTCCGACAATTTCTGCTTACTCCCAGCCACCACACCGGCCAGCAGGTCATTGTGGCCACCAAAATATTTGGTGGCCGAATGCATGACAAAGTCGACTCCAAACTCAACGGGTCGCACGTTGTAGGGCGTGGCTAGGGTGGCGTCGATCAGCGTGTCGACTCGATGACGTTTCCCGATATCGGAAAATTGTTCGAGGTCCACGATACTCAAGTGCGGGTTGGTGGGTGATTCAGAGATCAGCATTTTGGTGCGACTGTTAATGGCCGCTTCCATTGCATGGTAATCACCTGTTTTGACCGTGCGAGTCACCACTCCGAAACGGGAGAGATGCTGCGTGCAAAATTGTCGGCTGCGGTGATAACACTCGTCAAAGAAAATCACCTCATCACCGGCTGAAAGTTTGGCGGTCAAAAGACCGACCATGGCTGCCATTCCGCTGGAATACAGAATCGCTTCTTCGGCTCCCTCGAGCGCTGCCAATTTTCGTTCAACGACTTGCTCACCTGGGTTGCCGTAGCGTCCGTATTCGCCTCGCTCTTGGTCCTCTTCGATGTAGTCGATGACCGATTGCGTATCCCGAAACGTGTAAGTCGAGGCGCAAACAATCGGATCGGTTATCGAATTGACCGGTTTTTGTCGCTTTTCACCGGCGTGTACCGAGAGGGTGGAAAACCCCGGTTCGCTGCTTGTGGAGGGGGGTGTTTGTTGCTCGTCTTCTTTGATTGCGTCGATGGCTCGTATTAACATTTTCCGTATTCCGAACAAAGGGTTCAAAAACGGATTCGCACGCTTAGCAGAAGCAGAGGCAACGGCGGTTTTTAACCAGGTTGCGGTGACCAGATGCTCTTTAGCAGTTAAGGCTGCAAGCGGCACAAATCCCTACGGCGGGCCACCCCGGATGGACCGAGGGAGCACGCCAACAACCCTACTATAAACAGATGAGGCTCTGCGCTGCCAGTGGGATTCCTTAATAATGGAAAAAAATCCCATAAAATGGAAAATTACAGTGGGCCCAAGATGTTGGTTGGTTTCATTTCGCGCGCTGTTGCTGTCACTGAGTTCTTCCAGTCACTGTCGATCCGGTCACTGTCGACGAGTTTTTTTATCGGATCCTCGGTCCGGAACAGCGGGTGTGGTGGGTCCAAAGTGAGGGTCTGCCTTGTGAGGCTGGAAAGGGGGTTAGGCGGCGGAGCGGTATCGAGGAGCCGATTTTTCGGCTGTGACCTCCGGTCGAAGGATGGGTTTGTCAGCGACGGAAAATAAGAGTCTTCTGCGCCGACCTACCCTTGCAAAACGTCTTTCACCCTGCAACCTGTAATTGTGCTGAGACCATTGTTCAGCCTGATTACCGAGCTCAATCATCAGTGACTGAACTTTTTCCCTGGCTGACTCCAGATCCTGCCGGCTCGATTTTCGTCCGATCCAGATCTTTGGTCCAAAAATAGCTCGGCAACGGCTGAAAGGCCGAGGCAAAGCGAATTCATCCCAGGTGTTCAGACGCTTGGGATTCTGCATCCCGATCCCGATTGGGACGATTGGCATCTGCAACATCTTCGCTAGGTAGATGGGCCCCATTGCCATCTCTCGACGGGGACCTGTAGGGCCGTCTGGTGTAATTGCCAAGCTCGTGGAGTTAGAGTTCTTTTTCAATTGCCGGATCGCCGCAGACCCACCCCGTGTCGAGCTGCCCCGGACGACCTGCATCCCCATCGACTCAGCCACCTGGGATACCCATTCACCATCACGGTGTTGGCTGATCAAAACGGTCAGTGGAAGATGCCCCCAATAGCCCAATGCAACGGATATGTACTCGTGCCAGAAAACAAAAATCACATGTTCATTAAAAACGGGACGTCCCAACTCTACAGTCGGATCGTAAAAGGCAAGACGGAAATCAACCAATCGCGTCATTAACGGAGGCACCGTAACCGCAGCCAGTTTGCCGATCATCTTTTGCGCAAAAGTGGGAGGCTGTTGTGACACGCCAGTTGTTTACCTGAAAACTGAGTTCGATTGACGTTTTAATTAGGCCAATGGCCGCTGTAAACTTCCGTCGCTGGCCCGGTCATGAAAACATGATTGGTTTCCTGCGACCATTCCAAGAACAATGTTCCGCCCCTCAAATGGTTTGTCAGTTCTCGGTTTGTCCTGCCTGAGATGACTCCAGCCACACAGACCGCACTGGCCCCCGTACCGCATGCTAGTGTTTCACCCGAACCTCGCTCCCAGGTCCGTTGATGGACTTCGGAACGTGAACGAACCTGTACAAATTCCACGTTGACGCGTGACGGAAACCGCGGGTCTTTCTCGATTCGTGGCCCCAATTCGAGCACCAGTTCATCGGACAGGGTGTCCACAAAAATGACGCAATGCGGGTTTCCCATGGAAACGCACGTTGCCGTCAATGAGTGTTCCTCCAGTTGCAAAGGAATGTCGATGACCTGTTCAACCGCTTCCCCTGGGAGGCGAATCGGTATGTCCTCGGGAGCCAGTTTGGGTGGCCCCATGTCGACACGCACCTGGTGAACTTTACCGTTTTGTTGGAACACGTCCAATGCCAAGATTCCGGCACCTGTCTCAATCCGCAATGAGGGCTGATCGCAAATGCCATGGTCAACCAGATACTTTGCGACGCACCGAATCCCGTTTCCGCACATCTCCGATTCGCTGCCATCGGCGTTGTACATTTGCATTTTGGCGTCAGCTTGATCGCTTGGCATGATCAGGATTAACCCGTCTGAACCAATTCCAAAGTGTCGATCCGAAACCGCGACTGCTAGCGAACCGGGGTCTTTCGGTAGATTTTCCTCGAAGCAGTTGACGTAAACATAGTCATTTCCTGCGCCGTGCATTTTCGTGAAGTGCATGTTGTCAGTCCTAGTCGGGCATGAGTTGTCGTCGCGGTTCGCGTTTGGCTTGCCGTCAGGCAGTCAGGTCGAGGCGATCTCCGGTAGCCTGCTCGGCCGGGTTTTCCGTTGTGCCTGCCTGCCCAGTTTGGCTTCTGTCGTGATGGCTGTCGGGTTCCCTGTCTTGGGTTTCGAGGGTGTCACTGATTGAGTTCTCGGTTTCGCTCAGTTGCACTGACGGATCCCGCGGGTTGTCGATGTTGGCTGCAACAACCTGGGATGCGAGTTGAACTGCCAACGAAGCAGTGATGGATGAGTCAGAGGCTTCCATTGATCTTATCCACTGTCCCTTCCGCAGCCACGTTTGGTAAGGTTTAACTGCTTTTCTCTAGTTGGATTTTGCATTGCTATTGTCCGCTACTCCGTGGATCGATGGGTGTTGAAGGGAAACCGTTGGTGACGGGTGGCTGGAACAGCTGCTTGATCGACTCGTTCAAATAGGGGAGGAAGTTTTGGTAGGTTTGGGGGTTTTCCAGGGGGCCGCGAATATTGATCCACATGATTTGTTGCGCTCCCAGTTCGACGATTTCCGACAGCAACGGAATGTAATCGTTTCGTCCAACCACGGAATAGAAGTTCAAGTCAATTTCCCGATTCAAATTCAGTTTTCCGTTGCCAATCAGACTGATTGCGTCTCCAATCAACTCGATCCGTTGCAGGTCGATTCGGTCTCCACGAAGCCGAAAATTGATGTTGCTCGTGTCAAAGGCATTTGTCGTTACTTCCTTGACTCGTAAAATTTTCAGTAGCGAAAGGACCACGGGCAGTTGGTAAATTTCAGCATCCCGCAGCTGAACGGTTCCTAGCCCGTAAAGCGATTTCCAGTCGATGCAGTTGCCTACCATTTGAAAGCTTGCGAATCCCTTGCCACTCATCTCCTGGAACTGGGGAGCAACTTCAGCGGCGACGTCCTGCAATTGACTGTTGGCAAGGGTGGCGTCGATGCGAAACGGCATGTCTTCGCTGTACCGCAAGTGGCTGTCGAATCGGATTTGTCCACCGAAAACATTGCCTACTAAAGAACGCTGCTGGTCGTCGGGGTCGATTTGGCTGGTGTAGACGCCGGAGAGAACTCGTTGGTTGTCAATCCAGAATGGGCCATTGATATGGGTGACTTGGATCCCGTAGAGCGTTAATGAATCGAGTGCAATTTCTCCTTTGCACTCGGTTTGTTCGCGGAAATATTGTCCTTGGACTGATAGTTGGCCAAAGACATTTTTGACCGGTAATCCCAACAGGATTTCGGCCTGTTCCATATCAAAACGGACATCCCAGCTCATCTTGAAATTAGGATCGAATGCCGGGTTACTGGTCGGTGTCGGATAGGCGACTTGCGCGAATTCGGGTTGTGGGTAGCCACTGTGCTGACCCGACAGTGTCGTTTCACCGCTGACCGAAATAAGTCCCTTGTATTCGAGTTGGCGAATCGATTCAGCAAGTGAGATCGGTAGAGCGGAAATGAGTTCTTCGTCGACAGGAAGCGCGCCGGTCAAAATGTTGTGTAGCCGAACGGCCCATCTTTGATCGTCGTATTTTCCATCTCCGTCGGCAGAGAGCCAAGCTCGGCCATGCTTTCCGCGAATCTTTTCCAATTGAACCTGCCCTTGGCCGATGCGTACCCGGCCGCTGAGTTCACTCAGTTCATAAGGAAACCAGGTTGGTTCAACTTTGACGTTTGACGGTGAGTTTGATCCGACGCCGGCCGTTAATCGTGCGTCGACGCGCACATCGACCTCTTTAGCC
>JAYZCF010000076.1:0-27312 GCA_036338455.1 Planctomycetota bacterium
CTCAACCGGGCCATCCACGGTTCGGCAATGTGCGTAGCGCTGAAGACTACGGATACGCGGGAGAAGTCATCAGCAGTTCGGGGCACCTGAGAATAAGTGTGTCTTCCGACTCAGCACGAGTCGATTACGTTCGTGCCTACCTGCCCAAAGACGAAACATCTCGCCGGAAAAACGGGGGGATTTCCACCTCGTATTTATTGAAATAATTGAATCAACTCCTGCTGTTCTTCTCCAGATTTTCCACTACCTCCATTGCGAGTCTTTGCGGCCAGGCCGATCCAACTTTTGATTTTGTTTTGACTGCGTGCCCTCCGGTCGTTTAAACCGGAGCATCCAATCCACCAACTCCACAGTACTAAACACGGCTTTTCCCCCTGCGCGATGATCCGCCCCTGCGAACTCCGTTTGTTTTACATTCCCATTTCCTGCCGCCTTTAATCGCTCGGTCATTTTTCTGATCCCAGCTGGATTCTTACCATCGTCGCCGCCCGCCATTGCCCAAATCGGCAACTTCGCAAGCTTTTTCGGATCGTCCTTGGCACTCCCCCCCGCAAAACCACAAGGCGCTGCCGCGGCAAAACGATCCGGCGATTGATTGATCCATCTCCAGGTAGCCCCTCCCCCCGCGCTGTAGCCCATCACGTACACACGATCCTTATCAATCTCAGGAAAGGTTTCCAACACATGGTCAAGCATTGCATCGAGCCAGTCCGCATTCCAACGTTCCGCCGTGTTGGGATCGAGCACAATCAGCTCCTTCCCCGCAAGCTCTGCCAAATCAAACCCCCGCTTGATCCCCACCTCTTGCGCCATCTCAAGTTGCTGTTGAAAATTAATGTTAAACCAACGCGCCCCCCCCCCATGCAGATTAATCAGCAACGGCAGCTTCCCCTCGACCTTGTTGATGGGACGCGTCACCAACGCAAGTTTCGTCATTTCCCCAAGCTTCTTATGCAACTCATCCGGCCATTCAAGGAGCTCCACCTGAACATGCTTGAACCGTGCATTCATCCTTTCCAGCGTTGCGGCAAGTTTCGCATCCCCAGCCTGCGTCGGTTGGGCCGGTGCGGCCGGGCGCGTATTCCTTTTCCTGGATGGTCGGAACTTCTGGCGAACGGCCTCGATCTCCTCCGAAGACAGTTTGCCGTCCTTGTCCTTGTCCGCTTCGGGGAAACGCCTGAGGATGCGCGCCAGTTGCTCTTGGGAGGGCTGCTGCGCTTGCGCACTGAAGCAGGGCGCCGTCGCCAGCAGAGTGAGGATCAAGAAGCATCGAATCGGGTGTTGTTGGACCATGGTTTACGCTTGCTTATCTAGCTGAATGACAGCGATTAACGGTTCATCTGGGAACCCACAGACACGGCAAACGCGGCGCGTGCGAGAACGTGCCATGGAATGCGTGTCGTCGTCATGTTGTTTTCAGTCTCATGTCGAACAGACTGCCGAGTGCTATTTCTGTTTCACCCATTCAATCACCTGTTCAATTACCAACGTCTGTGTTTCGTTCCAGGTCATGGAGGGTGCAGCATGACTCCCTTTGACAGGTTTGAATCCATGTCCGGCGTTGGTGACTTCGACAAGTTTCACATCACTCCCTTTCGACTTCCCCTGTTGATAGAGGTGTTTGGAAAGTTCAATCGGCACCGTGGGATCCGTATCGCCATGCACCAGCAGAATGGGCGGGCTATCCGCTTTTAAATGCTGATCAGCGCTGACCAGCTTCCTGATTTCGTCGGTGCTCAGGCCGTCAGATGGTCGGAACATCATTTCACCTTTTGATTGGCTCCTTGATGGAAATCGCTCGAGTCGCTTATTCCAAAGTTCCGGGACAAGGTAAGTGGTGGCGCCATAGAACGAGATCGCACCAATCACCGTGTGTTCGGTGCCCGGGCCGGTGACTTCGCCGGGAAGGACGTCATTCGCCGTGAGGGCGCAGATCAACGCTTTCGACCCACCAGCAGACGTCCCCCACGTGACCATTTTGTGCGGGTCGATACCAAAGCGGTCTGAGTTTTTGGCCAGGAATCGAATGGCATCCTTGCAGTCCTGAAACAGCTGGTGGAAACCAAGCTCTTCACCCTGGCCAAACACCCGGTAGTCAATACTCGCAACAGCAATCCCTGCATCTGTCAGTTCTTTAACCACTGAGGCGCTCTTATTGTAAAGGGCAGACTTCGTCCCGCCCGTGTTACCTCCACCGTGGATGTAGATGAAGAGGGGTGCTTTTTCGTAAACCTTCTTTTGAGGGTAGATGAAGTCGAGCTTGTTTCTCTGTTGGGCCGTGTTCTTTTTGTAATCGATATTGAGTTCGCTTTTCACACCCAGCGACGCAAGAATTGCTTCAGCGCCTGGATTCTTTTTGGCATTGTTTGTTCGTGAGTTACTTGCCTTCGGAGTGTTCCGCTTCCCTCGTTTGGCCGCCTGTCGAAGCACGACTTGCAATTCAGAGTCGGAAAGAGCGCCGTCTCCGTCTTTATCGGCTCGCGAAAAACGCTTGAGAATCTGCCGGCGAACGGTCGCATCTTCCGCGTTAGATATGACACCATCTTTGTCAGTGTCGGCTTGCGGTAAGACCTTGAGAATCTGTTGCTTGATTGCATCGTCCGCGTTTGTGCGTGCCATAAAAGTCAGTGAAGCGAACAGGCACAGGAATGCCAGGATGATCGTTTTCTTCATCAGTGTCTTCATCGAGAATTTCCTTAATATCGAAGAGGGGAGCCGATCGTCTCGAGTCCTGCCAGTCTGCTACAACAATGCTTCAGGGCTGCTCATTATTTTTAAAATCTTCAAAATAAGGCAAGCTACCTCATTCCACGCAAAACAGTCCCAGTCAAGGACAGCAATCTTCGGCACTTACCCAAATGAGTGCCCCGAAAAATAGGCGGTATTAACCACCGGCAAATCTGGCGCCCGTTGCACGCCTCCTCCTCGGTCTCGTCCCCCATCAATGCTTGGTAAATAGCAGACGAAAGAGATGCACGGGCTGGATCATCTTACTGGATATAAAATCTCGTGGTTTGCCGATGAAATCGCGTTGTACTTGGGCTGAGGACAGTGGGTGTTGACCGAGGATTTATCAACGGCGATACTTTAGGGCATACCGCGGGGGTGCCTTTTTTAGGCTGAGAGTTTTGGACTGCATGATTCAAAACAACCCTTCGAACCTGATACGGGTCATACCGACGAAGGGAGCGAGCCGGCAGCGTAGATTTTCTCTCGGCCACTGCTGCTCTCACCTCTCCGAGTCCTTTCCCGAATGCAACTGAAAGTGACGCAATGAATTCTCCCAAACTGCCAGTGTTGACCAATCTCAACAATGCCAACCAACGCGATGATTTGTCAGGGGAGTTTTCTGACGAGGCGGATAACGCTGAAGAAATTCGAGCCATTCAGGAAGACCCCACCCTTTTTCCTAATTCTTCCCGCATCTACGTCGAGGGAGAGATTCACGAAGGATTAAGAGTCCCGATGCGAGAGATTCGCCTCTCCGATACGGAGCATCCCGAGGGAGAGATTGAAGAAAATGAACCGGTGCGAGTCTACGATTGCTCGGGTCCTTGGGGAGACCCTGAATTCGACGGAGATGTAACGCAAGGGCTCCCGCCTCTCCGACGAAGTTGGATCCTGGACCGGGGCGATGTCGAAGAGCACAGTGGCCGTGAGGTCAAGCCTGAAGACAACGGTTATCTCTCCGAAGAACATTCCGAACGGTACAACCAGCTGAAAAAAGTCAAGAACCGCCTCAAAGAGTACCCGGGGTTGAAGCGCAATCCATTGCGCGCCAAAGGGAGCACGGATGGGGAGGGTGATTGGCATCCTGTCACGCAAAAGTGGTATGCAGATCAGGGAATTATTACGCCGGAGATGGAATACGTAGCCATTCGCGAAAACCTGGGACGCCAAGAAGAGTTCACAACCATTGCCGACAAGTACCCAAATCTCAAAGACCTTCCCCCCGAGGCGTCCGATCGAATTCGGCAATTATGCTCCACACCTGAGGGCTACGAGATGCCGCGGCCGTCGGAGATCGATCCGAACTCGCAGGTAGCCCGCAATCGGATCGACCATCAGCACCCGGGACAATCCTGGGGAGCCATGACGCCTGCTTTCATCACGGCCGAATATGTTCGTTCCGAGATAGCTCGGGGACGGGCGATTATTCCCGCGAACATCAATCACCCGGAGAACGAACCGATGATTATCGGTCGAAACTTCTTGGTAAAGATCAACGCCAACATCGGTAACTCCGCCATCACCTCGACGATTGACGAAGAGGTGGAAAAGATGCGTTGGGCAACCAAATGGGGCGCGGACACAGTGATGGATCTCTCGACCGGGAAGAATATCCATGCAACCCGCGAGTGGATCATCCGCAACAGCCCGGTTCCTATCGGGACCGTCCCGATCTACCAAGCGCTGGAAAAAACGGGGGGAAGTATTGAGGCGCTCACTTGGGAGTTGTTCCGGGACACTTTAATTGAACAAGCCGAACAGGGGGTCGATTACTTCACCATTCACGCAGGTGTACTCAAAGCCTTCATCCCGCATACAGCAAAACGGATGACGGGCATTGTCTCCCGCGGTGGTTCCATCCTCGCCAAGTGGTGCATTCACCACGAGAAAGAAAACTTTCTCTATGAGCACTGGGACGAGATTTGTGATATTTGCGCCGCCTATGACGTGAGCTTTTCGATCGGCGATGGTTTACGTCCTGGCTCGATTGCCGATGCCAACGACTACGCCCAACTTGCGGAACTGGAAGTCCAAGGCGAGCTAACCCAACGCGCCTGGGCAAAGGGGTGCCAGGTAATGAACGAAGGGCCCGGGCATGTGCCGATGCACCTGATCCAGGAGAACATGCAAAAGCAGATCGACTGGTGCCACGAAGCGCCCTTCTACACGCTTGGCCCGCTGACAACCGATATTGCCCCCGGCTACGATCACTTCACCTCGGGTATCGGGGCCGCCCAAATAGGTTGGTATGGGTGTGCGATGCTCTGTTACGTGACGCCGAAAGAGCATCTGGGGTTGCCCGATCGAAACGACGTTCGCGAGGGTGTTGTTACTTATAAGATTGCAGCCCATGCGGCAGACCTGGCGAAAGGACATCCGGCAGCCCAAATCCGTGACAACGCACTTTCCAAGGCTCGTTTTGAGTTCCGTTGGCGCGACCAATTCGCGCTCGGCCTCGATCCGGCCCGCGCGATTGAGTATCACGATGAAACCTTACCTGCCGAGGGCGCCAAGACCGCTCACTTTTGCTCCATGTGCGGTCCCACATTCTGTTCGATGAAGATCACGGGCGACGTTCGCAAGTACGCCGAAGAGCAAGTCGTGCCCGAAAACGATGCCGTCGGTAGAGAAAAAAGCAACTCCTGCAAATAGTACTGGCACAACTCCTCAACCGATTCATCGATGAACGGTCGTGGGACAGGGGTTCGATCGCCGCCTTCATTTCCGTTGGTTGGATGGCATCAACCTGACGATTTCTCGGTTACAGCCCGTCAGCACAGCCCGTCAGGATACGCTCTTAGAAACCGATGCAGGGGTTGCTGCCAAGTGACAGATGCGACTCCGCCCTGGGAAATCGAGCGATTCGCCAGATTCAGACGCGTGCCGTAAACCCAGTGGTTCCGCCCAACGGAACAAATCGATTGTAATGCTTTTCACAATTTGGAGACCCGCAACCTGGTTTGCCGTTCTCGCCCGTTGAAGCAGCCGGCAAGACCGCCAAAACATCTTTTTGCCAAGGTTTACGTGCATTGCCAAGGTTTCCGGCTTTGATTCAGCGCGCGAAACCTTTCGCATTGGCTAAGAGAGGGGGTCTCATCCAGCGTCACAAAAATTGTTGAAATCCGTGTGGTCAAAACTTATTATAAAGAGTGGCAGCGCGCAGAAGCCAAAACAAAGACGCTGCCTGTTTCCGGTTAACTTTCGTTGCTCAGGCGCTAATGAACCGTATATCCCCACGCTCCGCAGGACGAAGCTCTTGGCGCCGCCAAGGCGTGGGTATTCTCTGTTGCCTGCTCGGAATACTCTGGCTGGCCGCGCCGAATTTCCACAGCTTATCCCATCTGGTCGGTCTGCCCCACCAACACCCCGACGGTTCGCTTCACAGCCACGGTCCGGGCGGAACGGCCAACCATCGGCACCCTCACAGCCACGGAGGCTCGTCGCACGTGCATCCTGTCGGAGAGGAAGCGGCCGAAGGGACCACTCCCTCCGAACAGAAAACGCCCGATCGCGAACCGGAAGACCGTGACGCGCCACTGCTCAATCTACAACTGCTCGAAATGGCCGGTTATGATTCAGGTCCCTACGATCTGGGACTCGATCAAGCTTTACCGGTCTCAGATGAACCAAGCTCAACCGAAACCAGACTCTTTTCTTCGGCCCAATGGGGCACTCTCAGTGCTCGAGGACCGCCGCTCTCTACGGCCCCTCTCTCTTTCCAATTGATCTGACTGGGTTTGTCGTTTCAGGGCATGCGTTTGATCAATAGTCACCAGCGAAGCTCTCACTGAGAGCGTTCGGAGCGTGGTGAATGGAAAGTTCCACCTCGGTAGCGTTCTGTCTTCACGACTCTGCCCCGGTGACATGGCCTGATCAAAACAACTTCCCTATGAAAAATCCCTTATTAAGAATCATATAGAGAATCATAACCATGAACACTTTAGCCAATCCTGCCAAAATCTCGGCCATCACGTGCGATCCGGCTGCTTTACCTTGTCAGAAAATTTCCCAAACGATGAATCACCCCTCGCCTTACAAAGTGACCCGTCGTGGATTTACACTTGTTGAATTGCTGGTCGTCATTGCCATTATCGGAATTTTAATTGGCATGTTATTACCCGCCGTCCAGCAGGTTCGCGAAGCGGCCCGAAGAACGGCCTGCAAGAACAACATGCGTCAACTCGGCTTGGCCCTGCACAATTACGAGAGTGCCCTGAGCCAGTTTCCCCCGGGTTATGCCTACCAGCAAGGTAGCGCCTATCAAGCTGCAACTGGATACCTGGTAAATCCTGGGTATCAAGACGCTAACCACTTAGGGCAAGCGTGGGGTGCCTCAATCCTGCCTTACATCGAGCAAGGAAACTTGCACGACCAGGTCGATTTTCGGCTTCCCTGTTTTGACTCAGCCAACCTGGTAGCTCGCGAGACTTCTCTGGAAGTCTTCCTTTGTCCAACCGACAGCTGGTCTCAAAACAACTTTGTGGTTCGTGACGCCTCGACGGCTCCCACAGAAAAATACGCGGCCGCCAGTTATTGTGCGAACTGGGGACCCGCCTACGGTGTGACCGAAACTCCCGGCAACCCCAGTGACGACGTGAACCTGGACGCGACTCCGGACAACAGTGCCGGGCCATTCTTCCGGAATAGTAAAACGAAGTTCCGTGACATAATCGATGGTACATCGAGCACACTGGCACTCGGCGAGCGGACCAACGGCCCCATTCTCGATGAAAATCGAAATCCGATCGGCGCGCCACCGCACCCCAATTTTGAAAATGTCTGGTTCGCGGCTACTCGTGATATCGACGACCCCGCTGACGATCACGGCCACATGGTGCTGTTTGACACCGAGTATGGGCCCAACCGAGCTCGCGGTGAGGGAACCGGCGCGGACCGAGGTGTCTCAGCCCCTCATGCGGGACTGGCCCAATTCGTCATGATGGATGGCTCAACTCATACCATTCGCGAAAGCATCGATCTCACGACCTATCGAGCGCTCTCTTCCATTCGAGGTCGAGAGGTGATTGGCGAATATTAATCCAACCGGCTAAGGCTCCCTGCCGGTGGGTCAAGGACAGGGCGGAGAAATCTGACCGCTCTAACCTTGACGGTTTGGTAACGAGGCTTGAGTCCCGCGGCTCGAGCCTTTTTTTGTTAGCGCCTGCCAAGAAGAGAGATGAATGCGCCCAGCTCACGGTGATCCTTGGGATCCCGCTGGCTTACCCTTGTATCCTTTCAGCCCCTTGTATCCTTTCAGCCATTTCAACTTCGCATACATCATCCAGGAGCCCCAAAGACTGAACAAGCCTGCCAGGATCGCCAAAACATTGGTCGCCAACATGATCCACCAGGCCGTTTGCTGCTCTGAAACGTTCGGCTCGTTTTCGTCTCCTACGATAAAAACCACCAGGAAACCGAGCAAACCAAAAATCGGGATCGCTCCCATCAGAACCCAGGAAACCGTTCTGCAGATTTCACTTGCAAAGTAGGCGCGGTTACAACACCTGAGCGTTGCATCAGCCAATTCGTGGAAGCGAGCCCAATCCAGCTTGGTTATTTTTCTCGCCACTGGTTCGGAAACGTTCGGTTCCACAGCCAATCTCCAACTTGCAGTCAAGTGTGTTGCGAGTTTCCCGCGAAGGCAAAGTCTCCGTAGCAACCTCAGTCGATATCATTCCTTTTCGGAGGAGGCGCAGCCGGTTTTTGACCGGGCGGCGGTTCCGGTCGGGGAGGTCCCAGACGAATCTCGCCTCCCATGTTGCCCGTAAACTTCCATTCGGGCCCCTGCGGCTGCCACCCGGCTGCAAACCCATAGGACTGGGCAACCGAGCGGGCAATCAAATATGTCTCGTAACTGTCACTGGTCACCAGAAAACGGATGTAGAATTTTTGTGGATCAAGTTCTCGCAGATCTTTTTGAAACTTGGAGCTCTTGTTGGTCAGGAGTTTTTCCCGCACGCCGGCGGTCTTGCGAGGATTGAGCACGAGTTTCGGATACCCATCTGCCCCAGCCCGCATCTGAACATCGTAGTAGTCGTTGCGCAACGGCGATCGCGAGAAGGCTTTGACAAATTCTTCCGGATCAATCCCTTGCCCCGCCTCCTTGTATAAAGCTTTGCGGCGCGTCCGCAGCAATGATTCAGCTCGGGAACGAGCCTCCTTCTGAATGGGCCCAAACGAGAGCGGGTAAACTCTTGAATCAGTACAAATCAATGTCACGGCCGCCGCCCCCTTTGGGGCAGGACGCGGGTTGGGCAATCGGAGTTCACGGGCCGGTGGGACAACCCGCTCAGGTGTCTCTTCCAAACGGGCCCGCAGCGAAGCCACCTCGGCCAGCGAGCTTTGCAGCTCTTTCTCCAGCTGCGCACGTTTCTTGGACTCCTCTTCCTGCTCTTTTTTTTGTCGCGCCATCTCGTCGGCCGATTGCCGGTTCTTCTGTCGCAGATTTTTCAAGGCGAGCGTTTTCTGATCGAGGTCAACCTGCAGACGCTTCAGCTGGTCCGTCACGTCTTCACTCTTGGTCGGCGGAAGATCCTGAAACTCCTGTTTCAAGCGGTCCTGTTGCGCGCGCAAATCGGCCAGCTCCCGTTTCTTCTGTTCCAACTCAGCCGGCTCAACCTCAAGCTTTTCACCAATCCGCTGGACAGCATCCCCCACACCCAGTTGCGTTACCACCAGAACGATCACCAGAATCCCAACCACATTGGTCATCGTATCCAGTAACGAATCCATTGCCCCTTGATCGTCATCCGTCCGTCTCAGCTTGGCCATTACTTCCCCTGTACCCGTTCCAGGTTCAACTTGCCTTGGCCGATCACCGGTAGCTTTCCATTGGCCACATTGAGTGAATCCGCGAACCGCTTCGCCCGCCACCAGGCCGACACACCGTCCTGTCGGATCAGGAAAATTAGTTTGGCTGTCGGGTCACCCGCTACCGTATCGAGTAGCTTGAGCAGAGGTTCGCTCTTTTCGATGTTGGCCGGCCGCACCTGCACCCATTTGGCACCTTCTTGCAAGGCCACGCCGTTCTTGGTGCACTCGACAAAATACGGCTTGATGCCACGACCACTCCCACCTGGCACCACCGTCACCTGGGCCTCTTCGGGGGGACGTTTCTTTTTCTCCAGCTCCACCATCAACTGGGCGATCTGTTCTTTCAAAGCGGCCAGCTCCTGCTCCATCTCGCTCAACGGTTGCTGCTGGGGAACGCCGCCCACTTCCTCCGGTTGCTGCAGTTCCTGTCGCCTCTCCTGGGCGACCAGGAACTCGTTCTGCAGCTGCTTCAACTGTTGCTGCTTGGCCATCAACTGTTGTTGCTGGGTCGAGGCCTGTGTAGCCATTTTCAATTGTTGATCGGTCAGAGATTGCTGCAATTCTGCCAAGGACTGCTGTTCCTCAACCAGCGCCGACTCGACCGTTTCGTACTCTTCGGCCTGGACGACGACGTCGCTGTCCATCTGCGAGAGAGCCAAGGTAGAAATCAATAAGGTCAGCACCCCAATGATACAGGCCAGGATACTAAGAAACGGGAACAGCGATACATCGGTGTCCTCCCGGTCCCTTCGACGTCCCATATCCAGGCCCTCCCGTTAACCGCGGCGAAACCAGCCCTTTTTGGGCGGGTCGACCTGCTGCACAACCACCTGGTGTTGGCCAAGCTCGGTCAACACACCGTTCAAATTTTCCAGTCCCTGTTGGAGACCTGAAAAATACTTTTCCAGGGATTGGTCGGAAACCTTGACCGAGTTCATGACGTTCGACTGCATCTGCCCAGTCTGCTCTCCAATTGACGCAAACGCCTGTTGCAACTGCTGCGTCGCCTGGTTCATCTCCACCACCTGCTGATTCCAATCTTCGTGGTAAACGCTCATGGCCGATGTGAACACATCGCGAATCACGTCCACATCGACACCACTGCTGCCAACCGCCCCTCGCTGGGCCCCACCCTGTCGGTGGTCGTCGAGACGTTTCAGCAAGTTCTCGTTGCAATACTCATCGACCCAGGTAATCAGGTCCTCTTCACTTTTCTGCATCGCCGAGGCAGGGACCTTGATCAACAGGCTCAAAACGAGTGCCAATAGGGTCGTGTCAAAAGCCGTCCCCAGGCCGGCAAAAACCTCATTCAAGGCACCCTTGATGGCCGATATATCGGAAGCATTTTCTAGGCTTCCCGCCAGACCCGCGACCGCTGCACTGATCCCGATCACGGTCCCAATAAAACCGAGAATCGGCAGCGCCCAGATAAAAACCTTCAATAACGTGTAGCTGCCGGCCACATTATTCGCATCGATCGCGGACTGCAATTCCATCATCGTGACGGTTTCTGCCGTACTCTTGCGAACGCGAAAATGCTCAATTCCCCGCACCACACGGTTCACCAGGAAACTATCGCCGACAGCGGGCAGTTTTGAGATGTGGCCCAGAAACTTGTCAATCGAATCAAACGTAATTTCATCCGACAATTCGGTCGGCAGCACATCCAACAACATCGCTTGTTTCTGTTTGGCCAATTTTTGCGCTTTCAGCACCAAGATGGCCAGAGACCAGAAGGTCATCAAGACGATCACATACGGCACCCAACCACGATTCCAGAAAATCTCGGTCCAGGGCAGATGTCGGATGAGCAGAATCACCACGTAAAACAGAACCGTCGCGGCGAGCCCGATCAGACCACTCCAGACCATGCTGACGTTGGTGCTATCGACATAGGACGCATCCACCCGGATCTTTTTAGGGCCCTCCGCGGTTTTAGTGACCGAACGCGTGTTGATCTGAATCTCCGGGGCCGAAGCCGCGGACGGAGTGCTTTCCTTGCCAAGGGTAGAAAGCGTAGGGATCAGGACCGTCTTATGACAATGGGGACACCCACATTTACGACCACTCAGTTCTTCACGAACTTTCAGCGTCTTGCCACAATGATTGCAATGGATCTGGAAATACATGGCGTGTCTGTCTCAAGGCGAGGTTTGCCGCAACGTCACCGCCCACTCGGTGGACAACTGGAACCGTTGGCAAAGGAACTGCGAGCACCAAGTATGGCGCATGCCGAGAAGAATTGCGAGTAGATTCTTACTCGGAAACACCCTCTCCTCCCCGGATCCTCAAGCTGGTCAATCGCCATCCGTCTGAACAGCCTGAGCAATTACGAAATCGACCAGCGCTTGGGATTCGAACCAGCCGCGCCACATATTGTGCCCCTGTCCTGCAACCACTTCCAATTCGACCGGCCCCCCCAATTCCCGGTAACGTTTGGCCAGTAAGGCCGAGTTCTGCTCCAAGGGGACGACCTTGTCCCGGTCACCATGGATATGAAACAGGGGGACTCGGGCCTCGGCCAATGGGGTGAGTCGATCGACCGGGTTCTGTTGTGCCAGGCGATCACGCAACTGGTCGGTCGTCATCTCGTAGGCGGGGGCTGCCCGGTCCAGCCCGGGATAGCTCGCCAAATTGCAGACCGGGTAGATACCGGCTAAGCCGGCGACCGCATCGGGATGTTCCACCGCCCAGTTGTAGAGCATCAGCCCACCCCGACTGCGGGCCAAGAGAACCGGCTGGCGAGCGTAGTTCCGATCGCCCGTCAACTCTTCGTACAATTTTTGGTAGAGGGCTGTACCGTTCGGACTACCGTAAGATTCCCCCACATCAATCCCCGCGATCGCAATGCCGGCCCGCTGGAATCGCTCAAACATCCAGCTCTCCGCTTGGCTCGGCAGCCCTGGCAACGTCGGGGCGTACCAGATCCAGGGCAGGGGACCAGGCCGCCGCATCGAGACGGGCGGTTCCATCACGAACGCGGGCCTGCCTGCAATCTGGAACGTCTCCGGTTCGGTCGGCAGTGAGGGGGGCTGAGCTGCTCCGGGCTGCGGCGGCAGATCGAGGACCTGCCCCTGTGCCAATAGGCGCTCTCGCAATTTTCGATAATCCAGCTGCTGGACCGAAACGTTCTGCTGAGCGGCCAAGGCGGCCGCCACCCCAGCGCCCTGACCAATGACCATCCAAGCCCCCTCGATCCTCAACGAAGAAATACCGACGTGGGTACAGGAGAGGGCGACGGGGACTAGCAAATTCGTGGCCTGTTCCGGTCGGGGGAGAATCGCCCGATACGGGACGTGGTAAGCATACCCCTGTTTCGGTTCTTTCCGCCGGACCGGGAAGATGGTGCCCTCGTTGATCACGCCCCCTCCTTTGATCGCAATACGTTGGACATCGTGAGAATCGATCGGAAAGGAGGAGATGGCAATGGGGTCCTGTTTCTCAGGCTCTTCCAATATGTCCTTCTGGCTGATGACATGCAGTCCCCGCATCCGTCGCGACTCACGCACATAGAGCGCCGGGGAAAAATGATCGTAGGCGGCAAATTCGTCTTTACAGAGGCCCAACTCGGCGTACTGTTTGCGGATCGCCAAGGGAACGGCCGGGTCGCTTCTCAGGAAATGGATGAACTCGAGCGTATACTGCTTGTGGGCTTCCCAGATCTTCTGCCGGCCCGCTTCATCAGCCGTATGCCAATCGTTGCCTCCACCCACCAGACCGATCGAAAATTGCCGACCGATCGAATTGTTGCCATCCAGTTTTCCGCCAGGCAGCCGATAGCGGTCAAAGCCAATCCCCTTATGCCCTGCGGCCAAGGCGCGGCGCATGATTTCAAATCGGGCCGGCTCGTAATGATCCGGCTCCGGCAGGGGGACTCGGTTTTTCGGATCCGTAGTCAAGCAGAGTCGAAAACTGTATGTCATCACGTTTGGGCCACCCGCCGCATCAGGGCCTGCGTCATCAGTCGTCAGCAGGGGCAAGAGATTCCCTTTATCATCGAAACCATCGATTTCCATCTTAGGCTTGGGATACTGCTTGCCGGCCAACGACTCGCCGTAGGCCGACCTTCCCTCGCGACCAATCACCCAATCCACGCCCGCCGCCGCCATCAGGTCTCCCTCGTAAGTCCCGTCGATAAAGACCTTGGCCGCAAACGCGCCCTGCTTGGTCACCAGCGACGTGATGCGGGGCCCTTGCTGTTGGACCGATTGGAGGTAATGACGGGGCAACACTTTCACACCGGCTTCATCGAGCATCTGCCGCGTAACGCGCATTGCCACGTGCGGCTCAAACGTCCAGGTCGCCTGATTTTTCCGCGTCGGGTCGTAAGGGGCCGGCTGCCCCCGATCGGTGTAATCCTTGACCACACGCTTGTGCCACTCATCAAACAGCCCCATCAGCGTCTTGCGAACCATTTGGTTCGAGTCGCAATGGCTCAGCCCGCCAGTACTCATGCCACCCACATGATCGGTGGGCTCCAACAGGATGACCGAGGCCCCTTCCCGGGCTGCAGCAATCGCCGCACAAACGCCCCCCGGAGTGGAACCATAAACAATCACGTCCGCCTCTTGGATATCGCAAGCCGAGCCAGCAAGCAGGCCGGCCTCAGCCAACCCAGAAAGAAACAACGAACTGATCAAAAGGCTGTAAAAAAAATGGGCCATGGCCACCACCGATGAAGTCGAGGGCAAATTGGAGTTGTTGGTTGACGTGTACCAACGGTCGGATACCAATCTAACCCGCCAGACGTTTTCGTAAAGCGAACGCGTGCCAGATGGCAACTGAGCAGAGGCGGACGCCAAAAATGAAAAATCACCCCTTGCCCATCTACTCTGGGATGCATACTATGCCATACATAGCAACTATCCCCGGGGAATCTTACCATGAAAATAGAACGTGAATTGATGCGGGGTGCCGGTCCGATCGCGGTGATGCAGCTGCTCAGCAGTAGTGAAATGTACGGGTACGAGATCGTCGAGCGGCTGGCGATTGAATCATCCGGTGTTTTCGAGCTGGGGCAATCGACCCTCTACCCGATGCTCTACAACTTGGAGGCAAAGGGCCTGGTTCGCTCCCGCGAGCAGCGGGCTGAGAATGGCCGGAATCGGCGCTATTATCGCCTGACGGTCAAGGGAAACCGGAAACTGGAAGCGGACCGAAAACAGTGGTCCACACTGGTCGAGGGTCTCTCCTCAATCGGCGTCACTCGGCAATGGGACCCGTTACCCGCTCTCTCCTGATCTCACGAAGACTATGAGCCAAACTCGCAAATCCAAAATCGAGCACGTCCTCCAACCGACCTGGAGCGCTCTGCGAAAACCCGTTTGGGGAAAGCTGAGCTGGAAACGGCAACTGGCCGAATCACGGCTCCCCCAAGAAATCACTTCCATCGTAAAGTCTGTCCTGGCCGCCTGCCGCCTCTCACGCGGCGAAAAAGCGGCTGTCGCCGAAGAACTGTTGGCCCATTTTTCAGATGGACTCGATCGCGGGGAATCTTGCTCGAAACTGGTCCAAGACTTTGGAGATCCCACCGTCGCTGCCCCCCTGATCCAGGCCGCAAAAAGAAGGAACCGACCAATGTGGAAGAAATCGCTTCGAGTCTCAGGTTACGGCATCGCAGGTCTGATTGCCGCTTACGTCTTCATCAGCCTCTGGTTTCACATGGGCAAACCGACCCCTTCGGTCGATTATGTGACCCAGATCAACCAGCCAATCAGTGGGGTTGCCGAAACCGATAAGGGTTGGCCGATCTATCGCCCGATGTGGATCAAGTACAAGTTCAGCGAAGGGGGCAGGTTCGACATCCCGGAGATGTGGTTCCACGAGCCGGACCCCGAAGACGAAACGGCACCGACCACGCAGCGAATGATTCGCCAGGGGGACCAAGGCTGGGAAGAGGCGCGAACCGCCTTCGGCGCACACGCCGATCTACTCGATGCGTTTCGCCGAGGAGCGAGGAAACCGTATTTTGGTGTGCCCTTGCAATCAGACCCCAAGAAATACTCAGACGAAGATTTTGAGGCGATCTTTCCCGGACTTGAACGGGAAGATTTCAACCAATTATCAGCCGGGATTGCGGGTGTGGATGAAGAGACGAACGAACTGGCCGGCAATGCAATCGTGATGATCCTGCTACCCCACGTTCAGGTCCTGAGGCAGGCCGCCCGGATCTTCGTGGTCGACACACGATTGGCCGTGGATGAAAAAGACTCGGAGCGAGCCCTGCAGAATTTGGAGACGATGCTTGGGCTCGGTCGCCATGCGGCCGAGGGCCCGGTGCTGGTTTGCAGTCTGGTCGGTTATGCAATTGCCGGGATGACGTTTGATCAGATCGAAGAAATCCTGCAAGCCGATCCAAGCTTTTTCAATGATGAGCAACTGGCCCGCCTGCAAAAAGCGGTCGGGCAGGCCGACCTGCGGGAGTGGCTCACCTTCTCCGGCGAACAAATGATGATCGATGACATGATCCAGCGGACCTATACCGACGACGGGAACGGAGACGGACGCCTGACGCCCCAAGGGATCAAGATCTTAATGAGCTTCCAAGGGCTGCGTCGCCAGAGTGATGATGCTCTGAATCAATGGGCCGAAACCCTGGCCGGTCCCGCCAGCCTGTTTGTCGTCGCGTCTCGGAAAGAGCTTTCGGAGAAAGCGTCCCAAGCAATCGGTCAGATGGCTGAGGATGCCAGCCAACCGTTCTGGCAGGCGGAGCACGCTGATATCGCTGCAGAATTCGAAAAAGAACCACTCAAATATGCCTTGTTGACCACTATCCTGCCCGCGGGGCAACAGGTCCGCTTCGCCATGGATCGCCTGCTGGGGCGACAGAATGCGGTTAGGGGTGCGATCGCGCTACAGCGCGATCACCAGGCCAATGGAAAGTGGCCCAAGTCCTGGGAGCAGATCCCCAAAACGATTTTGGCATCACCCCCCATCGACCAGATAACGGGAGAGCCACTCCGGTTTAAGATCGTCAAAGACCGCCCCCTGATTTACAGTGTCGGCAATGACCGAGACGACGATGGGGGAAAAGACTTGGAGTGGAAAAGTGGTCTTCCCATACCTGCTCAGACATTATCGCGGGCACACTTCATCCCTGATCCGACACCGGATGAAAGAACCCCTGACGGGGATTGGATCGTCTGGCCACAGGCCGAAAAAGATTGATCTCGATCGCCGCCCGGATCAAGTTGGATCGGGTGACCCGTCGGGATCGTCCGCTGTATCGGTCACGTCGATTGCCTGACAAAGGTTCCTCAGCATACCGTGAAAAACAAACTGATGGAGCGGGTAGAGCGCGTACCAGTACATCAGTCCCGACAACCCGACCGGATCAAAGATGGCCGTCTGCCGAACGGTGCTCTGACCTCCCTCCTCGGTTACCTCGAATTCGAGCCAGGCGCGGCCCGGAACTTTCATTTCCGCAGCCAACCGCAAGTAGCGGTTGTCCTCGAACTGCTCGACCCGCCAAAAATCTAGCGCATCTCCCACTTGCAAACGATCCGGGTCCCTACGCCCGCGACGAACTCCCACGCCGCCCACCAACAGGTCGAGGAATCCGCGACATTTCCAAAGCCAGTTGCCGTAGTACCAACCGGTCTGGCCGCCAATCCGCCGGATCGGCTTGAAGGCGGCCGAGGCTGGAGCTGGGACGGTCCGTTTTCGGGAATCGACCATCCGCGAGCCGAAACGGGCCCCCCCCCAGCTCGGTTGCTCACCTCCGGATGAAAACGCATCGGACCAGCGCGTCTCAGCCAGCTCACGGTCCTCGTTGATAATCGCCCGCGCGATCGCTTCATCGGCTGTTCGGGGTTTGACGGAAAAATGATCATCCGCACTTTGGTCGGAAACGAGGGTGGGGTTCCGTAGACTGTCCACCAGTTTTCGCCCCACCCGAGAATAGACGGGTGTCACCAAGCCAAGCCACAGACTGGAAAGATAGGGAGTTAGAAAAGGGATCGGAATCATGCACCGCCGGAGACCGCGCTGGCGAGCGTACCGCTTCATAATCTCTCCATAGGAGATCTGATCCGGCCCTCCAATTTCGAAGACTTGAGAACCAGTCTCCGGCAATTGGAGTGCCTCGACAAGGTAAGACAGTACATCTTCAATCGCGATCGGTTGGGCAAGGATCTGGACCCATCGAGGACAGACCATCACCGGCAGCCGTTCAACCAGGGCGCGGATCATCTCGAACGAGAGGCTACCCGAACCGATGATGATGGAAGCGCGAAATTCAAGCACGGGCACGCCGGAGGAACGTAGGATATCCCCCATCTCTTGCCGACTGCGAAGATGCTTGGAGAGCTCGTGCGCCGAATGCCCCAAACCTCCAAGATAGATGATTCTCCTGACGCCACTTTGTTGGCAGGCTTTCGAGAAGTTCTCAGCCGCCTGCCGATCCAACTCTTCGAAATCGTCATCCTCTCCCATCGAGTGAATCAGATAGTAGGCCGTATCAATTCCTTCCAACGCGGCCTTCAGGGACTCTGGCTCGAGAACGTCTGCAACCACCGTTTCCGAATCCGATCCACAAGGATGCGTTGCGTTCAGCGGTCGTCTCGACATGCAACGCACCGAGTAACCAGCCTGCTTTAATCGTGGAAGCAAGCGGCCCCCGACGTAGCCGGTGACTCCCGTCAAAAGAATTTTCGGCCCATCCTCGACTGAGTGGAAATTCATGGTCAAACCGCGGCCAAATGTTTTTTCAGGGTTAAGTCAGTGGGTGTCTGATCGGTGTAACGTAAACCGACATGATCGGGGGCTGGGTAACAACCTGCCAAGCTTCCCTTCGCAAGGGCGGAGCTAGTGGATTCACCTGGCGTTTCGTTGTCGACCCGGATTAACAGAAATTTTGCGATCTTCCGGACCTCGCGGCGTAAACCCCCAACTTACCGCAACCTCCGATTTGCTAGGACCCTCCAGTTCGCACACTTCGCCTTCCACCCGGGATGCACCGAAGGAATCCCCGCAGATCTGAGACTTTAAAAAAAACTTCTGGATTTGAGAATCCAAATCACCGCACCGTGCGAAACGTTGTCTGAGCCCAGATGACTCAAACAAGAAAAAAGATTTAACGTTTTTAAAGGTTTAAAACAAATGACTAAGCTCTTTCTGACCCTGACGGCAGTTGCCACCCTGATGATCTCTGCCAGCTTCGCCGACGCCCAGCAATGCAAAAAGCAGCAAACGGCGCAAATCTCCACCCACGCTGCCGCGGATGATATCGTTGACACTGCCGTCGCCGCCGGCCAATTCAACACACTCGCTGCCGCATTGAAGGCTGGTGGTTTGATCGATACTTTGAAAGGGAACGGCCCTTTCACCGTGTTCGCACCGACTGACGCAGCCTTTGCGAAATTGCCGAAATCGACCATCGCCGAACTTTTGAAACCGGAGAATAAGGACGCCTTGGTCGAAATCTTGACCTACCACGTCGTACCAGGTCAGGTAAAGGCCGCCGACGTCGTGAAACTGAAGAAAGCGGGCACGGTTGCAGGTTCGAACGTGAAGGTATCTGCCAGCGACAAAGGCGTTATGATCAACGACGCAAAAGTAGTTAAAACAGACATTGTTTGCTCGAACGGCGTCATCCACGTGATTGACTCTGTGCTGATGCCACCTAAGGACATCGTCGAAACGGCTGTTGCTGCAGGTGACTTCCAGACCTTGGTTGCAGCTGTGAAGGCAGCTGGATTGGTCGAAACGCTGCAAGGTGATGGTCCCTTTACCGTCTTTGCTCCCAACGATGCCGCGTTCAAGAAGCTGCCCCAGTCAGCCATCGCCGAGTTACTGAAACCGGAAAACAAGGGTAAACTGGCTGCCATTCTGACTTACCACGTCGTTCCCGGAAAAGTCATGGCTGCAGATGTTGTCGGTCTCGATTCAGCGAAAACGGCGCAAGGTTCGGAAGTATCAATCAAGACGGCCGACGGTAGTGTGATGATTGATGGAGCCAAGGTGATCGCGACGGACATCGAGTGCGGCAACGGTGTGATTCACGTCATCGACTCGGTCATCATGCCGAAGAAGTAGTTTTCAGAGCTCCCACTTTGAAGAGCGAGGGCACCGTTTGAAGTAATTTGAACGGTGCCTTTTTTATGGACTTATCCCCTTGGCAACATGATTCATTGCGCCTTCGACAGGCATCATGCTAAGATGCAGGACCGCCTCACCCCGCGGTGTAGCCAATACCTCGGTCAAGGCTCACTCTTTACGGAATTTCCTAGAGACGTCCAGCATGAAACTCGCGCTCTCCTTAAACTTGCTGTTGAGCCTTATGGCCGTCAGCGGTTTTTCGCAAACCGAGGAAGGTCTCCCATCAACTCATTTCAAAGTCGAACTGAGCGCTCAGCCGTTTCCGAGAATCGCCGCCACGCCATTGGAACTCCAGCGCCTACGAACCGCCTGGCGGAGTGACCACTCGGACCGCCAGCAAGTGGTAGCTGATCGATTGGCGGCTGCCGACCGCGCAATCGCAGGCCCCTTGGTTTTCCCAGCCCGCGGCGGCCAGCACAATCAATGGTATCAGTGTCGCGACTGCCAACTCGCGTTGCAGCAGAACAGATCGGGCAGTCATCAGTGCCCTCAGTGCGGGCGGATCTATCGCGGTGAACCTTACGACGATGTGATTTTTGGGCGACAACACCGGACCATTCTGAAATCCGGCTTGGATGCGGCCTGGGCGTATGCCATTACGGAAGAAAAGAAATACGGTGAGTACGCCGCAAGTGTGTTAACCGGGTATGCGGAGCGATACCAAGTCTACCCGTACCACACCAACCGGCGAGAAAAAGACCCCACCGGCAACCGGTCAGGCGGTCATCTGTTTGAGCAGACATTGACCGAAGCAAGCGCCTACGCCACCTACGTGGCACCGACTTACGATCTTGTTCGCGCTGGAGGCTTTCTCACGGACGAACAGGATAAGACGATTCGACAAGGTCTGCTCCGACCGATGGTCGAGAATGTTGGCAAGTACCGGGTGGGCAAATCGAACTGGCAAACCTGGCACAACGCAGCCTTGATTGCCGGGGGAGCCGTGCTGGGGGACAAAGCGCTGGTGGACCGTGCGATTGCGGACCCAAAACATGGTTTCCTGAAACAGATGGAAATTTCAGTAACGGACGATGGCATGTGGTACGAAAACAGCTGGGCTTACCATTTTTACACCTTACGGGCCATGATCCTGATTGCCGAGTACGCTCGGCGGCTGGAGATTGATCTATGGAGCAATCCTCGCCTGCAAAGCATGTTTTCGATCGGACCAGGCTATGCCATGCCCGGAGGACAGTTGCCCCGCTTTGGAGATGATGTCAATTCCCGTGTCCACACGGCCAGCGAATCCCTCGAGTTTGCCTTTCACGCACAACCCACTCCTGGCTTGCAACCTTTTTTAAACACCCAGAACACCTGGGATTCAGTCATGTTGGGCCGCACCGTCTCCGGCGCCGCTCAGGATTGGAAACGGGAATCGAAACTCTTTCCCGCAGCTGGACATGCCATCCTGCAGACCGGAGGACCCGCGGGCCTGGCCTCCGCCATGACGTTCGGTCCGTATGGCGGCTTTCATGGACACCTGGACAAACTGAGCTTTGTCTTCTTTGGTTGGGAGCAGGAACTCGGGGTGGATCCAGGGCGAGCCCGCAGCCAGGCCTACCGGCTGCCGATCCACAAGAACTGGTACAAAGCCACGTTGTCGCACAATGCGGTTGTCGTAGATGGAGACCATCAGGCACCGGCCTCCGGTGAGTTGCTCGGGTTTGAAGCAAAAGAACGCTACAGCGCCGCAGTCGCGCGTTGTCGGGACGCTTATCCCGGCGTATCTCACTCACGTCTCCTATTTCAAACCGACAGCTATCTGCTGATTTTTGACAATCTGATAGCCGATTCAGATCGACGCTTCGATTGGTTCTATCACAACCGGGGAGAAAGCGTGGGCTGTGATATCGCCATGCTTCCTCAAAAGTTGCTGGAGTCTGACTATCCAGGGATGGAATATGTCAAAGATACTCTTGTCGGCAAAACGAACGACATCTTACGAGTCAGGTTTGAGGCACCGGCACTAAAGACCCAACTGACGCTCGACGGACAACGTGACACAGAAGTTCTCACCGGTTCCGGGGTGGGTAGTTCCATCTTGAACAGGGTCCCTCTCATTCGTGTCACGAGACATGGCAAAACAGCCCGCTTCCTGGCTGTGCTAGAGCCTTTACCCGCAGGCACTCAAGAACAGGTTGAGTCCGTACAATGGGAAGAGCAATCTCAGGGAGTCATTCGGATCAAAATCAAAGGGCCGGAACTGGAACACCAGATCGAAGTGAGACCAGACAGTAAAAACCCAATCCGCTCAGTCCGCTTCAGCAAGGGGTGTCCGTAAGCCGAAAAGAACAGAATGCTCGCTTCCCCAAATTCTGTTGCGATACCATCGACTTATTTTCAGGATCGAGCCAAAATGGATGAATCCGAAACGTCACGCTGAACGTACTCGACCTTGTTAACCTTCCTACCTACTGGCAACCCAATGAAAATCGCAATCATCGGCACAGGTATTTCAGGTTTGACGGTTGCCGATTCGATTCACCAACAACACGACATCACGTTGTACGAGGCCGCCCATTACGTTGGGGGGCACACGAACACGATCGATGTCGATTGCGATGGTCGGACCATTCCGGTAGACACCGGTTTCATCGTGTTCAACGATCGGACTTACCCGAACTTCATTCGGCTGTTGGATCGGCTGGGCGTTAACTCCCAACCGGCCCCCATGACTTTCAGTGTCCGCTGCGACCACAGTAACCTGGAGTATCGAGGGGCTGACCTGGGAGGACTTTTTGCCCAGAAACGAAACCTGTTCCGGCCATCCTTTCACCGGCTCCTGCTGGACATCATGAAATTCAACCGGGAATCAGAAAAGGTATTAGAGGGCGGAGACACGACGGCAACGGTCCGGGATTATTTTTCGCGTCATAACTACTCAACCCAGTTTTACGAGAAGTATTTCCTGCCCCTCGGTTCATCCATCTGGTCCTGCCCCCACGCCGTTTTTGAGCAGTTTCCAATTTATTTCATCGTTCGGTTCTATCGCCATCACGGCCTGCTGAGTCTAAAGGACCGCCCACAATGGAGAGTCCTTTGTCATGGGTCACGCAGCTACGTAAAACCGTTGACACAGCCATTTGCCGATCGAATTCATCTCAACACTCCCGTCCAGTCCGTGCATCGCAAGGGCGATAGAGTCCAAGTCAAGACGGCTGGTGGCTCGACGGACTTCGACCATGTCGTGTTCGCATGCCATGCCGACCAAGCACTGCAGATTCTGGGCGAGCAAGCAACCGATCAGGAGAAAGAAATCCTCGGGGCCTTCCCTTATATCAAGAACAGTGCCGTTCTCCATTATGATGAATCGCTTTTACCTCGAAGCAAAAAGGCATGGGCGGCTTGGAATTACCATATCGACGAAGAGGCCGGAGAAACGGCAACCCTCACGTACAATATGAACCTGCTGCAAAGTATTGAAGCTTCCCGAACATTCTGTGTCACGCTGAATCGCAATGACCATATCGACCCGAACAAGATCATTCGCCACATCCAATACGCGCACCCAGCTTTCGACGCGAGGCAAGCCGATATGCAGAATCGAATCGACGATCTGGCAGGTCCCAACCGAACCTCCTATTGTGGCGCCTATTGGGGCAACGGTTTTCATGAGGACGGTGTTGTCAGTGGCCTGACGGTCGTCAAACACCTCGAGAAACAGGACGGAAATGAACAGCTGCATATACGAGGGACGGGTGTCGCATCGACGTTATAGTCCGCGGCAGCATTCCTTCGATCAAAATTTATTCCTGATGTACCTGGACCTGGCGGAACTCAGCCAAGTCTTTCGCAGGCACTGGGCCTGGTCAGAGCGACGTCCAGCTCTGGCTTGGTTGCGACGACAAGACCACATGGGGCCGACCAATGAATGCTTGGACGAGTCCGTGCGGAAGTTCGTGGAATCGAAAACGGGCGACCGTCCATCAGGTCCGATTCGTCTTCTGACTCACTTGCGATATTTTGGTTTTGTCATGAACCCGGTCTCATTCTACTTCTGTTTTTCTGCCGATGAATGTCTGCAGCATGTCGTGGCCGAGGTCAACAATACTCCCTGGGGCGAACAGCATTGCTACCTCCTGGACCCGGCACATTTTTGCCCCCAAGAGGAAGACGGCAGGAAGCTGACGAGGAAAGAGTTCCACGTATCACCTTTCCTGCCAATGGACATGACGTATCGGTGGGACATCCGATTAAATGAAGGTTCGCTGAATATTGGAATCCAGAATTACACAGGCGAGCAGAAGATGTTAAGCGTTGCAATGCATTTGAAAAAACGAGAGATCAGTGCAAAAAATTTGAATCGCGTCCTCTGGCGTTATCCCTTTATGACAGCCAGTGTCTTCTTGAACATTTATTGGCAGGCTTTTATTCTTTGGTGGAAGAAAACGCCGTTTTTCCCACACCCCGGGCAGTCCACGCGTGGGGATGTCAAACTCGCCTCGTTCCAGAAATCTTCCAAAGAGTCATCCTGATTCTTGAAAACCAATTCCGCAATCTCGTCTTTCGTCGACTGCAAAAGTTGGAACACGGTCATATCATCGTGCGCGACGCAACGGGAACTCACCTGTTGGGTGACAAAAATGCTGCCATGGCGGCCGCCATCAATGTCCATCACGACCGGTTCTACAGGAACCTGGTTTTGCGGGGTGACATTGGTGCCGCCGAATCGCTAGGCCACGGTGATTGGCAGTGCACGGATCTGACGGAACTCGTTCGTCTCTTCATCCGCAATCTGAAATCTCCGGGCATCATCAACGGTCCACTTTCGGTAGTACAAAAGGCGACCGGGAGAGTAGGGCAGTTCCTCAAGAGGAACACCATTCGGAGGGCCAAATATAATATCCAGCAACACTACGACCTGAGCAATGATTTCTTCAGCCTGTTTCTCGATGAATCGATGGCCTATTCCAGTGGGCTTTTCGCATCTCCGGAAACCAGCTTGCACGACGCCTCCGTCGCGAAATTTGACAGGGTGTGCCGCTTGCTCGATTTGAAACCATCCGATCATCTGGTCGAAATCGGTACTGGTTGGGGCGGATTAGCCATTCACGCAGCCCAAAACTATGATTGCCAAGTAACCACGACGACGATCTCTGAACAGCAGTACCGCTATGCCAAGGCCGAGATCGCTCAAGCAGGCCTTGACCAAAAGATTCAATTAGTGCGCCGCGATTACCGACAACTCGAAGGTAAATTCGACAAGCTCGTCTCGATCGAGATGATTGAAGCTGTCGGACATCAGTATTTTGATACTTTTTTTGCCAAGTGCAGCGAGCTTCTCAAGCCCGATGGAGCGATGTTGATCCAGGCAATTACGATTGTCGACCACCGTTATGAATACCATCGACGATCGACGGACTTCATAAAGCAATTCATTTTCCCAGGCGGTTGCCTGCCATCCACGACGGCCCTGATGAACGCAATGACCAAGAACACAAGAATGCGTTTGGTTTGCTTGGATGACTTTGCCAGTCACTATGCTAAGACCTTGGCCTGCTGGAGAGAGCGGTTCCTTTTGGAGCAAGAGGCAATCCGGGAACTCGGTTTCGACAGTCGTTTTATCCGCCTCTGGGAATATTATCTTGCGTATTGCGAGGCCGCTTTTCTCGAAAGGCAGGTCAATGTATCCCAGCTGCTGTTTGCCAACTCCAATTCCAAGATCGAGGTAGACGAAAGTCTGTTTCCGATTCCGCAGACGGCTCACAAGGCGCAAAAAACGATTAATGGGTATCACGGTGGAGAATCCTCCACGGGACGTAAGCACCCGGAATACCCGGACCCCCAAGGGCTGGTCTCTGTCGATCATCCTTTGTAACTGGCTAAACGCAATCACCCTGTCCGTAACGAGAGAAATCACACTTGGATTGAAACCGAGCCGGCCTGGTACACATCCCCAGCTTTGCAATGCGGGGCGTGATCCCGATACCGTGGCGAATCAATCGCCGATTTTTTTCGCGTTGCTTAAAACTAAAGAGAGCTTGATGATGTTGAAACAGCTTGCCACCAGCCTGGGGATCGAGGCCATCGAACGCGGTTGGATACCCGATTCGCTGACCCGGAAGTTGGTTCGCCGCCACTGCATGACTCGGCTGCGGGAAACCCGTCGCGAAAACGCAGAACTGCCAGAGCAGGGGGTGGTCAAATTTGCAGAAGCGATGCGGCAGGGCCCGATTGCACGTGTTCCCGAGTTGGCCAACGAACAACACTACGAGGTACCAGCTGATTTCTTTCGGTGGATGCTGGGCCCCCGACTTAAGTACAGCTGCTGTCTATTTGAATCTCCCGAGTCCTCCTTGGCCGATGCTGAAGTCGCCGCGCTGCGCACGACCTGTGAACGAGCAGACATCAAAGATGGGATGGATGTGCTAGAACTCGGTTGTGGGTGGGGTAGCCTGACCCTCTGGATGTTGGAAAATTTTCCCCAGCTAAAAGTCACGGCCGTCTCCAACTCGGCCAGTCAGCGATCATTCATCCTGCGGCAGGCAGAAGAGTTGGGGGCAGCCGATCGCTTGAACATCGTAACGGCCGATATGAACGAGTTCCGAACAGAACAGTCATTTGACCGAATCGTCTCCTGCGAGATGTTTGAGCACATGTTCAATTACGAACAACTCCTCGCCCGTATCTCGACTTGGTTAAAGAAAGATGGAAAGCTATTTATCCATATCTTCTGCCACACCCAATTCGCTTACGAATTCCACTCCGAAGGTGCCTCCAATTGGATGGGAAAGTACTTCTTTTCGGGGGGCATCATGCCCAGCATCGACCTCTTGAGTCGCTTTGACAAGGATTTGTCAGTTTGCCAGCAATGGACTTGGGAGGGGACACACTACGAAAAAACCTGCAACGCTTGGCTGGAACTTCTGGACCAGAACAAAAATCAGGTTTTACAGATACTCTCCGCCAACTATGGCCCCCGGGAGGCAAAGCGGTGGCTGCAGCGGTGGCGTTTGTTCCTGATCGCCTGTGCAGAGCTGTTCGGCTATGAGGCGGGGCAGCAGTGGATTGTGGGTCATTTTCTGCTGGAACCCCAACCTTGTGGGGAAAACCAAGAAACGGTAGCGGTCGCACCCGAAAAGAATTTTGTGTAGGATCAATCTGGCTAGGACTTTTTGGCAGATGGAAGAATCTGGCAAGGTGTCCCCATCGATCAAGTGAATATCATGTTATCTTCAATCGACAACCTGGTTTATTGCGCGACGGCCCTTCCCGCTCGACAGCGCCGAGGAGGTCTCCGATGAGTTCATCTCCCTCGAATGAGCAGGCATGGGATCTCCTGATTGGTCGGGCCATTAGCGGTCTAAGTCCAGCCGAAGAAACAGAGTTGGCAGCGTTTCCCCCGTCTGCAGAACTGGAGAACGACCGGTCGTTCGACCTGACCGTGGCTCGCATCGACGTCGCGTTGGGAGAAAGAGAGCGCACCGAACTTCCAGGCCATCTATATGCACAAGTGCTGGCCAATGCCCAACGGAATTTTTCCTCGCCGTCCGCAGCTCCTCCCCCCCACAGGAACCCGCGTCGCGAAGTCAGTAGCGTGACCCACGGTATCGCGGAGACCAGCGAAACGATGGGGGCTCGCGAAGTAGTCGCCTGGATGGCCCTCGCCGCGAGTGTTGCCCTGGCCTGCTTCCTTTGGCTGAACACGGGCCAGAGCCCGCCCTCGCTCAC
>JAYZCF010000077.1:0-12134 GCA_036338455.1 Planctomycetota bacterium
GAGTCTCCGCCGCGCGCCGCTCGATCGATCCAAACGGGGTCGGTTCTCCGTCGGTCAGGTCGAGGACACCGACCCGCAATCCGGCAGCGAGCATCGCCAGGATACCGCCACCCATGCCCAGCTCCGCGTCATCCGGGTGCGGAGCGATCACCAACACGTCCAGGGTCTCGAATTCCATCTATCTGTTTTCCCTATCTGCTATCCCAAACTTGCCAAAGACCCGTTTTTTGGCGAACCGGGCCCGACTCTCCCCAGACGCCCATGCTATCAGATTTTCATCTTGGCTGGACAGGACGGCTCAATTTTGAAACAAGAACGGACTGCTGATTCTCTCACCCTACCCCGGAAAATGTTATGCGTTTCGGACTCCTGCTGATGATCGCCTGCCTGACGGTTGCCTTCACGGGCTGTACCACACCGGCGCCACTCAAGAAAGTCTCTGGCGAACTGGCTGATACAACCCAGGCGACCGGTGACTGGATCTCGCGCACCCTGGGCAAAGGGCAAGCCTCCGATCCACGGGCACGGGACATTGAGCAGCGACTCGGCTACAGCGACATGCTGGACTACTGAATCGTTCGGCACCGACCGCTCGTCCCCGCCACGTCCAATTCAAACTAGGTCGTGGCGGCAGGCCCAACACCCCGTGTCAACAGAGCTGGCTGCGGCCCCGCATCATCCCCCGTCCACGAGTCTTCCGACCAGCTTTCATCGTGGGGATCATCATCGATCGAGACGTTCATCGCCTTCAAGACTCCCCCGTACATTGAGTAAAAGACCGGGACCAGGATCAGAATCAACAGGGTACCGGTCGCCAAACCAAAAATCAGGCTCGCGGCCATCGGGATCAATACCTGCGCTTGCAGCGACGTCTCGAGCAAAATCGGGAACAGGCCGGCGATCGTGGTCATTGAGGTCAGCATGATCGGCCGGAAACGCCGCTGCCCTGCTGCCATCAGCGCTTCGTTCAGCGACAAGCCTTCCCGCACGCGACGATTGATAAAGTCAACCAACACGATCGAATCGTTGACCACCACGCCTGTCAGGGCAATCAATCCAAAGAAGCTGAATAACGTCAGTTGCAAACCGAGCAAGGCATGGCCCAGGATCGCGCCCAACCAGCCGAACGGAATAATCGCCAGGATGATCAACGGTTGGATGTAAGATCGGAATTCCAGGGTAAGCAGGACATACATACAGAGTAAGGCGACAAAAAATCCGGCGAACAGGCTGACCATGGACTCAATCGTCTGGGCTTGTTCCCCCTCCCAGTTAACCGACAGGATCGCACCTTTTTCCCGGTAGTCTGCCAGGATCTCGGGTAACACTTCCTGCTGTAAGGCAAGGTTGATCTGCGCTGCGTTCCCCTGGGTGCTGTCCACATCGGCCGTAATCGTAATCGAACGGCGTTGGTCGAGGCGATTGACTTCACTGGAAGCCCGTTGATAGTCCACTTCGGCAACCTCCAGGAGAGGCCACTCACTCCCGGTGTTGTCGCGAACGCGAATATTCTCAAAACTCTCCATCGTCTCCCGTTCGGAGCGCGGATAGCGAACCATCAGCTTCACTTCATGGCGGCCTCGCTGCAGCCGCATCACCTCGTCTCCAAAGTAGACGGTCCGAATCGTGTTGGCGAGAGAATTTTCGTTCAGCCCCAGAGCCTTCCCCTGTTCATTGAGCCTGAGGACCATCTCCCATTTACCGAGCCGCGAATCATCTTCAATATCTTTGACGCCGGCGATTCCAGCCAAGGCGACCTTGCAATCCTCGGCCGCTTGCTCCAGGTATTGGATGCTGTTGTCATCGGCCAACAACTTGAATTCGATCGCCACGCCACCTGGCCCCATCGTCGCCGATCCAAATTTAAGGACTTCACTCCCTGCCAGTTTTTCTTTGAATTGATCGACCGCCGAGGCCGCGTTGTTTTCCCCTTGCTCAGCGGGGGCCGTGGAGACGGTTTTGTCCGCTTCTACCGTGCCAACCAGCTTTTCCCGCCAAGCGGCGATCAGGTCGTCGCTTTTCATGTCCCGCTCGTCAGCGGGTACCAATTGGACTTGAACGGTTCCAACGTGGCTCCCATTGGTGACCCCGGTGGGCCCCCCCATCCCGTTCCCAATTTCACCAATCTTCTCGTAAACGTTGACAATAAACTCCGGGCTTCCGGCAGGGCGTTCTCGCTGAATCTCCAAGACGGCGTCGCGCATTTCGGCCACTGCGTCGACGGCAAAATCAGAACGGGTTCCGGCGGGGAAGGCAACGGTAGCACTGATCTCTCGACTATCCAGCTTTGGAAAAAACCCGAAGGGGGCGATACCACCCGCAATCAGTCCGACCGCGACACACGCATAGGCTAAGGAGGCGGAGAGGACGACCGGTTTATTAACGAGAGAATAGGCCAAAAGCGGACGGTAAAACCGCTGGATCGACCATTCCATCAAGCCAGAGGCGAGCCGGTTCAATTTTTTGAACAGGAACATCAACGGTTTGAAGATGTAAAAGATCAGGCCGACCATTTTCATGAACAGGTTGTTCTGGTGCGCCAGGTGACTGGGCAGGATAAACGTGCTTTCAACCAGGGAAATCACCAGCATTGCGATCACCGCCACCGGCATGACCGAGATGAATTTACCCATCACCCCCGTCACGAACATCAGCGGCAAAAAGGCAATGATGGTGGTCGCCACCGAGGCGCAGACGCTCGGCAAGACTTCCAACGTCCCCTCAATGGAGGCCCGCGTAAAATTCAGTCCCTCGGATCGCTTTGTATAGATATTTTCGCCGATCACGATTGCGTCATCCACCACGATCCCCAGGGCCATCAGGAAGGCAAACATGGTCAGCATGTTCAACGTCTGGCCGGTCAACAGGAGGACAAAGCCAGCGCCCAACACGGAAACCGGAATGCCAATCGCGACCCAAAACGCCAAACGCAAGTCCAGGAAAATCGCCAAAACAAGGAACACGAGTACCAGCCCTTGCATCCCATTTCGCGACAAAAGGTCGATGCGGTCTTGGACATCTTCCGAGATATTGCCCCACGTCTTGATCTCGTAACCCGGGTACTGGTTTTGCTTTTTCGCGACGTAGTCCTGGACGGCGTCGACCACGGTGAACAGATCTTCATTGTTCGTCTTGGTAACCGAAATCGCGATGCCCGGTCGCCCATTGATAAAATGCTGTGACGTCGTCTCGGCAAACCCATCCACGACATTGCCGATCTCGCCCACCGTCACCACATCACCATTGGATTGGGTCAGGATCGGAATCTTGGCGATCTCTTCACCGAGCTCCTGCTTGTTGTCCCCCCGCAGTAACACTTCCTGCGAGGCGGTCTCCATTTTTCCACCAGGCATTTCGACATTTTGCAAACGGAGCAATTGGGCCAAACCATCAATACTCAGGTTGTACTGCCGCAATCGATCTTCCGGGACCTCGACCGCGATCTCGTAGGGTCTCTCGGCCACGATATCGGCGCCCGAAATCGCTGTCCCCCGCGGTTGAAACAATCCACTCAGCATGCGGCGAGCCAGACCCTCGGGTGGTACAGCCCGCAACTCCAGCACCTCGGCACGGACCTCCTCGGCCAACTCCCGAAGCCGTTTCTCCGCCTCGAGCGGGTCGACCCCCTCCCCTGGCTTGGGGCCCAGAATGCCAATCTGAATGGCCGGCGCGCGGAACACGATCTGCTTGACTTCCGGGTCTTCCGCCCGGGGCGGAAAGGACGCAATCTGGTCCACTTGGGAACGGACGTCGTTGAGCACTTTTTGCACATCCTTGACATCACTGTTCAACTCAAGGATCAGGTAGCCATAATTCTCGCGTGCCACGGATGTCATTTTCTTGACACCCTCGACACCACTGACAACCGACTCGATCTTCTGACAGATCCCCTCTTCCACTTCATCCGGCGTGGCCCCCGGGAAAGGGACCGAGACAAGCAGAATCTCCAATGCAAAATTAGGAAAAACCTCCCGCCGCATCACGACGAAGCTGACCGCGCCGACTAACATCGAAGCAATCAACAATGTGTTCATGGCTGGCGAATTCCGAATCGCCCAGGCAATGATGGACTTCATTGGCTCCCTCCTCCTGATGACCGGGAACTGGTCGACGTGGTCGAAAGACTCTTGCCAGCACCGGATTTCTTCTTTAGCAATTCCTTGGCGGCAGCCAAGCGACCTTGGCCCACGATCTCGACGACCGTGACACCATCTACCGGGTTGGGCAGTGGCGAAGCAATAATCCAATCGCCGTTGGCCAGACCACCGTTGTCGCGAACCACGACAAATTCGACTTCGCGTCCATCTATTTTCCGCTTGAACCGCTGTACGATATCGATGTCGACCTTGCGGAGTCGCCCCTCAATTTCACTCTCCAGACCGGGCTCGGCAGGTGCCACGGCATCACCGTCGGCTTGTTCCTGTTTCCATCCCAAATCCGTAGCCACCCAGATCACATCCCCCGATGCTCCGTCCTCGTTGACGTACGGTTGGATCGCCGTGGCTGGTAGTTCAAAGAAAGTTTGACCTTCCAATTGGCTGGGGGGGATCTCCATCCGACACTTGACGTACATCCCACGTACCAGAACATGAGCGCCATCGGGCTTGAGAATGATCGGGCGATCCACCACGATCGAACAGGGGATTGTTTTGGTCAGTTCATCCCGCCCAATTCCGTTGAACCGTTCCAAGATGCCATCCCATTTCACTTCCGGGTCGGCACTGTCATAGATCTCGACGGCCATCTTGGGAAGTTGGTAGACGAGCACGTCAGCCTCGTTTTGAAAATCCTTGCCCCGATCGGCATAACGCCGCAACCAGCGCAATTCACCCGGCGTCAAATTGCTTTGGACTTCGGCCCGACGCGTCACCTCCAAAGAAACCAGAACCTTTCCCGGGGTCGCGTAATTCCCCTGCTCAACGAACTCGGCTACGATCACCCCGTCATCGGGCGCTAACACGGTGGTCCGCTGCAGATTCAATTCCGATTTTTCGAGCCGACTTTTCGCCAGATCCAGGGAAGCCTGCATTTTCAATTCGCGGGCGCGGAGCAGGTCAAGTGAGTTTTTCCTACCCGTCAAAGCGGTCTGAGCTTGCAGCAAAACACGTTTGGCCTGGTCCAATTCCGATTCAGAGAGCGCGCCGGAAATTCGGCTGGTCCGCTCGAAATCTTTCTGCTGCAATTCGAATTCGGACTGTGCGAGTTCAATGTTCTTGATCGCACCCTCGATTTCTTTTTCAACTTCCTCTAGCGAGCGTTGCGCTTGCTGAATTTCCGATTTGATTGTCTTGACATCGAGGTCGTAGTCAGAGCGGTCAATCTCGAACAGCTTGGCCCCTTTCTTGACGAATTGGCCCGCCTCGCATTCCGGGTACTTGGTCGTAATCTGTCCGCCCACCTGGGCCGCAATTTCAATCTCCCGATAGGGGACCACCGTTCCCGAGACAACGAGATCGAGGGGGCCCTGATACAACTGAGCCGCTACCACATCCGCTTTCGGGTTAAGGTTGCGGATATCGGCCGAACCGAGCTCACCCCGTAATGAGGTCAGCACGAGCGCAACGGCCACACCCGCGCCCAAGATCAACGCGGAGAGGACGTATTTGAAAACTTCCTTACTCACGCCCTTTTTCGGTAGGCTTCTCGCCGAGACTTCCGGCTCGGTCTTGGCTGTTGTTTCCATCTTTTCGTTCATTAATACGTTTTCGTAGCCTTGGGCAACGAGTCGAGGGCACTGGGTGCGTCCAGGTTTCGAATCGCGGCCAATGAAAACTCGGTAATGTGATTGGTCAATTCATCCCAGTCAAAGCACTCCTCACGTTGATCCTCCTGAACCATCAACGAAATCACGCCCGCCGAAAATCGGTAATTCAGGCACTGCCCGATAATACTGAAACCGATCTGGGTTCGGCGCAGTTGGGGCAACGGTTCTACTGTCAACTCGTCCACGATCCGCAGCAGGCGGTCAAAAATCGGCCGAAAGTAATCTTCGACTAATTGCCGACAAGCTTCGGTCGGATTCAGGATTTCACGCATCAAGAGTTGCACCTGCCAGGGGATCGTCTGCATGACGACCACCCGCTTCAACAACATCCCCACAAAGGTTCGAAGTTTAACCTCCGGCAACGTATCATCCGACCAGGAAGGGAAGGGAAACTGCTGTGCCCGTTGCTCTCGGGCCAGAATCACGCTGTCAATGTACAACTGTTGCTTATCGCCGAAGTAATAGTTGATACTGGCCAAATTCACATTGGCCGCATCGCAAATTTCCCGCACCGTCGCTTGCTGAAAACCGCGACGCGCAAAAATCGGGCCGGCGGCAGCCAGGATACGGTTCTTGGTAGTCTCTTCACGATTCATAGATAATCGGCCTGCTCGAGGGCGCACAATGCCTGCGGAAAGTCTAACACCCCCTACACAGAGGGGGGGGTGTGGCAGATTCCGTTCGATGATCCCCAATCGAATGAAAACGCGACTGTAGTCCAAACAGCTGTATGAAACAACTGTTTAACACAAAAGTTGCCCCATTTGAGGGACAAACTGCCAAAAGAGAGTTTTCCCAGGAGGAACCGGAGTGGAGCGATCCGTTTTCCAAACGCCGGGACGCGTTGCTCCATTCCCCACGGCACCGGCTCAAAGAGACCGCGATGTCCGATACAATCGAGGGTTCGTCCCCTCGACCGCGGGTCGAGTGAAGGGTCCGCGCTTCGGCCTGCCCCCTTGCTCGAGAAGATTCCCTTGAGGCGCTCAACCGCCAGTACGAAAGCAGCATGCGCTCTTCAAAATTCAGGCAACAGATTGCCTGGCAGGCCGCCCGGTTGATGTACGATCGGGACGAAACCGAATATTACCGGGCCAAAATGAAAGCGGCGCGCAGTCTCGGCTGCCGCTGGGTCAAACCTTCAGAGCTACCGAGCAACGCCGAGATTCGCCAGGAAATCGATTTGTTGGCGCGGCAACACGAGGGAAACGCTCGCACCGTTCATCTGCTGGAGATGCGAGTTGCCGCTCTCGCCCTGATGCAGCGTCTGGAACGCTATTCCCCCCGTTTGATTGGCAGTGTGCTGACAGGCCACGTACGACAAGGGAGCGACATCGACCTTCACCTTTTCTCCGACAGCCTGGAAGCGGTCACGGCGGAATTGGAATACCACGGCATGGTCTTCGACGTTGAGCGCAAGCAGGTTTCGAAAGATGGCGAAACAAAAACGTTTCGTCATATCCGCCTGTACGACGGTTTCGAATTCGAACTGACCGTTTACCCGGTGGGACAGAAGAGCTATCCCTTTCGCAGTTCCATTACTGGCAAGCCGATCGAAAAAGCGAATATCCCCCAGTTGCGCCAGCTACTGAGCCAGGAATACCCGGATCTCGAATTGGAGGCGGAGCTCGCCAAACAGGACGAACAGGTAGATCGCTTCCAGGTCTATGCCGGTCTGCTGCTCCCCTTGGAGAACATCGAACAGGACCGTCGCTATCACCCCGAGGGCGACGTGCTGTACCACAGCCTGCAGGTCTACGGACTGGCATGTGACCAACGCCCGTACGACGAAGATTTCCTGTTGGCCGCCCTGCTACATGACGTCGGGAAAGGGATCGATCCGGCCGATCATGTACCAGCCGGTCTGGAAGCGTTGGAGGGATTTATCAGCGAACGGACCGCTTGGTTGATTGAACACCATATGCTGGCCCACGCCATCCACGATCACACGATCGGCGCCCGGAAACACCGCCGCCTCAGGGAAAACCCGAGCTACGGCGAATTATTATTGCTGGGGGAGTGCGACCGTCAGGGCCGGCAAACCGGTGTGATGACCGAGGACCTCGACGACGTGCTGGCGTACCTTCGGCAGATTAGCGAAGCGTACCGTTAGCCAGCAGCGCGCTCGTATCGAAGCGTGACGCAAAACCGAAGCGGACCGGCGTCCTCGGTAAAAATGAAAGGAACCTCGCGATCACGTACCGCTGCCCGCAGGCGAGAACTCAACCACTGAAAGCGGCTTCCATCTCGTCCAGGACTTTTTTTTCCATTTCGGAAACACGCCCGATCCCCAGGATACCACCCGCCGAGTCGGCCACTTCGCGAGCGCGTTTCATCACGGACGTCTTCAGGTGCGTCAGGGAGACGCCATCGACCATCTGTCGCAGCGCCGCGATGTAGTGCTTCCAAGCTTCGAACAATTCAGGTGCCGGTGGTTCTTCCAACCACGATTCGACCAGTTGATACGCCACCGAACCAGGTTCGATGCCCGAGGAAGTCGCAGCGGTCAAAATGGTCCGACGCTCGTTCGGCTCCAGCGTATGATCGGCCCAGGCAACCGCCACCAGAGGAATGAGCGATACGCTGGTCAAGGACTCGGCCGAGACATGGTTTTCCACCAATTCTTTCAGAACAGCTTCGTCCTCGATGCCACTGCTGGCTGCCAATGCCTTGCGCGCATCCTCGTCTTGCATCTCCTGTCGCAGTTGCTCCAACAGGTGTTGGTCCTTATCACGGAAAAACTGGTTTTCCAAAGCTTTTCCACGCTCGTGTATAAAGTCACTCATTCTGTTCCTATCTCCACGTTCCATTCCCCGCTTCCGATCGGCCGGAAGTCACCCAACCTTTTTCGTGTTTTTATCGTCTTAAACAAAAAAAACAGCACATCCGGGCCGCAACAGCAGCGGGGCATTTAGCCGGTGTTTTTCTCGAATTATGCAAATTCTGGACCGATACGCGATAGGCCTCAAAAAAACATTCTTTAATTTACGTCTTCTTTTTATCCCCGCCAGATACGCTATCCTTCTAATCTAAACTAAAGGTTGATAAACCAAGCTCATCCGAGCCTTTATCGCAACGCCGATGGTCTCCAGCGGCCCGCCTTGGTCCACGCCACCTTGAGAACACGCTTTGATCCAAAAAAAGGACGTTGAGGAATCGATGATTCAATCAAGAAGATTGCACCAACCGGCCCCCTGGACCTGCTTCCTGCTGTTTGTCTTGCTCATCAGTCTGCCCCGACTCTCGGTGGCCGACTCGGCCCGGGAACTCCAATTGGCCGTCCATCATTTAACCATCTCGCTCGGCACCGACAGCCAGGCGCAACAATGGCGTCAAGAACTCGACCTGAACCAACTGGAAACGGAAGCTGCCAAAGGTGACGCGGCGGACGTCCAGATCCTGGCAGCGGTTCTCAAACGATTCAACGTGGATCAGCCGGAGCTCAACACTCCAGCGTTCCTCGATGTGAAGTACGCACTCCAGCGACAGATCCAACATCTCGCCAACGGAGCAACCGGGGACATTTACGACACGCTGGCCAAGAGCCGAGCGAAGCTGGCCCCGATCTCCCAGGCAGAGATCGAGTATCGCCGAGATCGCGCAGTCCACGATTTGCAGGCGCTCAAGCAACATTACGAAGAGAGCCTCGATGAAGCGACACGGGTCCAGGTGTTTGAGACCTTGAAGCCGGATGAACTGGTCGCATTCCTGACGCAAGTCAAGGTTGAGGTTCCCGACTTCCGCACCCCAGAAGAGATCCAACAGGAAATCAAGTCGGCGCGGCAAGCTTTGAAAAAAATCGATGAGCAACTCAATTCGCTGAACCAGCAAATGGGACAGGTGCAACAGTGGCTGAAAAAATTGCGGGACAAGAAATCCCGTCAAGGTGACGGTCCGGTCCCGGATGACGCCAAGGGCGGCTCCAAAAAAGCGCGAAAAAAATCGCAAGACCAGGATCCGGTCACACCGGAATCCGTTGACCGCGACAAGCTGAAACTCGAATCCAGCATGAAGACGCTGGAAGAGGAAAAGCAGGCGTTGCAAAAGCGGATCAAACAGCTGCAAGACGATAAACAGAATTTGGAACCGAATGAAAAGGCTCGTTTGCAGCGGCGCAATCAGATTGGTCGCGCTATGAGCCCGTACCAACGCGCCTTCAACACCTTGCAGACGGATCGAAGGGATATCCAATTCGCCAAGGCTCAACACTCCTTTTCGCGGTTCCGCCGACTCTTCGCCAACGGCACCGACCGCCAGCTAAAACAGAGCCTCGACGCCAATTACGACACGATCCTGAAACATCTGGGTGATCTATCCGACCCCACCAACCGAGTGGCACAGGCCGAAGTTGGCAAAGCTTTGGGAGAACTGGGCGATAGCAACCAGGCCGCGCAACTGATTGCCGCCATTCGACGAAACCATTCGTTGCCCAACGTCGAAATCTCGGTATCGGGTGAATTGATCAACCAGCTGGGCGGGCGAACGATCTCCGACACCCAACCGGTCCGGGAGAACATCCTCGGACGATTGATCCTGGGAGAAGCTGAAATCACCGGGGACGTCTCAATCGATCTCATTCCCGATCCGAGCCAGGCCCATCTCAGCCTCCGACTCCTGGGCAATGTCGAATCGGACACGTACACGAAGCAAGGGCGAATCACGGCTTACGCGGAGGGTTCGTCCGAAGTCGAAGCGCGACGGAGCCTGTTCCTTAACACATCCGGACTGTTTGTCTCGGATGCCTACGTGGCCGCCAGCCTCGAATCTCGATTCAAAGGGGTGAGCAGTTCCTGTCGCTTGATCCAGAAGTTTGCCCGCAAGAAATACATGAAGGACAAAATGCTGAGCGAAAGCATCTCGGCCAGCCGGCTGGAGAAAAGGATGCTCAACCAGTTCTTGGACCAGACCAACGAAGTGCTCGAAGAGGGGCAGGAGCGTATCGATCAGTTCCAGGAAAGACGCGCCCAGAACGTCGCGCTGCTTCCGGAAATCTTCCTCAATACGACCGCGGATCACTTCTACATCACGGGAATCAAAACCAGCCCGTACGATCTTGCCGCACCCGTCGCCCCTCCCGAAACGGGCGATCCGACCTCCGCCGTTTCGGTCCGTTTGAATGAAACCGCCCTGAGTAATTACGGCAGCCAGGTCGTGGCGGGAAAAGCTTACTGGAACTACGAACTGGCCGACCAGCTGGAAAACCTGCTGAATGTCGACATGGCGAATTTGCGGGAAGGCGAAAATGGTGACTGGCAAATCCTGTTCAGTGACAAGCGGCCGATCCAATTCGAATTTGAGAAAGACCGCTTTGCGGTCGTCGTGACCGGTCTTCGGTTCCGCCAGGGACAGAACACGATTAACTATGGCCTGAGTATCAAATTGAAATTCAAGCTCGTCGGCCGTGACGGCAAGATCTACCTGGAGCGGGATGGCAAGGCGCAGGTCGATTACCTGACCGAGGAAAAAGATGGTAAGACCGTCGCCTTCAAAACGGCTCTGGAACGCCAATTGGACAAGGCCAATGACGACGGCAGTGCTCCGGAAATCGAGTTGCCGAAAAACCTGATACCGGTCGATGGCGACCTGCTCAAGGAAGTCCCCCTGGCCCGGCAATTGAAACTCGTCCAGTTTCGAACCGATCGAGGCTGGATGTTTCTTGGCTGGAATTATGTCCCTGAGGGAGAGACTTACGATGGCCCGGTCAATACGCCGGCGATTCTCAAGCAGTAACCGTTTCGTGGACAAACGGGAAACGCAGGTAACGCCATCGTTTTCGTGCCGATTCAGTTCAACCAGTGCTTGCGCCGGTAATTCTCTTGACTGACCAGGTTGTTAAGGCAGACCAGATCGAACAGGCAGCCGAAACCGAGAAGACCGAGCGTCAACAGATAAATCAGGCCACTGATCACCTTGCCCATATAGAACCGGTGCAAGCCAAGCCAACCGAGAAAAACCAGCAGCACCCACGCCAAATTGTAATCCACCGGCCCCGGCACATAACGATGATTCGCCTCCCGATTCATCGAGGGGACCAGGAACGCATCCACCAGCCAGCCCACGAGTAAAAGACCTAAGGTGAAAAACCAAAGGACCCCCGTCCATGGCTTGCCGAAATAAAAACGGTGTAAGCCGAAAAAGCCAAAGATCCAAAACAGATAACCGACCAGCACGGAATGCGTTTCCTGATCGCTGACCATCTCGTATTGGACCGCCGGTGTTTTAGATTGCATGGCCATGAGAATTTACCGGCGGCAGGGAAACAGAGTGAAAGAGAAATAGGTTCCGGTAACCCGGGACGGAGCGCTGCGCGGCGTCAAGCTTCATTCGACCACAGACTGCCAGCACTGTCCAATCCGGGCATGCTACCGCGCAG